>NZ_JAHBAY010000006.1:0-300000 GCF_018499875.1 Kineosporia corallincola | reverse complement strand
TGCTGGAGCGCCTGGGCTTCACGAAGGACAAGATCTGGACCCGGGTCGGCGACCTGTCCGGCGGTGAGCGGCGGCGCCTCCAGCTGCTGCGCCTGCTGATGGCCGAGCCGAACGTGCTGCTGCTCGACGAGCCGACGAACGACCTGGACACCGACACCCTGGCCGCGATCGAGGACACCCTCGACGAGTGGCCGGGCACGCTGATCGTGGTCTCGCACGACCGGTACCTGCTGGAGCGGCTCTGCGACCGGCAGGTGGCCCTGCTCGGCGACCGGCAGATCCGGGACCTGCCCGGCGGGGTCGAGGAGTACCTGCGGCTGCGGGCCCAGCAGGAGGAGGGCGCGGCCTCCTCGGCGTCCTCCGCCGTGGAAACCCCGGAGAGCAGCGGTGTCTCCGCCGCCGACGCCCGTGCGGCGCGCAAGGAGATGGCCCGGATCGAGCGGCAGATCGCGAAACTCGGCTCGCGGGCCGAGAAACTGCATGCCCAGATGGCCGAGAAGGCCACCGACCACACGGCGATCGCCAAGCTCGACGCCGAGCTGCGCGAGATCACGGCGGAGAAGGACCAGCTCGAGGAGGACTGGCTGGAGGCCGCCGAGGCGGCCGGCTGACAAGGCCGAAATCATGGACGACGCGGAGCTTTCGTGGGCTCCGCGTCGTCCATGATTGAAGGTTGGTTACTTCACGGCACCCAGCGAGAGGCCGCGCACCAGCTTGTCCTGCGCCGCGAAACCGGCGATCAGCACCGGCAGCGACACGAGCGTGGCGGCCGCGCAGAGCTTGGCCAGGAACAGCCCCTCACTGGTGATGAAGCCGACCAGGAACACCGGTGAGGTGGACGCCGCGGTGGCGGTCAGGTTCACCGCGAGCAGGAACTCGTTCCAGCTGAAGATGAAACAGATCAGGCTGGTCGCCGCGATGCCCGGGGTGATGATCGGCACGATCACGCTCCAGATCACCCGCAGCGTGCCGGCCCCGTCGACCTCGGCGGCCTCCATGATCTCCTTCGGCACCTCGGCCAGGAACGACTGGAGCATCCAGACCGCGATCGGCAGGTTCATCGCGGTGTAAAGGATCACCAGCACCCAGATGTTGTCCAGCCCGCCAATTCGCTTGACCAGCAGATAGATCGGCAGCAGTGCGGCGATCGCGGGCAGGAACTTGGTGGAGAGGAAGAAGAACATCACGTCCGTCCACTTCTCCACCGGCTTGATCGACAGCGCGTACGCCGCCGGGATCGCCAGGGCCAGCACCAGCAGCGTGCTCACGATGCTGGCGGTGGCCGAGTTGATCAGGAACGGCGTGACCCCGCGGTCGAACAGGGCCGAGTAGTTCTCGAAGGTCAGCCCGGCGAACAGGGTGGGCGGGTTGGTGGCGGCGTCGGCCTCGGTGTGGAACGAGGTCAGCACCATCCAGGCGACCGGGGCGAAGAAGATCAGCGTGGCCACCCAGGCCGTGGTGGTCCAGACGAACCCGCCGCTCTCGGCGAGATCGCCCTCCCCCCGGGCCTTCTTCTTGCGGCGGTTCAGGAAAGTGCCCGTCCTCTCGACGGTTCCGGTGCTCATCGGGCCTGCTCCTCCCGGAATAGGGAACTCACCACGCGCAGGGCGAAGGTGGCCACGACGATCGTGCCGATCACGGTGACCACCCCGGCCGCCGCGGCCTCGCCGTACTCGAACTTCCGGAACGTGGTCAGGTAGATCTCGTAGGGCAGGTTGGTGGTGGCGCTGCCCGGCCCGCCCTGGGTGATCGAGAAGACCGCGTCGAAGTGCTGCACGATGTAGATCGCCCCGAGCAGCGTGGACAGCTCGATGTACTGCCGCAGGTGCGGCAGCGTGATGTAGCGGAAGATCTTGGTGCTGCTCGCACCGTCCACCCGGGCGGCCTCCAGGATGTCCGTCGGCTGGGCCTGGAGCCCGGCCAGCAGGATCAGCATCATGAACGGCGTCCACTGCCAGACCAGGGCGGCGATCACCGAGGGCATCGGGTAGCTGGAGACGAAGTCGACCGTGGGGCCGTGGTCGGCGCCGAACAGCTTCCAGATGCCGTTGAGCGTGCCGTTCAGCAGGCCGTAGGTCGGGTTGTAGAGCGCGTGCTTCCAGAGCAGGGCCGAAGCCACCGGCATCACCAGGAACGGTGCGATCAGCAGGGTGCGGGCCAGTCCGCGGCCGGGGAACCTGCGGTCCAGCAGGATCGCCAGGCCGAGCCCGAGCAGCAGGCTGATCAGCACGGTGCCCACGGTCAGCGTGACCGTGTTGAGAACCGCGCTGCGCAGCCGGTTGTCGGTGAAGACGGTGGCGTAGTTGTCGAGGCCGACGAACTCGTTGTAGTTGCCCAGACCCAGGAAGCTCTTGTCGCCGGGGGTCAGCGCGCTCCAGTGCAGCGACGAGATGACCAGGGTGACGAGGAACGGGACCTGGGTGATGACGATGGTGAAGACGAGCGCCGGCAGCAGCGGGGCCCGCCGCACCCACCGGGACCTGGCGGAGGTCCCGGTGGGGCGGCGTACCGGTGGGGCGGCGTTCTCTTCCTGTGCTTCGGCAACGGTGGACATTGCCACTCCTCAGGGGTGAGACGTCGGGATCACTTGTGGTTGGCCGCGGCTTCCTCGGCGAGCTTCTGGCCCTCGTCCAGTGCGTCCTTCACGCTTCCCTTGCCGGTCAGCGCCCCGCTGATCGACTGCGACACCTTGGTTCCCAGGTCGGCGAACTCCGGGATGGTGACGTACTGAATGCCCACGGTCGGGCGTTCCTGGGTGCCCGGGTTCGTCGGGTCGGCGTGCTCGATCGACTCCAGTGTCAGCTGCCCGAAGTCACCGGAAGCCTCCTTGTACTCCGGGATTTCGTAGGTGCTGGCGCGCTTGCCCGACGGAACGCGGGCCCAGCCGAGCTTCTCGCCGACCGTCTCCTCGTACTGCTTGCTGGTGGCCCACAGCGCGAACTTGGCTGCGGCGTCGGCGTTCTTGGTGGTCTTGGGCATGGCCCAGTTCCACGACCAGAGCCAGCCGCTGTACTCGGTCTCCTTCACCGGGGCGTAGGCGTAGCCGATCTTGCCCACCACCTTGCTGCTCGCCTCGTCCTCCAGCGAGCCGGCGGCCGAGGTGGCGTCGTACCACATCGCGACCTTGCCCTGGCTCAGGGCGTTCAGGCACTCGGTGAAACCGGCCTGGGCAGCGCCCGGTTCGCCGTGCTCCTTGATCAGGTTCACGTAGAAGTCGACGGCATCGGTGAACTCGGGGGCGTTCACCTGGGCGTTCCAGTCCTTGTCGAACCAGGTGCCGCCGAACGTGTTCACCACCGTGGTGAGCGGTGCGAACATCTCGCCCCAGCCCGGAAGGCCGCGCAGGCAGATGCCTTTCATCCCGGACTCGGCGCCGTCCACCTTCGCGGCCAGGTCGGCCACCTGGTCCCAGGTCGGGTGCTCGGGCATCTCCAGGCCCTCCTTCTCGAAGATGTCCTTGCGGTACATCAGGAAGGAGGACTCGCCGTAGAACGGCAGGGCGTAGAGCTTTCCGTCGTCACCGGAGAGGCTCTCGGCCACCGGCTTGAGCAGGTCGTCCACGGCGTACTCGCTGTCCGCCTCGGCGTACGAGCTGAGTTCGTGCAGCCAGTCGTTGTCCTTCCACAGCTGCGTCTCGTAGGCACCCACCGTGGCCAGGTCGTACTGGCCGGCCTGGCTGGCCACGTCCTGGGTCACCTTGTCGCGCAGCTCGTTCTCCGGCAGCACGGTGAAGTTCACCTTGATGCCGGTGTCCTTGGTGAAGGTGTCGGCGGTGAGTTCCTGGATGTCGGTCATCTGTGGGTTGGCGACCATCAGCACGTTGATGGAACCGCCGTCACCGTCACCCCCGCCACCACCGGCGCCCGCCCCGGCGCACGCCGTGGTGATCAGAACGGTCGCGACGGCACCTGCCGTCACCCCGATCTGCCAGCTCTTCTTCGTCCTGGTCACGAATCCTCCTTGACTGTGCGGGACCACTTGCTGGGTGTTGCTTCGCAATAGTGAGTTCTAGTTACTGATTGTCATGACAAGGTTGTCAGAACCGGCTGGCGTTCAGCCCGGCCGACGTCGTTCGAGCGGCCTGCCCGACGGCTCACACCATCACCGCCTCCACGCCGATGGCCCGAAGGCGCCGGATCTGGCCCTCGTTCGCCGAGCGGTCGGTGACGACGGTGGAGAAGTCGCGCACCTGGGCGAAGCGATAGGACGAGTCGGAGCCCAGTTTTGAGGAGTCGGTGACCAGAACGGTGCGCCGGCTCGACCCCACGGCGCGCGCCTTGACCGCCGCCACCGCGGCGTCCGGGCAGGTCGCGCCGCGCTCCAGGGTGAGCCCGTTGGTGCCCAGCACGCTCAGGTCGAAGACGAAGTCCTCCAGCATGCGCAGGGCCCAGTGGTCGATCGTGCCCAGCGTCTTGCCGCGCACCCGGCCGCCGATCAGCACCACGCTCACCGCTTCGCGCGGTGCCATCACCAGCGCGATCGGCAGCGAATTGGTGACGACGGTGAGCGGGCGACGAGGCGTCAGCCGTTCCGCGAAAGCCTGTGTGGTGGAACCCTCGTCGATGTAGATCGACTCGGCGGTGCCGACCAGCCCGACGGCGTGGTCGGCGATCCGGCCCTTCTCGTCGGTGCGCGAGGTGTTGCGCAGCGCCAGCGTGCCCTCGAACCCGAGTCGTTCCACCGGGATCGCGCCTCCGTGCACCCGCCGCAGCAGTCCCTCCGCCTCCAGGGCCGTCAGGTCCCGCCTCACCGTCTCCTTGGCCACCGTGAGTTCACGTGCCACTTCCGCCACATCGATCCGTCCAGCCTGCCGTGCCTGATCGACCAGCCAGCGCCGTCGCTCGTAGGCATAGAGCTCCATTGCCCGCCTCCGCCCGTCCGTGGCCGAACCGGCCCGGTGCATGTGTCTGTGATGTAAACCTCAGGCACAGCCACTCCACAAGGGGGTGAGCAGAAACGGGCAGCATCTTGGGCCAAACAGAAAGAACCGGGCGTCCGAACGGATGACTTATGTCCGTTTGATGATAGGTCGCGGGTATGAGAACGGTGCTCGGTGGCAACGGCTGCGGGCAAGGGCCCAACGGCCCGGTGGTCGGGTCGAGGGGCCTGCGGCTGGTTCGGGTGGGGACGCCCTGGGCCGGGTTGCCGGGGTGGTGGCCGGTTCGGGTGGGGAGGCGCTGGGCCGGGTTGCCGGGGTGGGTGGCTGGTTCGGGTGGGGGTGGCACTGGGCCGGGTTGCCGGGGTGGGTGGCCAGGCTGGGTCGGGTGTCAGGCCGGGTCGAAGGCCGTCAGCAGGTCGCGCAGCAGCCGGGACAGCTGGTCGTGCTCGCCGCTGTCGAGCGCCACCAGTACCGAGCGCTCCACCTCCAGCAGGTCGGCCAGGGCGGCGTCGGTGACGGCCCGGCCGTTCTCCTCCAGGCGCACCATCACCCCGCGGCCGTCGGCCGGGTCGGGCAGCCGGCGCACGAAACCGCGCGCGGTGAGCCGGTCGATGCGGTTGGTCATGGTGCCGCTGGTGACCATGGTGGCCCCGACCAGCTGCCCGGGGGAGAGCTGGTACGGCGCCCCGGCCCGGCGCAGCGCGGAAAGCACGTCGAACTCCCAGGTCTCGAGGCCGTGCCGGGCGAACGCCGCCGAACGTGCCTTGTCGAGCAGGCGGGAGAGCCGGCTGACCCGTGAAAGCACTTCCAGCGGAGCGACATCCAGGTCGGGTCGTTCGCGACGCCAGGCCGCGACGATCCGGTCCACCTCATCCATGCGAGGTTTCGCCGCCCGTGCGCCGTGGCTTGGAGCGCAGCTGCGGCTGAGCCTCCAGGCCGGTCAGGCCGTTCCAGGCCAGGTTCACGATATGGGCCGCCACCACGGCCTTCTCCGGCTTGCGGTGGTCGAGCCAGAACTGCCCGGTGAAGGCGACCATCCCGACCAGCATCTGCGAGTACAGCGGCGCCATCTGCGGATCGAAACCGCGCGAGGCGAACTGCTCACCGAGGATGTACTCGACGTGACCGGCGACATCGCTGAGCAGGCTGGCGAAACCGCCGTCCGACTTGGTGATCGGCGAGTCCCGCACCAGGATGCGGAAACCGTCGGTCTCCTCCTCGATGTAGTCGAGCAGCGTCACCGCGGCGATCTCGAGCACCTGGCGGGGGGCGTTCGGCAGGGTCAGCGCCACGGTCATGGCGTCGAGCAGCTTGCGCGTCTCCAGCTCGACCACCGCGGCGTAGAGCCCGTCCTTGCCGCCGAAGTGCTCGTACACCACCGGCTTGGAGACACCGGCGGTGGCGGCGATCTCCTCCACGCTGGTGCCTTCGAAGCCCTTCTCGGCGAACAGCCCGCGGCCGATCTCGAGCAGTTGCTCGCGCCGTTGGGCCCCGGTCATGCGGGCCCTGCCGCCACTCCTGGACGCGCGCGGTCGGTCGGGCGTCGGGGACTGGGGGCCTGTGCTCACACGGCTATCATGCCCAACTCACGCGTCCGGTGTGGAAGTCGCCCATGCCCGGCGAGGCCGTCAGACCCGCCGCGAGGCCAGCCGGGCGGTGTCCGGCCAGCGCACGGCGGTGGCCCAGCCCAGCTTCTCGAAGAACCAGATCACCCGTGCGCTGGAGTCGATCTGCCCCCGCAGCACCCCGTGCCGCGCGCAGGTCGGGTCGGCGTGGTGCAGGTTGTGCCACGACTCACCGAACGACAGCACGGCCAGCCACCACACGTTGCCCGACCGGTCGCGGCTGCGGAACGGCCGCTCGCCCATCGCGTGGCAGATCGAGTTGATCGACCAGGTGACGTGGTGCAGCAGACCGACCCGCACCAGCGAGCCCCAGAAGAAGGCCGTGGCCGCGCCCTGCCAGGTGCCGGTGATCACGAACCCGAGCAGCGCGGGCAGGCCGAGCGACACGATCACCAGCGCGGCGAAGGACCGGGACACGAACATCACGGCGCGGTCGCGCATCAGGTCGGGGGCGTAGCGGCGCGGGTTGGTGTTCTCCGGGTCGAACAGCCACCCCATGTGCGCGTACCAGAGGCCCTTGAGCAAGGCCGGCAGCGTCTCGCCGTAGCGCCAGGGCGAGTGCGGGTCGCCCTCCCGGTCGCTGAACGCGTGGTGACGCCGGTGGTCGGCGACCCAGCGCAGCACCGGTCCCTCGATCGCCAGGGAACCGGCCACCGCCAGCGCCACGGTGAGCGGGCGGTTGGCCCGGAACGAGCCGTGGGTGAAGAACCGGTGGAAGCCGACCGTGATGCCGAGGCCGGAGATCATGTAGAGGACGAACGCGATGACCAGGTCGTGCCAGTGCAGCAGGCGACCCCAGGCCATCGGGACCGCGGCCAGCAGGGCCACGAACGGGACCGCGATGAACAGGGCCAGCGCGATGTGCTCGCCGCGCCGCTTCGGGTTCGGGTCGACATGCGGTTCCCCCCGGGCCGGGCGGGCCGGCTGGCTGGTGCGGGTGCCCGGGCCATCGGCGGGATTGCCCTGGCGGTCGGCGGGGGTGCCCTGGCCGTCGGCGGGGGTGCCCGGCGCCGGCACACCCGGTCCGGGGCCGGGGGGAACGGGGCCGGGGGGAACGGGGGTGGCTGCCGGAGAGCTCACGGTGGAATCCCATCTGCCGGGTGTCTGCCGGGGATGGCTGCGCTGCCGGGCTCTGCTTGCCTGCGACGGGCAACCTACGTTCCGTAACTTACGAAAGCGTAACCCGAGATCCCCGGACTGGGCAGAGGTCGGGCCGACGTTCTCGGCAGGCCGCCCGGCGTTCGTCCGGACGTTCCCGTCACCCGTCCGCACGGTCGTCCGGTCGTGCTCGGGTGGTCGATCCGGTGGACGTTCGGGCGGTCGTTCGGGTGGTCGTTCCGGCAACGATTCAGGCAACGATCCGGACGCGCGAACCGCACCGATGCGACGAGAACGCCCCGGACTTGGCAGACTGGCCCCCGGCCCTCGCGACGGATCGTTGCGCGAAACGTCCGCGGGCGGCCTTCCCCCCTGGTGTAACGGCAGCACACAGGCCTTTGGAGCCTTGAGGTACCTGTTCGAATCAGGTGGGGGGAGCTCGTGGCATCGCGTTCTGGAGGGGTTCGTCCGTGAGTACACAGCAGCCGGCTGCCGTCATCGTCCTGGCCGCCGGCGAGGGCAAGCGGATGCGCTCGCGCACCCCCAAGGTGCTGCACCGGATCGGGGGGCGCTCCCTGGTCGGGCACGCGCTGGCCGCGGCCGGCGGTCTCCGGCCGTCCCACCTGGTCGTGGTGGTGCGTCACCAGCGCGAGCAGGTCGCCGGGCACGTAGCCGAGATCGCCCCGCAGGCGGTGATCGCCGACCAGGACGAGGTGCCCGGCACCGGTAGCGCCGTGGCCGCCGGGCTGCGTGCCGTGGGCGAGGTCGACGGTGTGGTGGTGGTCACCTACGCCGACGTGCCGCTGCTGTCCGGCGAGACCCTGGCCGCCCTGGTCGAGGCGCACCGCGCCGAGCAGGCCGCGGTCACCGTGCTGACCGCCGAGGTGGGCGACCCGACCGGCTACGGCCGGGTGCTGCGCGACGCCACCGGCGCGGTCACCGGCATCGTCGAGCAGCGCGACGCCACCCCGCAGCAGCAGGCGATCCGGGAGATCAACTCCGGCATCTATGCCTTCGACGCCAAGGTGCTGTCCGACGCGCTCGGCCGCATCGGCGCGGACAACGACCAGAACGAGCTGTACCTGACCGACGTGCTGGGCATCGCCCACGCCGACGGCCTGCGGGTGCGCGCCGTGGCCACCCACGATCTCTGGCAGGTCGAGGGCGTCAACGACCGGGTGCAGCTGGCCACGCTCGGGGCCGAGCTGAACCGGCGGGTGCTGGTCGCGCACATGCGGGCCGGCGTCACCGTGGTCGACCCGGCCAGCACCTGGCTGGACGTCGACGTGCGCCTGGCCCCCGACGTCACCCTGCTGCCCGGCACCCAGCTGCACGCCGGCACCACGGTCGAGACCGGCGCCACCATCGGCCCCGACACCACGCTGTCCGGCTGCGTGGTGGGCGAGGGCGCCACGGTGGTGCGCACCCACGGCAGCGGGGCCCGGATCGAGGCCGGCGCCGGGGTCGGGCCGTTCAGCTACCTGAGGGCGGGCACCGTTCTGGGTCCGGACGGCAAGATCGGCGCCTTCGTCGAGACCAAGAACGCCACGATCGGCGCCGGGGCGAAGGTGCCGCACCTGACCTACGCCGGCGACGCGACGATCGGCGAGGGGGCCAACATCGGCGCCGCCACGATCTTCGCCAACTACGACGGGGTGAACAAGCATCACACCACGGTGGGGGCGCACGCCCGGGTGGGCAGCGACACCGTGCTGGTGGCCCCGGTGACCGTCGGCGACGGCGCCTACACCGCGGCCGGCTCCACGATCACCCAGGATGTGCCCGCGGGCGCCCTGGCCGTGGCTCGCGGCCGGCAGCACAACAGCGAGGGCTGGGTGTCGCGGCGTCGTGCGGGCACCCCCTCCGCCCGGGCGGCCGAGGCGGCCCTCGCCGAACCCGTCGCAGAGCCTGTCGCGGAGCCCGGCACGGAGCAGTAAGTCCGCCCGTCGCCCGATCGGGTGGCGCACCCGCGCTGCCCGCCACAACCGTCGTGCCGCCGCGCCCGGCCCGCCGTCCCCTCGCGTGATCAGGCACGTTTCGCCCGCCCTCAGCGGCGCGTCACGCATGATCATCAAGAAAGAGGAGGTCGGGTCGGGTGTATGGGCGAATCTGGGCCCCGGCCGGTCATGTACAGTGGTCCGGTTACCTCGGCGAGGGTTGCAGTGATACGAGCAACCGTGATCGACGCGGACTCACTACGTGTTTTCCGCCTGTGACTCTGCCGGGCGTGCCGTCATATCGTTTCGTCAGCTGAATCTGCGCGCGGCCTCGGTCGCGCCCGTGATTGAGGAGATCTGTTGTGTCCGAGGTAAAGCTCAGCGCCACGCCGCGTAACGACTTCGGCAAGGGTGCTGCGCGTCGGCTGCGCCGCGACCACCAGGTGCCCGCCGTGCTCTACGGACACGGCACCGACCCGGTCCACGTCGCCCTCCCGGGCCACGCGACCATGCTGGCGCTCAAGGGCAACGCGAACGCCCTGCTGACCATCGAGATCGAGGGCAAGAGCCAGCTGGCCCTGCCCAAGGACGTGCAGCGTCACCCCCTCAAGGGCACCATCGAGCACGTCGACCTGCTCATCGTCCGCCGTGGCGAGAAGGTCACCGTCGAGGTTCCGGTGCACTTCACCGGTGACCCGGCCCCCGGTGGCCTGGCCCAGATCGAGACCAACTCGCTGAGCCTCGAGGTCGAGGCCACCGCCATTCCCGACGGTGTCGAGCACAGCATCGAGGGTCTCGCGCCCGGCACCCAGGTGCTCGCCGGCCAGATCACCCTGCCGAGCGGCGCCAGCCTGGCCGGCGACGCCGAGGCCATCGTCCTGGTCGTCTCCGACGCCAGCCGCTCCTCCGAAGACGCCCCGGCCGAGGGCGACGCCGAGGCTCCGGCCGAGGCCTGAGTCCCGGTCGCACACAGCTGAGTCACCGACCTCAGGGCCGGTCCCACCGCAAGGCGGGACCGGCCCTGAGGTCTGTCCGCGCCCCCGGTCGGTAGCGGGCCACCGCACGGGGACAATGGAGGCCGGTCTTTCCGTCGTCCCCTGTTCGGCCACCACGAAACCGGAGCCCCGATGCCCACCGACCCCACCACCGACGAGACCGACCTGCCCTGGCTGGTGGTCGGTCTCGGGAACCCCGGTGACAGGTACGCCCGCAACCGGCACAACGTCGGGCACCGGGTGGCGGACGAGGTGGTGTCCGCCATGGGCGGGCGGTTCAGCACCCACCGGGCCCGGGCGCAGGTCCACGACGGCCGCTGGGCACCGACGGGGGGCGCCCCCGGGGCCCGGATGATCGTGGGCAAGCCGAGCACCTACATGAACGAGTCGGGCGGACCGGTGGCGGGCCTGCTGAAGTTCTTCAAGCTGCCGCCGACCCGGCTGATCGTGGTGCACGACGAGCTCGACATCCCGTTCGGTGACGTGCGGATGAAGTGGGGCGGGGGCGAGGGCGGCCACAACGGCCTGCGCTCCATCAGTAAGTCAATTGGAAGTAAAGACTACGGCCGCATCCGCCTGGGGGTCGGGCGTCCGCCTGGCCGGATGGACCCGGCGGACTACGTTCTGCGCGATTTCGCGTCGGCCCAGGGAGAAGAGGTCGCCCTCATGCTCGGACAGGCGGCTGAAGCGGTTCAGGACCTCTCGCGGAGCACTTTTGCCCGCGTTCAGGGAGTGCACAACACCGTCGGCAGGTAGCACTCACTCAGCGTTGTGTCGACCCCAATTTAAGTTACCGTTTAAGGTGGCGTTTCGTGAACTATGGGCAACTCTGAGATGAAAGGGGATTGATCGCCTTATATTCACCTAAGCCTCACGGGTCGACGCCGATCTCGGAGCTGGCTGTCGCTGTGTGGTCGGATATCAAGCGATTGTTAAGTCACGGGGGAGGGCGGATGGCCGTCATGGAGCCGCGCGGCAGGGAAGTGGATCAGCTGGACGCGGTGGTCCCGCTGGCCGGTGATACGCCCGTTTCCCGCACCTCCAGACCGGTTTTCACCACCGGACGGCACGTCGGCCCGGGCAGTGCCGAACCCGACTCGCTGATGCGGCGCTACCAGCGCCAGGCCCTGGCCGGAGACTTCCTGGCCTCGCTGGCCGCGGGTGGTCTGGCCGCCGTGGCCCGCTTCGGTGCCCCCGGCGCGGCCTACCTGGTGCTCACCCTCTCGCTGCCGTTGCTCTGGGTCACCATCATCGCCGCGCAGCGTGGCTACGAGCGCCGGTTCCTCGGCACCGGGCCGGAGGAGTACCGCCGCATCCTCCAGGCCGGGCTGGTGATGTTCTGCGTCATCGCCGTGGTGTCGTACGCCCTGCGCAGCGAGGTCGCCCGCGGCTACGTGTTCCTGGCGATCCCGGCCACCCTGCTGCTCACCCTGCTCTCCCGGCGGCGGCTGCGCACCTGGATCTACCGGCTGCGCGAGCGCGGCCTCGCCCTCCAGCGGGTGCTCGTGGTGGGCCGGGCCGACGTGGTGGTGTCGGTGATCGAGAAGCTCGATCGCGAGCCGCAGCACGGGCTGGTGCCGGTCGGGGCCTGCGTGCCGTTCGTCGGCGTCGAGGTGTCGCACGTGCACGACGTACCGGTGGTCGGCGACCCGGGCCGGGTGCTGGAAGCCGTGGCCGACACCGGTGCCCACGTGGTCGCGGTGGTCTCCCACCCGGACCTGTCCGGCCAGGCACTGCGCCGCCTGTCGTGGGCACTGGAGGAGCGCGGGGTGGAACTGATCGTCTCCCCGGGCATCATCGAGGTGGCCGGGCCCAGGCTCTCGATCCGCCCGGTCGCCGGGCTGTCACTGCTGCATCTGGAACGACCGGTCGCCAGCGGCGGCCGCATGCTCGGCAAGATGGTGTTCGACCGGGTCGGCGGCATCCTGCTCACCGCCGCGGCCGCGCCGGTGCTGCTGGCCGTGGCGCTCGGGGTGCGGCTCACCAGCCGCGGGCCGGTGTTCTACCGCCAGGTCCGGGTGGGGGCGGGCGGCCGCGAGTTCACCATGTTCAAGTTCCGCTCGATGGTGGTGGACGCCGATCACCGCCGGGCCGCGCTGATGGCGATCAGCGACGGCAACGGGGTGCTGTTCAAACTCCGTAAGGATCCGCGCGTCACCCGGTTCGGCGGTGTGCTGCGCCGGTTCTCGCTGGACGAGCTGCCGCAGTTGCTCAACGTGGTGCGCGGGGACATGTCGCTGGTCGGGCCGCGGCCGCCGCTGCCCGAGGAGGTGGCCGGCTACACCGCCGACGCGGCCCGCCGGCTGAAGGTGAAGCCGGGCCTGACCGGGCTCTGGCAGGTCAGCGGGCGCAGCGACCTGAATTGGGAGGAGTCGCTGCGACTCGATCTGCGGTACACCGACAACTGGTCGATCGCCCTCGATGTCTCGATCCTCTGGCGCACCCTGCGCGCCGTGGTGAAGGGATCGGGTGCTTACTGAGTCGCGGTGGTAAAAGCAGCAGGCGCCAGCTGAGACAATGCCGCTTCGGCTCCTGCGAAGGGAACTTTGTGATGACGATCGAGCCCGGTGGTGACGATGCGCGTCTCGCCCGCACCCTGGCTCATGCGGCGGGTCTGGCACTGCTCGAGGTACGGACCGGTTCAGCAGAGGGTAAGGAACTGAAGGACGCCGGGGATGCGCGGGCACAGGAAGTGCTCGCCAAGCTGCTGGCGGAGTATCGGCCCGACGACGCCGTACTCAGCGAGGAAGCGGCGGACTCGGCCGCCCGGCTCAGTGCCGAACGGGTCTGGATCATCGACCCGCTGGACGGCACCCGGGAGTTCTCCGAGAGACCGCGCAGCGACTGGGCCGTGCACGTGGCGTTGTGGCAGCGTGGCCGGGAGTACGGCGGCCGCCTGACCGACGGCGCGATCGCCCTGCCCGCCCGCGACATCACCTACGGCACCGACGATCCGCCGGTGCTGCCGCCCCGACCCGACGGGCCGATCCGCCTGGCCGTGAGTCGTTCCCGCCCACCGGCATTCGTCACCCAGGTCGCCGAGGAGCTCGGCGCCGAGCTGGTGCCGATGGGCTCGGCCGGGGTCAAGTGCTCGAGCGTCTGGACCAATGAGGCCGACGCCTACCTGCACGCCGGCGGCCAGTTCGAGTGGGACAGCGCCGCGCCGGTCGCGGTGGCGCAGTCCGTGGGGCTGCACACCAGCCGCATCGACGGCTCCCCGCTGATCTACAACCGCGTCAGCCCGAAGCTGCCGGACCTTCTTGTGTGCCGCACAGAGTTCGCTGAGAAGATCCTGGCCACCGTTGCCCGTCACATTCCTGAGGTGATCACCCGATGACCGCGTCGGAGTACCGGCTCACCCAGCTGGAAACGCTGGAGGCCGAGTCCATCCACATCATCCGGGAGGTGGTGGCCGAGCTGGAGCGTCCCGTCCTGCTGTTCAGCGGTGGCAAGGACTCGATCGTCATGCTCCGCCTGGCCGAGAAGGCCTTCTTCCCCGCGCGTATCCCGTTCCCGGTGATGCACGTCGACACCGGCCACAACTTCCAGGAGGTCCTGGACTTCCGCGACCGCCGGGTGGCCGAGCTCGGCGTCCAGCTGATCGTGGCCAGCGTTCCGGAGGCCCTGGACCGCGGCCTGGTCAGCGAGCCGCCGGACGGCACGCGCAACCGGATCCAGACCCCCGTCCTGCTCGACGCCCTGGAGAAGTACCGGTTCACCGCCGCTTTCGGTGGTGCCCGGCGCGACGAGGACAAGGCGCGGGCCAAGGAGCGGGTGTTCTCGTTCCGCGACGAGTTCGGCCAGTGGGACCCGAAGAACCAGCGCCCCGAGCTGTGGAACATCTACAACGGCCGGATCCAGATGGGCGAGAACATCCGGGTCTTCCCGCTGTCCAACTGGACCGAGCTGGACATCTGGCAGTACGTCCAGAAGGAGAACATCGCGCTGCCGTCGATCTACTTCGCGCACCAGCGTGAGGTGTTCGACCGGGGCGGCATGCTCTACGGCGTGCACGACGTCTGCCGGCCGAAGGCGAACGAGAAGGTCTTCACCGAGACCGTGCGTTACCGCACCGTCGGCGACGCCAGCCTGACCGCCGCCGTCCGGAGCGACGCCGACACGCTCGACAAGATCATCGAAGAGGTCGCCTCCACCCGCATCACCGAGCGCGGCGCCACCCGCGGTGACGACAAGTTCAGCGAGGCCGCGATGGAAGACCGCAAGCGGGAAGGGTATTTCTGACATGCCTCCGACCATGGACATGCTGCGCTTCGCCACCGCCGGATCGGTGGACGACGGTAAGAGCACGCTGATCGGCCGTCTGCTCTACGACTCGAAGTCGATCTTCGAGGACCAGCTCAGCGCGGTCGAGGCGGCCAGTACGGCCAAGGGCGACGACTACGTGAACCTGGCTCTGCTGACCGACGGCCTGCGGGCCGAGCGCGAGCAGGGCATCACGATCGACGTGGCCTACCGCTACTTCGCCACCCCGCGGCGCAAGTTCATCATCGCCGACACCCCCGGGCACATCCAGTACACCCGGAACATGGTCACCGGCGCCTCCACCGCCGACCTGGCCATCATTCTGGTGGACGCCCGTAAGGGCCTGGTCGAGCAGAGCCGCCGGCATGCCTTCCTGGCCAGCCTGCTGCGGGTGCCGCACCTGGTGCTCGCGGTGAACAAGATGGACCTCGTGGACTACTCGCAGGAGGTGTACGAGGAGATCAGCGAGGAGTTCACGCGCTTCGCCGACAAGCTCAACATCGCCGACCTGACGGTGATCCCGCTGTCCGCGCTGAAGGGTGACAACATCGTCACCCGGTCCGCGAACATGCCCTGGTACGAAGGACCTTCGCTGCTGCACCACCTGGAGCACGTGCACGTCTCCAGCGACCGCAACCTGATCGACGTGCGGTTCCCGGTGCAGTACGTGATCCGCCCGCAGTCGTCGCAGTACCCGGACTACCGGGGCTACGCCGGCACGGTGGCCAGCGGCACGCTCAAGGCCGGCGACGAGATCATGGTGCTGCCCTCGGGTTTCACCAGCACCATCGCCGCCGTCGAGACCGCCGACGGGCCGGTGGCCGAGGCCTTTCCGCCGATGGCCGTCACGGTGCGGCTGAACGACGAGATCGACATCTCGCGCGGTGACATGATCTGCCGGCCGCAGAACGCGCCCAAGGCCGCGCAGAACCTCGACGCGATGATCTGCTGGATGGCCGAGGACGCCCTGCGCCCCGGCCGCAAGCTGGGCATCAAGCACACCTCGCGCAGCGCCCGGGTGATGGTGAAGGAGCTGGACTACCGGCTCGACGTCAACACCCTGCACCGCGACCAGGACGCGCAGGAGCTCAACCTCAACGACATCGGCCGGGTGCGTCTGCGCACCACCCAGCCGCTGCTGTGCGACGACTACGCGCGCAACCGGGAGACCGGTGGCTTCATCCTGATCGACGAGAACACCAACCGCACGGTCGCCGCCGGGATGATCACCTCGGCCGACTGAGCGGGCAGTACCCCAGGCGCCCTCCGTGCTCCGGCACGGAGGGCGCCTCGCGTTTGTCCACAGGTGGCTCGGCCAAAACATTCTTAACAAGCCTCAAAGTCGAATTTACGAAATATGCCTCCGTGTCCCCTTATGTCCACTTACTCTGACTGCCGGAAGTCACATCTCCCCGGTGTCGCAGAGCGACGGAGGCAGAGCAGTGATGAGTCTGAGGCGCACCATCGGCAGTCTGCTCGTGGGTCTGGTCGCAGCAACCGCTCTCGCCTTCGTGGCACCGTCCCCGGCCCGCGCGGTGGCGGTGACCCGGGACGGCAGCAGCTCGGGCCGGGCCGCGGCCTCGTGCTGGGAGATCAGGCAGAACGACCCGTCGGCTGCGGACGGGATCTACTGGCTCCAGACGCCGCAGCTGGTGGCGCCGCAGCAGTTCTACTGCGACCAGACCACGGACGGCGGGGGCTGGGTACTGCTCGGCCGGGGCCGGGACGGCTGGCAGTGGCTGCCCAACGGGCAGGGCAGCCTGGCCGCCGTGCGTAATACTCCGGACGGCACAGGGGCTTTCGCGGTCGCGACGCTCCCCGGCGACACCGTGCAGGGTCTGCTCGGTGACACCCGGGTGGACGCCCTGACCGACGGCGTCCGGTTGCGCCGGGCCACCAACACGGCCGGCACCACCTGGCAGGAGGTGCGGCTGCTGGCCAAGAACCGGGCCAACTGGACCTGGGCCTTCGGCGGCGGCATCAACCTGACCTCGATCCGGGTCGGCAGCAACAGCTACACCGGGGCCAACACACAGAGCTGGGGCACCGACCAGAACTACTCCCGGCTGACCACCACCACGCTCCAGACCCACAACTACCGTGCGGGTTTCGCGTACGGGTCGAACATCAGCGGGCAGAACAACTCCACCAGCTACCTGTGGACCTACACCACCGAGCGGGCGGCGCTGCCGTTCACCCAGGTCTTCGTGCGCCCGCGGATCACCACACCGGCCTATCCGGCGATCGCGGACGACGGCACCGAGGCCGACACGGTGCGGGCGCTGCTGGCGAACAAGACCTCGGACGCCACGCCCTGGGGCGTCACCGGTCTGGCCACCGGTGGTGCGGCCGGCGAGGTGACGGAGGTGGAGGACTTCGCGTTCATCGGCGACACCGCCTACGTGGCGGGCAAATTCAGGTACGTGAAGGAGGGAGCCGGCGGGGCGCAGACCGAGCAGTCCTATCTCGCGGCCTTCGATGTGAACACCGGGGAGTGGAGATCCGGGTTCCGGCCCACGCTCGACGCCACCGCCTGGAGCCTCGCCGCCAGCCCGGACGGGTCGAAACTCTTCGTCTCCGGCGAGTTCTCGAACGTCGACGGGGTGGCGGACACGGCCGGGGTGGCGGCGCTCGACCCGGTCACCGGGGCCCCGGTGACGGGCTGGCGGGCGTACGCCGCCTACGAGGGGGACGACACGCACAACGTGCGGTCGATCGACATCCAGGACGGCTGGCTCTACCTGGGCGGCCGGTTCAACCGGGTGGCCGGCGGCAGCACGATCGCCGCGCCGCTGACGCTGCGCAGCATGTCGCGGGTCAGCGTGGCCGACGGCACGCCCGACCCGAACTGGAAGCCGCACGTGGACGGCACGGTGTTCGAGCTGGACGCCTCCGCGCAAGGCGATCGCGTCTATCTGGTGGGCAATTTCAACAACGTCAACTTCATCTCGTCGCCGATGCAGGGCGTGGTGTCCACGGCGAGCGGCGCGGCCAACGTGGAGGGGCTGTCGCCGCCGGTGGTGGCGGCCGGGTCGGGCAGCAGTACCTATCAGCAGACGATCCTCGAAACCGGGGACGACGTGTGGCAGGGCGGGTCGCAGCACATTCTGGCCCGGTACGGCCGTGACACGTACCAGTTCCGGAGCGGCAACATCACCCGCAACGGAGGCGACTTCCAGGCCCTGGCCGAGAAGGACGGGGTGATCTACGGTGCCTGCCACTGCCTGAATTTCAGCTATTCGGGCACCACCAGTTACAGCTCGCCGATCCCGAACGCCTCGGACGTCAACAGTGTTCGCTTCATCGGTGCCTGGGACGCCACCACCGGCGACTTCATCCCGCAGTTCTACGTGTCCAGCCTGTCGGCGCGCAACGACATGGGCCCCTGGGCGCTGAAGAACGGCCCGGACGGATGTCTCTGGTTCGGAGGGGATTTCACCGGCGGGTCGTACACCGGCACCACGCAGCAGTGGCTCGGTGGCTTCGGCAAGCTCTGTCCCCGTGACACCACCGCACCCGGGTCACCGGGTGACCTCAGCGCCTCGCTGGTCACCTCCGGTGCCCAGCTGACCTGGTCGGCTTCCACCGGCTCGCCGTCCGGCTACGAGGTGCTGCGTGACGACCGGGTGGTGGCGACCGCCACCGGCACCAGCTGGACCGATCCCGACGGCGCCGCCGGATCGCGCTACTGGGTGCGGGCGATCGACGCGACCGGCAACCGGTCCGCGTCCACCGCCGTCGCCGAGGTGGCCGAGCCGGACGGGCCGGCGACCGGGGAAGTGCTGTACGAGAACGACTTCCCGGGTGCCGACGGGGATGCCTGGCCGGCCGGCTGGACCACCTCCGCGGGCAGCGGGAGTGTCACGACCCTCTCCGGCGCCGGTGCCCTGTCGTTCACCGACGTCTCCGGCTCGTACGCCCGGGCCCAGCTGAGCGGGCCGGCCGCGACCGCCGACGCCGAGCTGCTCACCTCGTTCCGGTGGAACGAGAGCACGGCGAGCTCGTTCCTGTCGGTGTTCCTGCGCGGTTCCGGCGGCTGGCAGAACTCCTACCGGCCGAAGAACGGCTACGGGGTGCAGCTGTCGCCGACCACCGGCACGGTCTACGTGGTCAGGTCGGTGGACGGGGTCACCACCACGCTGGCGACGGCCACCGGGGCGCAGACCGTGGGCACCGGAAAACAATGGCTGCGGATTCAGGTGGAAGGTTCTACGATCCGGTTCCGGATCTGGGCGGACGGGGATCCGGAACCGATCACCTGGAATTCGACAGTGACAGATTCTGGTGTCACTTCGGAGGGGCAGGTATTTGTGTCACTGAATCGGTCCTCGTCCAACGTGGGTGCCAAAACCGTGCTCCTGGACGACGTGAGGCTGACCGGTTTCTAGCGTGATCCGGACGCGAAAACGTCTGTTCCGCAAATACCGCTAAGTGAACCCAAAATCTCTCCGAACGTCTCCCCATTGGTTGCGTGGGTGCATTCGAATTCGGTACCAAATATCGTCCGATCGGCACGGTGGGAAATGATCCGGTCGGTATTCGAGCCCAGATTCGAACGCAACACTTCGAACGGCGACACACGGGAGAATTTGAAATGGTGCGAGGTGCTTCGACGGGAACCAGGTTCCCGGCGGGAAGGAGCTACGGGGAGGGCGGCGTCACCCGGCACGCCGCCCCGGGCGGGCGCGGGCCCGGCCGACGGGGTCTGCGCCGGCGTCCGGTGCTGGCGGTCGCCACGGCCGGTGCGGTCGCGGCCGTGCTCGGCGTGGTGGTCACCACCACGGCGTCCGGCACGAACAACGTGGTGAAGAACTCGACGTTCGACGACGGCCTGGCCGGCTGGTTCGTCGGGTCGGGCACCCGGCTGGCCCTGGTGGCGGGGCACTCCGGCAAGGGGGCCGAGATCTCGCACGCCGGACCCGGGGTCAAGACGATCGTGCTGAACGACAGCGTGAACACGATCGCCTCGACCAAGGCCGGTGCGAGCTACCGGGCCGACGCCTGGGTCCGCGCGACCAGGCCCAACGTCTCCGTGTCACTGCGCATCATGGAGTACGGCGGCCGCACGCTGCGCGGCCAGAACAAGGCCTCGCTCTGGCTGACCGACACCGCCTGGCACCCGGTCAGCACCACCTACCGGGCCGCCACCAGCGGCGCCACGCTCGACCTCAACGTGGTGGGCAACCGCGTCCCGGCCAACACCGGCATCGTGATCGACGACGTGGTGATGAGCGACGGCACGTCCGGCGGCGTGGTCACCCAGCCCTCGGCCACCGTGACCAAGCCTCCGGCCACCACCAAGCCCCCGGTGACGGCCACCGCCACGGCGCAGCCGAGCGCGACCAAGCCGCCGGCCACCACGACCACCACCCAGGCGCCGGTCACCGCGACCAAGCCACCGGCGTCCACCAGCACGTCCACCACCACGGCACCCGCGGCACCGGCCGGCTGGCGGCAGGTCTGGTCCGACGAGTTCAACGGCGGCTCGCTGAACCGGTCCGTCTGGAAGGCCGAGAACTACTCCACCTACGGCGAGGGCAACAAGGAACTGCCCTGCCTGATGGACCGGCCGGAGAACCTCAAGGTGGCCCAGGGCGTGCTCACCCTCAGTGCCCGGCGCGAGAGCACCCCCTTGAAGTGCGGTAGCAGCGACGCCCGGTTCCCGAACGGCCGCTCGTACAGCTCCGCCCACCTGAGCACCAAGGGACTGAAGGACTGGACCTACGGTCGCTTCGAGATCCGGGCCAAACTGCCGATGACGCCGGGTAAGTCGAAGGGTCTGTGGCCCGCCTTCTGGCTCCGCCCGACCAACGGCGGCACCGGTGAGCTCGACGTGCTGGAGGCCATCGGCAGTGCCTCGGGCGGTACCACCAGCAACAAGGTCTACCAGACGCTGCACTACGACTACGTCGGCACGCATCCCCAGGTCGGTTACGAGTACCCGTTGCCGGCGGGCAATCTCGGCGACGGCTGGCACACCTTCGCGACCGAGTGGGAGAAGGGCGAGATCCGGTTCTACGTGGACGGCAAGCTGACCATCACCCGGAACAAGTCCAACACCCCGTGGATCGACCAGGCCTTCAACAAGCCCTTCTACATCCGGCTGAACCTGGCCGTGGGCGGGAACTGGCCGGGCACCCCGGACGCGAGCACCACGTTCCCGGCCGACTACGTGGTCGACTACGTGCGGGTGTACCAGCGCTGATCTGAGTTCCTCCGAGTGCTGCCGGAGCCGGCGGGGTGCGGCCCCTGCCGGTTCCGGCGTTTTTGTCGGTGGTGCCGGTTACCCTGATTCCAGGCGGCAAACCGGGGCGGAGGGGGCGGCATGAACGGCGATGCACGCACGTGGCGACGGGCCGGGGCGGCGCTGGTGGTGCTGCTCTTCGCCGTCGGGGCGGGGGTTTTCGTCGTCCTCGAACACCACGGCACACCGGAACGCGCTGCGTGGAAGCTGGTGTGGGCCGACGAGTTCCAGGGCAGCACGGTCGATCCGGCGAACTGGGTGGTCGAGCACGAGTCCACCTACGGCGACGGCGGCGGGCAGATCGCCTGCCTGATGAACCGGCCGGAGAACGTCACCGTGGCCGACGGGGTGCTACGGCTCACCGCCCGCCGGGAGGGCGATCCGCTGCCCTGTGGTTCCGGCACCGACGACCGGTTTCCGCAGGGGCGTGCCTACAGCTCGGCCCACCTCTCCACCAAGGGGCTGCACGAGTGGACCTACGCCCGGTTCGAGATGCGGGCCGAACTGCCGGTGCGAAAAGGCATTTCGAAGGGCATGTGGCCGGCGTTCTGGGCCCGGCCGACCGCGGGCGGCACCGGTGAGATCGACGTGCTGGAGGCCGTCGGCAGCGGGTCCGGTGACCAGGAGTTCGACAAGGCCTATCAGACCATCTGGTACGACTACGTGGGCACGCACGAGAAACAGGCCAACGCGTACAGCTTTCCGGCGGGGGAGGGGCCCGGCGAGGGCATGCACACCTACGCCGTCGACTGGTCGCCCACGTCGATCGTCTGGTCCATCGACGGGCAGCAGGTGTACGAGCGCACCGGAGAGACCACCGGCTGGCTGGGCTCGGCCTTCTCCAAACCGTTCTACCTGCGCCTGAACCTGGCCGTCGGGGGCAGCTGGCCGGGAGACCCGACCGCAGACACCGAGTTCCCCAGCTCGTACGACATCGACTACGTGCGCGTGTACCAGCGCTCCTGATTCATGCCTGAGATGTGTCGGCCTGAGGTGTGCCGGGCAGGCGGCGGGGGCGGACGGCGAGCTGCTGCACCGTGTGCACCACCGAGTCAGGGGGGACGTCTTGCAGCACCACCGTGCCCGCGGCGATCTGGCTGCGCGCCCCGATGCGCACGGCGCCGATCACGATGGCGTTGGCCCCGATCTCCACCTCGTCCTCGATCACCGGGCAGTCGTGGGTGGAACGGCGGTTGCCGATGGTCACGCCGTGCCGCAGCATCACGCCCGCGCCGATGGTGGCGTGCGGGTTCACCACCGTGCCCACGCCGTGCCGCAGCCGCAGGCCAGGGCCCACCGGTGTGCTCGGCGGCAGCTCGATGCCCAGCACCCATTCGCTCACCACCTTGTACAGCACGGCCACCGGCGGGTAGGCCGCCCGAGCCCAGGGGCGGCGTGATGCGCGCAGTGCCTGGGCGGTGCGCAGGAGCAGCAGTACCAGCTGGCTCTTCGGGTATCCGGTGTTGGCGCGCAGGTCGGTGCGACAGGTGCGCAGCCATGCGGTCGGCGTCATGCGGACTCCCGGATGGAATCGGTGGCGGCCGGGTGAATTCGAACTGAATGCACAGTATCGCCCCCATGGTCGGAAAGGTCGGCTTACGATGGTCGGGGTCGGCCCGTCCCGCGATGATGCCACGGGTGCACACTTCATCGGCGGGGGCGTGATCTGGTGAATGCCGTTACAGCAGAAAGTGTTCCGACAGGCAGTGCGGTGGGTGTCAGCGTCGTCGTGCCCACCAGGGACCGGCCGGAGCTGCTGGCCCGGGCGGTGCGGGCGGTCCTGGCCCAGCAGTACGCCGGGGCGATCGAGTGCATCGTGGTGTTCGACCAGTCCGACACCCACATCCCCGACGTGCCCACCGGTCCGCTGCGCACCCTGCGGGTGCTGCGCAATACGCGCACGCCCGGCCTGGCCGGGTCCCGCAACACCGGCTACCTGGCGGCGTCCCACCCGGTGGTGGCGGCCTGCGACGACGACGACGAGTGGCTGCCCGGCAAGCTCGTCGCCCAGACCGCGCTGCTGGCAGGGCATCCGGAGGCCAGCATCGTGGCCACCGGCATCGTGGTGCGCTTCGCCGGGCGCGACATCCCCCGGGTCAGCGCCGACGAGGTGCTCACCTTCCACGACTTCCTGCGAGACCGTCGCATGGAGGTGCATCCGTCCACCTACCTGGCCCGGCGCGACGCCGTGGTGAACGGGTTCGGCCTGGTGGAGGAGGAGATTCCGGGCGGCTACGCCGAGGACTACGACTGGCTGCTGCGGGCGGCCCGCACCGGTCCGGTGGTCTGCGTGCGGCAGAGCCTGGTGCGGGTGAACTGGCACGACGGCTCGTTCTTCACCAGCCGCTGGGAGATGATCGACCAGGCGCTCACCTGGCTCATCGCCCGCTTCCCCGAATTTGCCGGTGAGCGGCGCGGTCTCGGGCGACTCCAGGGGCAGCTGGCGTTCGCCAACGCGGCGCTGGGGCGCCGGCGGCGGGCGCTGGGGCTGGCCCGGGCGGCGTTGCTGCGTCATCCCACCAACCGTCAGGCCTGGGCGGCGTTGCTGGTGCTCTCCCGGTGCGTCACGCCCGACCAGGTGATCGGCTTCGGCCGCCGGATCGGCCGCGGTGTCTGAGACTGCTGGAGCCGGGGCTGCGGCTGGGGTGTCGAGGGCCGCCGCCGGGCGTGGCACGGCCGAGCATGACGCGGCTGACCGTGACGCGCACAGCGGTGGTGAGTCCGGCCGTCGCGGGATCCCGGCGCCTGGCCGGTTCCCGCTGGGCCGGGTGCGCCCGGTCCAGCCGCCCTCCGAACTGCCGGTGTGGCCGGTCGTGCTGTTGCTGGCCGGGTTTCCGGTGTTCTGGGTGCTCGGCCTGGCCTCGTTCGCACCGGTGCTCTGCGCTGTCCCCATGGTGGCTCTGCTCTGGGCCCGCCGCGACGTGGTGCTGCCGCTCGGTTTCGCGTACTGGGGCTTCTTCCTGCTCTGGGTCGGGGTGGCCGCACTCGCGCTCGACAATGCCATGCGGCTGGTCGGCTACGGCATGCGGCTGGGCAATTTCCTGGGTGCCACCGTCACTTTCGTCTACGTGTACAACCTGAACACCCGGCGGTTCGGCGACCGCCGGGCCCTGACCGTGCTGCTGGCCTTCTTCGCCTTCGTGGTGCTGGGCGGCTGGCTCGGGGTGCTGCTGCCCGACGTCCGGCTGCACACGCCGATGTCCCTGCTCCTGCCCGGCTCGATCGCGAGCAACGAGTACGTCGGGGCGCTGGTGCGTCCCCGGTTCGCCGAGGTCCAGCACCCGTGGGGCGCACCGCAGCCGTTCACCCGGCCCAGCGCCCCCTTCGCCTACACCAACAGCTGGGGCTGCAACGTGGCGCTGCTGGTGCCGTGCATGCTGGCCCTGGTCGCGCTGGCCGGCCGTCGGGTCAGGCTGCTCACCGTGACGCTGCTGCTGCTCGCCCTGGTGCCGGCGTTCGCCACGCTGAACCGGGGGCTGTACATCGCGGTGGTGCTCGGACTGGTCTACGCGGTGGCTCGTTTCGCCTTCCACGGCCGCGTCGTCCCCCTCGTGGGGCTGGGCGTCGCCGGTGTCGTCATCGTGGTCGCGGCCGATGCGGTGGGCCTGCTCGGCGGTCTGTCGCAGCGGCTCGAATACAGCGCCACCAACGTCAGCCGCGCCACCATCTACGCCGAGGCGTTCGAGGGCACGCTGCGCTCACCGCTGATCGGCAACGGCGCCCCGCGCCCGTCCGCCACGCTGGAGATCTCGGTCGGCACCCAGGGGCAGATCTGGAACATCATGTTCAGCTTCGGTTTCGTCGGCCTGTTCCTGTTCCTCGGCTGGTTCACCTGGCTGGCCGTGGTGTCTCGACGCTGGCGTCGCAGCAGTGATCTGTGGCTGCACGTCTGCCTGGTGGTCTCACTGGTGACGATGGTCTACTACGGCTACGACGGCATGCAGCTGGTGGTGGTCATGCTGGTCGCCGCTCTGGTGCTACGGCGGCTACGCCCGCCGGTGGGGCAGCGCAATGCGCTCGGGGTGGCGCGATGAGCCGCGACAGCGCTCCGGCGGAGCAAGGCGTCGCCGGTCCCCGGGCCGATCTGGGGGGCGCCGCCCGCAACGGCGCGATCGCCCTGGCCGGATCCGGCGTCGCGGCGGTCACCGGCCTGCTCCTCAACGTCGTGATCGGCCGGGGCTTCGGCCCGGCCGCATCGGGCGAGTTCTTCGTGGTGGTCGCCGTTCTCACCGTCATCACCACGATCGGCAAGCTCGGCGCCGACACCGGCCTGGTCTGGGCGGTGGCCCGGGCCCGCGCACTCGGGCGGCAGCGCGACGTGCGCACCACCCTGCGCGTGGCCGTGCTGCCCTCAATCGTGGCCGGGGTGCTGCTGGCCGTGCTGCTGTTCCTGCTCGCCCCCTGGCTGGCCGGGCTCACCGGGGGCGGGGCCGAGCAGGCGCGGCTGTTCCGGCAGAGCGCCCCGTTCGTGCTGATCGCCGGCCCGGCCCTGGTGCTCACGGCCGGTCTGCGCGGCTCCGGAAGCATTTTCGGCTATACCGCCGTGCAGAACGTGATCGTTCCCGGGCTTCGGCCGGTGCTGGCCGGACTCACGCTGGCGGCCGGACTCGGGCTGGGCGCGGCCATCCTGACCTGGAACCTGCCGTTCGTGGCCGGTCTCGTCGTCGCGGTGTTCCTGGTCGCGCGGCGCACCCGGGCGATCGAGCAGGCACACCCGGACGCCGCGCCGGCCCGGCCCCCGCGTGATGTGGCCGCCGAGTTCTGGCGGTTCAGCGGCCCGCGCGCGGTCACCGCGGCCCTGGAGGTGGCCATCGTCTGGGCCGACGTGCTGGTGGTGGCCGCGCTGGCCACCCCGCGCGACGCCGGAATATACGCCGCCGCCAGCAGATTCATCCTCACCGGCACCCTGGCCGAGGGCGCGATGCGGGTGGCCATGGCGCCCGAGATCAGCCGGCTGCTGGCCCTGCGTGACCTGGACGGGGCGGCCCGGCTGTCGTCCGTCGTCACCCAGTGGACGGTCTTGCTCTCCTGGCCCCTGTACCTGGTGCTCGCGCTGTACTCGCCGGCGGTGCTCTCGGTGTTCGGCCCCGGCTTCGACGACGGATCGAACGCGCTGACCCTGCTGTCGGTGGCCATGCTCGCGGTGATGGCGGCCGGCAACAACCAGACCATCCTGCTGATGGGCGGCCGCAGCGGCCTCCAGATGATCAACCGCGCCGTCGCCCTGTCCGGCAACCTGGTGATGAACTTCCTGCTGGTGCCGGCCTGGGGCATGAACGGCGCCGCCGTGGCCTGGTCGGTCACCTGGGTGGCCGACGCGCTGCTGGTGATGCTTGAGGTGCGCTACGCGATCGGTCTGAAACGCACCTGGCGACGGGTGGTTCCGGCGATGACGATGGCGGCTGTGGCCTTCGTCCCCACCGGTCTGGTCTACCGCCTGCTCACCGACGGCGGCACCGTGGCGGCGGTGCCGTGCGCCGCGCTCGGGGTGGTGGTGTTCGGGGTGCTGGTCGTGACGAACAGCCGGCACCTCGATGTCGAGCCGATGCGCGGGGTGCTGCCGGGGCGTGGCCGAGTCGGCGCCGCCCGCTCGTCGGCCGGGAGGTAAGAGCCGCTGTGCCCGTCGGGCAGCCAGGCCCGCCGCATCCGCCTGAAAGCCCGGGCCCGCCGCAGCCGCCTGGCTGTCAGGCTGTCCGGACGGATGGCGGCCGGCGCCGCCCATCGGACTCAGCGGCGGCGCAAGGCTCGTAAACCTCTGCGACGCCGGGCGATCCGGTTGATCTGGGCGTCGATGGCCGCCACCGTCGACGCCGTCGGCGAGGGATCCGGCCGGATGCTGAAGGCATCCGGGTCGGCCACGGCCCGGTCGATCAGCTCGCGGAACGTGTCCTCGTCGTCGGCCAGGGCGATCCGCCCGACCCCGGCCATGTAGCGGGCGAAGGCCAGCTGGTGGTCGTCGACGTGTTCGCCCAGGTCGTGCCGCCGGGGCACGACGATGGGCAGTCGGCCCACCGAACGACAGTCGATGATGCCGCCCGGGCCGCCCTGGGTGATGACGACGTCGGCCGCCGCCATCCGGGAGTGCACCGCGGTGGCCGGGAGCGAGACCAGGCCGGTGGCCACGACCGGTGCCGAGGCCTGCCCGTACTGGATGGTGACCCCGGCCTCGGGATGCGCGCGGGCCCACGAGTCGGCCCAGGCCACGAGCCGGTCGAAGGGATGGTGATCGGTGCCGACCGTGACGAAGACGTCCGGTCCTGGTGCCGTCCTGGCTCCGGCGGAGAATTCCGCCGCGGGCGTGTCGGTGCTCATCGGTCGCGCCTCCGGTCTGCGGGAATCCGTTTCCGCCGGCCTGGCGTGCTGATCGGTGGTCAGAAGACCCGGCCGACCACCACGCCGTTGCGGTACAGCGACTGCTGTTCCGGCCACTGCACCATGAACACGTCGCTCACAGGGGCGCAGATCCGGCCGGTCAGGGTGGGGGTGGTGATCCGGTCGTACACCTCCAGATAGGCCGTGGGCACCCGGAAGAGCCTGGCCAGCAGGAAGAACGGCACCGCCACCCCGGCCCCGGTGCTCACCACCACGTCGGGCCGACGGCGCAGGAACGTGCCCAGCGCGACGCCGAAATTGCGGATCAGGTTCGGGATGTTGCGGGTGGTCGGGTGGTGCGCCCAGGTGGTCGGGCGGTCCGCGAGCAGTGAACGGGCGTGCTCGGTGTCGAAGGTGACCCAGTGCGTGTCGTGCTGCTCCCACCAGTCCTTCAGCACGTAGAGCTGGGTCAGATGGCCACCGCTGGAACAGACCATGAGCACCCGCATCACGAATCCCTTCCCACGGAACGCTTCTCGCTGACAGCAGGCACCCGTCCGACGACCGGCTGGGGTCTGGTGTCTTCCGAGGCGCCGTCCCGCTTGCCCGGCCTCCGCGGTGGGGTCACGGTTCCGGTCGGCCATCCGTTGTTACCGATGGACGACGCTCGCTCGCTCGCGATCGCCCCGCCTGGCCCGGATGCACCGTCGCGAACCGGAACCCCGTCGCGAGCCGGTTCCTCGTCGTCCACCGGGCCGCTGCCGTGCACCGGGATGTCGCTGAGCGACATCGGCCCGGCGTGTGCTCCGGCCGGATGGCGCTGCCGGCGAACCGGTTTCGGCCCGATCAGCACCACGCCGTGCACCTCGCTGCCGACGTTGCGCAACTCGCGCAGCGCGTCGGCGATCTCCGGCAGCCGGGTGGCCCGGCGTCGCACCACGAGCAGCACGGCGGCGCTGGAGGGCGCGAGCATGAGCGGCGTGCTCGGGTCGGACACGTTGAGCCCGTCCACCACCAGCACCTCGGCATCGGCCAGGGCGGTCAGGTCGGGTCCCGCCTTCACCGTGCTCTCCTCGCCGAACGAGCGCACCGGCACGGTGCCCCGGCGCAGCGACGACACCTCCAGCGTGGTCAGGTTCAGCGCCGCCGCGTCGGCCGAGCAGAGCAGGGCCGTGCCGATGTGGGCGCCGACCGCGGCGGCGAGCCGGGCGGGGAGGTCGGACGAGCCGGTGCGGTACGCGGGCATGAGCAGCAGCGGGCTGATCCGGGGGGCATTCGGTGGTGAGGCGATCACGGCACCCAGCCGGCGCAGCACGGCGTCTTCGGACTCCGGGGTGGACCTGCCCCGGCGCACCGGCACGTCGGCGATCACGGCCAGCCCGAAGACGGACTCGATCTGCTCCCGGCTGCGCACCCGCTGGTCGGTGCGGTCGCGCAGGAGGGCCAGCACCAGCCCACCGACCAGGCCCGCCGCCAGCCCGGCGGCCACCATCACCGGCGGGGTGATGCCCGAGGCACCGGTCGGCGGCTGCGCCGACCCCACCTGCTCACCCGCCTGCCGGGAGGCGGCGGCCAGCTGGGCGCGTTGCCCCCGCACCTGCTCCAGCACGCCGGTCAGCGAGGCCACCTGGGTCTCGGCGTTCGCCCGGGTCACCTCGTCGGAACTGGTGATCGCCAGCTTCTGCGCCTTCTCCTGCTGCTTCACCAGAGCTGCGGCCTGGTCACCGAGTTCCTTGTCCAGCGAGTCGATCTGGGCCTGCACGGCCTCGGACCGGAAGTCGAGATATGCCTGGGCGAAGGCGTTCGCGCCGTCGGCGGCCCGCCGGGCCGAGGCGGCCGAGTAGTCGATGCGCAGCACCTGGCTGTCGAGCGGGTTGGTCACCGTGACCCGCCGGCTCAGCGCGGCCGGCGAGTCGTCGCTCTTCATCAGTTCGGCGGCCCGGGCGGCCACCGAACTGGAGGTGACCACCTGGGACTCGGTCGCCGGGTTCACCGCCCGGACCGCGGCTGTGCTGGTGGTCAGCGGATTGTCGGGCAGGGAAGCGAGTTTCACCACCGCGGTGGCGGTGTACGACGGGCTGCCGAGCGAGGCGTACCCGGCCGCCAGCAGCCCACCCGCCAGCGCGCAGAGCAGCACGATGACGAACCGCCGGCGCCAGGCGCGCACGATCTGCCCCACCGTCACGGTCTGCTCCGTCATCACGTTCTGCCCTGCCGCCAGATGGTGGCCTGTCATCGGCACAGGACCGCCCGACGGCGTGTGGATGTCGCTCACCCGGAATCAGCTCTCCGACGATGCGGTGGTGGCGGTGACGGCCGGAGTCTGGAGCGTTTCCAGGGCTTTTCGCAACAGGGTGCTGGAAGTGTGCATGGTGTAGGGGAAGTAGACGATCTCGACCCCCACCTCGGCGAAGTCGCGCTCCAGTTTGTCGCCCTTCGGGGTGCCCCGCCAGTCATCACCCTTGAACAGGATGTCGAAGCCGAGATCTCGCCAGGTGTCGATCTTTTCGGGCTTGGTCTCGGCCACGGCGCGGTCGACGAACCCGATGCTGGCGACGATCTCCAGGCGCTCGATCAGCGGAACCACCGGTTTCCGGCCCTTGGCCCGGAACGCCATGTCGTCCGACACCACGCCGGCGATCAGCCGGTCACAGCGCGCGGCCGCATGCCGCAGGATGTTGAGATGCCCGATGTGAAACATGTCGTACACACCTGGCGCGTAGCCGACCCGCAGAGCCATCTGCATCCCCAAAGACAGTGTCCGGTGCCGAACTGACTGTAAGCGTTTCTGTGAGGGCTTGAGGATGTTTTGTCAAAGTTTGTCATGCTCTGACGTAACACTCTCTTGAGTCGGCGATGACTCCCCGCGTCGGAACCCCGTGTGCCCCAGTGGGCTGGTTTAAGAGAAGATCAGGTATTCGTAACCTGTCAACGGCTATTTCATGATCTAGTCATTATGTGCGGTTGGTCCCGTTCATTCCGGCGGCCCTCCTGGTGCCCGCCGACGACCCGCAGGGGGTCCCGTGGTTGTCTCCGTAGAGCAAGCAGCCCCGACCTGGTCGGCCACCGTCGCCCGGCTCCGGTTCGCCCAGAAGCCCAAGGCCCAGACGCCCGCCTACCTGCGGTTCGTCAACCGCAGGCTGGGGGGCTACCTGGCCGCCGCGGCCTTCGTGCGTGGCTGGACGCCGAACCGGCTGACGGCCGTCAGCGCCGGGCTGTCGCTCGTCGGCGTCGTGGCGCTGGCGCTCGTGCGGCCTTCCTGGTGGCTCGGCGTACTGGTGGCCCTGGCGCTGCTGGCCGGCTTCGCCTTCGACTCGGCCGACGGGCAGCTGGCCCGGTTGCGCGGGGGTGGTTCGCCGGTGGGGGAGTGGCTCGATCATGTGGTCGACGCGGTGAAGTCCTGCCTGTTGCACTCCGCCGTGGCGATCAGCGTCTACCGCTTCGAGCCGGACCTGCCCGGCGCGGTGCTGCTGCTTCCGCTGGTGTTCCTGACTGCCTACGTCGCACTGGCTTTCGCCTCGATGCTGCGCGACCAGCTGTTGCGGGCGCGGGGTGCGGGCGGGTCGGAGGGTGGCAGTGACTCGGTCCTGCGGGGTGTGCTGCTGCTGCCCGTCGACTACGGCACGCTCTGCCTGGCCTTCGCCCTGCTCGGCGCCCCCCGCGTATTCCTCGCCGTCTACGGGGTTCTCGCCGTCCTCAATGTGCTCTTCGACATCCGGCTGCTCGTGCGCACCTTCCGGCAACTGTCGGCCGTCGGATCTCCCGCCTGAAACAACCTCCGGGGCAAATGATTCAAAGCGCACTCGAGATCTCCCGGCAGGAGTTACCTTCGGCGAGCAGAAGGCCGTGCTTGGACGCCGGCCGGTGGACTGGAGGTTCGATGAACGGCTTCCGACGCTTCTCACTGCTCGCCGCCGGGCTCATGGCCATGGCTGCCGTCGCACTCGTCCCGGCCGGTCCGGCGGGTGCGGTCCAGGGATCCGTCCCCGGTTCCACCGCTCCGGCCTGGCAGACCAACGGAATGGTCCGGGCCATCGCCGCCGGCAACGGAATTGTCTACGTGGCAGGAGATTTCACCAGGGTGAGACCGCCCGGCGCGGCCTCCGGCACGAACGAGACCACGCGGAACTACCTGGCCGCGTTCGATGCCTCCACCGGTGCGCTGATCACCTCGTTCAACCCGGCGCCGAACGCCGTGGTGCGTTCGCTCGATGTCAGCCCGGACGGCTCGACCGTCTACGTCGCAGGCGATTTCACCACCGTCGCCGGTGTCTCGCGCAGTCGTGTGGCAGCGTTCAGCACGTCGACCGGAGCTCTCACCAGCTGGGCCCCGGTGGCCGACTACCGGGTCTACGCGGTCAGCGCGGGCACGTCCGCGGTCTACCTCGGCGGCGGGTTCGGGCGGGTCAACAACGTCGCCCGGGTGCGGGTGGCCAAGGTGAACACCACCACCGGTGCCACCGTCACCGCGTTCAGCGCCTCGGCCGACAACGTGGTGTACGGGCTCGACCTCTCCACCGACGAGAGCAAGCTCTACCTCGCAGGCGCTTTCGACAGTGTGGACGGCGACACCTCGTACGACCGGGCCGGGGTCGTCGACGCGACCGACGGCACGCTGGAGCCGTTCGCGGCCGGATCGGTGATTCCGGCGGCCAGCAGCGCCTGCTCGGTGCAGATCAAAGCTGTCACGGTGGACGACGACTCGGCCTTCTTCGGGGCCGAGGGCACGGGCAGCGGATGCTTCGACGGGACCTTCGCGGCGAACCAGTCGGACGGCTCGCTGAAGTGGGTGAGCCGTTGCCTGGGGGCCACGCAGGGCATCGCGGTGCTCAACGGGCTGTTGTACACCGGCTCGCACACGCACGATTGCAGCGGTGACACGTCGTTCGACCCGAACGCCTTCGCCGAGAGCGGCTGGTCGGTCGGGCTCTCCCGGCACCTGCTCTCCCGGTCGGCCGACACCGGCGCGCTCGGCAGCTGGTACCCGAACACGAACGGCGGCACCGGCGCCGGTCTGGGGCCGAGGGTGCTCGCCACCGACGGTGCGCAGATCTTCGTCGGCGGCGAGTTCACCACCGTGAACGGCGTTGCCCAGCAGGGTTTCACCCGCTTCTCGCCGTCCGCCAGCCCGGTGGCGGTGCCGGCCCGGCCGGCCACGCCGGTGGCCGTGGCCCGGGGCGACGGGCGGGTCTCGGTGTTCGTGCAGTCGCCGCTCGACCTGGACGACACCGACCTGGTGGTGCGGCTGTACCGCGACGGCGGCAGCACGCCGATCGCGACCGCGGCCGTGCACTCACTGTTCTGGCGTCAGCCGGTGGCCGCCTTCGAGGACGCCGGACTGGCCGACGGCAGCAGCCACACCTACGGGGTGGAGGTGGCTCAGGCCAACGGCACCGGGGTCAGCGCCCGGGCCACCTCGGCGGCGGTCACGGTGACCACCTCGGCTCCGGCCTACCAGGCCGCGGTGGAGGCCGATTCGCCCTCGCTCTACTGGCGTCTCGGGCAGGCGGCCGGTCCGGTGGCCCCCGACACCTCGGCCTCGCTCGACGGCGGTACCTTCGCCGGGGGCGTCACCCACGGCCAGTCCGGGGCGGTGAGTGGTGACACCGCCGTCACCTTCAACGGCAGCACCGGATACCTGAGCAGCGAGAAACCGCGGTCCTCGCCGAGCACGTTCAGCGTGGAGGCCTGGGTCCGCACGAGCACCGGATCCGGTGGCCGCATCATCGGTTTCGGCAACAACCGGGGCGGCATCGACTTCAACGGCAACGCCACGGTCAGCGGCCAGTTCGACAAGCACCTGTACATGACCGACAACGGCCGTCTGGTGTTCGGCGTCTACTGGGGCACCTTCTACACCCTCACCAGCACCGCGTCGTACAACGACGACCAGTGGCACCACGTGGTCGGCACCCAGGGGCCGGGCGGCATGCGTCTGTATGTCGACGGGCAGCTGCAAGGCCAGAACACGACCACGAACAACCAGGTGTACAACGGGTTCTGGCGGGTCGGCGGCGACAGTCTGGGCGGCTGGCCGAACCAGCCCACCAGCCGTTACCTGAACGGGCGCATCGACGAGGTGGCGGTGTACCCCACGGCCCTGTCCGCGGCGGCGGTCGCCGCGCACTTCACCGCGTCAGGACGCTGAGACCTGCTGCGGCCGGCCTGATCCCGGGTCGGCCGCAGCAGCCTCCTCGTCGTCCTCACCGGGCCGGGCCAGAGCCGGGAACCCGTGCCGGCGGCGTAGCAGCATCCACACCGCGGGGGTGATCACCAGGAAGGCGGCCAGCAGCGCGGCGGTGCCGGTGTTGCCCACACCGAACATCTTCAGGGCCGAGGCCAGCAGCACGAAGGCCAGGGCACGGCGCACCAGGCCGCCGGGCAGCCGGGTGGACAGCTGCGCCCCCAGCCAGGCCCCGGGCACGCTGCCGACGATCAGGGCCAGCGTGAGGTCGAGCTGGAAGTCGCCGAACAGGATGTGGCCCAGCGCCGCGGAGAACACCAGCGGCACGGCCTGGAACAGGTCGGTGCCGACCAGCTGGTTGGCCTTGAGGGTGGGGTAGAGGGCCATCAGCGCGATGATGATCAGCGACCCGGAGCCGACCGAGGTGATGCCCACGATCAGCCCACCGAGCGCGCCGATCGCGATGGTGGGCAGGGGCCGGGCGACCACCTCGGGCCGCTCGGTGGGCAGGGCCGGGGCCCGTCCGTCGCGCCGGGCGGCGCGCTCCACCAGCCGCTGGTAGGCCCGCACGCCGAGCCCGCCGGCCGCGATCAGCAGGGCTACGCCCAGCGCGATCTTGATGCCGTGCTGCACGGACTCGTCGCTGCCCAGGGCCCGGGTGATCAGCACCCCGCAGAACGCCGCCGGCACCGACCCCACGCACAGCCAGCGCACCAGCGAAAGGTTCACGGTGCCGCGGCGCAGGTGCACGAACGAGCCGACCGGCTTCATCACCGCGGCCGCGACCAGGTCGCTCGACACCGCGGCCGTGGGCGCGACCCCGAAGAACAGCACCAGCACCGGCGTCATCAGCGCGCCGCCGCCCATGCCGGTCAGGCCCACCACGATGCCGATGCCGAACGCCGCCAGGGCCATCCACGGATCAAAGTCCATCGGGTGACCATAGAAGGTAGAGAAGATTCTGCACAGACCGGTGAAGGGACTGTTACGAAATTCCCAGGCTGCGTAGCGGAGCGTGCGCGATCGTCACCGGCAGGGCAGAATGGTTGCGTGAGCAACGACCTCAGCGCCTCCCGCTCCACCGCCGGCGCCTATGTGACCACCGGCCAGGAGTTCAACCGCGACACGAACTACATCACCACCCGGATCACCCGGGACGGCGCGGAGGGCTATCCGGTGGAGCCGGGCCGCTACCGCCTCGTGGTGTCGAGGGCCTGTCCCTGGGCCAACCGGTCGATCATCGTGCGGCGTCTGCTGGGCCTGGAAGATGCGATCTCGATGGGTGTCTGCGGCCCCACGCACGACCGCCGCAGCTGGACCTTCGACCTCGACCCGGGCGGCGTCGACCCGGTGCTGGGCATCGAGCGGATCCAGGACGCCTACTTCGCCCGGTTCCCCGACTACCCGCGCGGCATCACGGTTCCGGCGATCGTCGACGTCCCGACCGGCGCCGTCGTCACCAACGACTACCCGCAGATCACACTCGACCTCTCCACCGAGTGGGCGCGGTACCACCGGGAGGGCGCCCCGCAGCTCTACCCCGAGCACCTGCGCGACGAGATCGACGAGGTCGCCCTCAGGGTGTTCAAGGACGTCAACAACGGCGTCTACCGCTGTGGTTTCGCGGGCAGCCAGGAGTCGTACGAGCGGGCCTACCACCGGCTGTTCGGCGCCATGGACTGGCTGGAGGAGCGGCTGTCGAAGCAGCGGTTCCTGGTCGGCGACACGATCACCGAGGCCGACGTGCGGCTGTTCACCACGCTGGTGCGCTTCGACCCGGTGTACCACGGCCACTTCAAGTGCAACCGGCAGAAGCTGATCGAGTTCCCCGCCCTCTGGGGATACGCCCGGGACCTGTTCCAGACACCGGGTTTCGGCGACACGATCGACTTCGACCAGATCAAGCGGCACTACTACGTGGTGCACGAAGACATCAACCCGACCCGGATCGTGCCGGCCGGGCCCGACCTGTCCAACTGGCTCACCCCGCACCACCGGGAGCAGCTCGGCGGCCGTCCCTTCGGCGACGGCACCCCGCCCGGGCCGGTGCGGGAGGGTGAGCGCGTGGCGGCCGGCCACACGCCGCTGGCACAGGCCTGATCGGCACAGGCCTGAAATCATGGACGACGAGGAGCCCGTGACGGGCTCCTCGTCGTCCATGATTTTCTGACAGCACCTACACCGCCGTCTGCCCCTTGCCCGTGCCGGAGTAGGCCACGTCGCGCAGGTCCACGTACTGCGGACGCAGGTCTCCGGAGTTGTCGTGCCGGGCCAGTTCCAGAGCCATCTGGGCGGCGGAGGCCAGCGTGACGTGCCGGTACCACCCCCGCCAGCTGCGCACCTCGTAGTGACCCAGCCCGGTCTTCTGCTTGACCGCCCGGCAGTGGGCCGCGGCCCCCTCGATCAGCTGCACGATCGGCACCACCTCGGCCAGTCCCGCGTGGGGACGCAGGTAAGCCGTGTAGTAGGAGCGTGCGCGGGAGTTGCGCGTCGTGCCGGACAGCATCAGGTACGACATCTCGATGCGGGCCGGATCGCTGCCGCGGGTGGAGAACCGGTGCAGCACGGTGTTGCGCAGCTGGAGCATCTCGTGCCCCGGCACCGTTCCGCCGGCCGGGGGACCGGCCGACTCGTCGGTGAGCGCCTTGCCGAAACCGCCCACACCGCCCGCCTGCATCTCCCCGGCGCTGCCGGCAATCAGGTGCTGAACTCCGTAACGCCGCAGTAGACGGTGCAGAATGGTCTTCTCGGTGCAGACGAGATTGCAGGCCACCCAGACCGGCCGGATGGAGCTTTCCCAGGCCCGGCGAATCATCTCCGCGGCGATCGCGGACTTGCTGCGGTAAACCACTTCGGGCGGGATCTGTGCCTGGTCGCGACGTTTGGGGTCACTCACCCAGGACGGCGGCAGATACAACTCGGAGTCGATCAGGAATGCCTGCCGGTCGGCGGTCAAATAGAACAGCAGCAGCCCGATCTGGCAGTTCTCCACCCGTTGCGTGTCGTGGCTGTACTGACGTTCGACCGCGACGGCGTTGCGGCCCTTCTTCGGGAAGGCGATCTCGGTCAGGAACAGTGTCCCGCCGGTACGGCCACCTGCCTGGATGGCGATGGCACGCAGTTCGTCACGCACGGAGAACTCGTCCCAGCGGGCCGACGTGAGCAGGCGCTGCACCCCGTCGGCGCGGATTTCACCGGAATAGTGACCGACCGTCTCGCCCCGCCGCAGTCCGGCCGAATGAGCTTTGGGAAGGTCGACGAGATAGTTCCAGGCGCGCTTACGCGGTTCGGCGCGGCTGAAATTGTGTGCGATCCGATCGTAGACGACCTTCAGCGATCTCTCGTACGCGGGATCGTGCACGTGCCCCCTCCACTGATGCCCAGCGTTTCCCGCGAGGGGATTCGACCGGCCGGAATCCCGGCCCCGTGCCGAGTTGCGTTTCCGGATCCGGATCATTTTATGAGTCGCACCGGTTTGCGCCAGATCCCAGAATTCTTATGGCCGGAAGAGTGCCGGGTCCGTGGGGTGGTTTGACCGCCAGATGTCGCTCAAAACCGGCCGATCATCATCGGCGGGCCGATCCCGGCCTGCGGAAATCGTCGCAGGCCGGTGCGGGCGTCGCGGCGGCCCGACCTCTGAGCCCCGGCCCGGAATTCGCCGTAAGCTGACAGTGGCCCGGACTGTTCAGGCAGCCCGGCACGTTGTGCTGTTCGAACACTAGTGCCAATCCCTGCGGAGCCATGAGCCTCACCGGAATCCTCGACCTGCTCGGCGCCGATCGCGCCGTGAGCGACGTGCTGCGGATCGCCCGAGAGGGCGGCGAGCCGTTGCTCGACCTCACCGGACCGCCCGGCCTGCGGGCCCCGCTCGTGGCCGGCGTGGCCGGCCAGGGCCGCACCGTGCTGGCCGTCACCGCCACCGGCCGCGAGGCCGAAGACCTGGCCGCGGCGTTGCGCTGCTTCCTGCCCGAGCACGCGGTGGCCGAGTTCGGCGCCTGGGAGACACTCCCGCACGAGCGCCTCAGCCCGCGTAGCGACACCGTGGGCCGCCGCATCGCCGTGCTGCGCCGCCTGGCTCACCCGGAGACCGCCGAGCACGGGCCGGTCCAGGTGGTCGTGGCCCCGGTGCGGGCCGTGCTCCAGCCGGTCGTGCGCGGCCTGGGCGACCTGGAGCCGGTCAGCCTGCACGCCGGGCAGGAGGCCGAGCTGACCGAGGTGGTCGAGCGCCTGGCCGCGGCCGCCTACAGTCGCACCGACCTGGTTGAGCGGCGGGGCGAGTTCGCCGTGCGCGGCGGCATCCTCGACGTGTTCCCGCCCACCGAGGAGCACCCGCTGAGGGTGGAGTTCTGGGGCGACGAGGTGGAGGAGATCCGCTACTTCGCGGTCGCCGACCAGCGCTCGCTCCAGGTGGCCGAGACCGGCCTCTGGGCCCCGCCGTGCCGCGAGCTGCTGCTCACCGACGAGGTCCGGGAGCGGGCGGCCGAGCTGGCCGAACGGCTGCCGGGCGTGGCCGACCTGCTCGGCAAGGTGGCCGCCGGGATCGCGGTCGAGGGCATGGAGTCCCTGACGCCGGTGCTGGTCGACGCCATGGAGTCGGTGCTGGACGTCTTGCCGCCGCACACCCACGTGCTGCTGGCCGACCCGGAGCGGATCCGCGCCCGGGCCCACGACCTGGTCGCCACCTCCGAGGAGTTCCTCCAGGCCAGCTGGCTCAGCGCGGCCGCGGGCAGTGCTGTGCCGGTCGACCTGGAGCCGGTCCTCGGCACCGGGTCGTTCTGGACCCTGGCCGACGTGCGGGCGCACGCCCTCAAGCAGGGCCTGCCCTGGTGGACCGTCTCGCCGTTCGGCCTGGACGAGACCGGGCAGGCGGCGCACGACGAGGGCGACGAGGGAGCCGTCGTCCTGGTGCCGGAGATCAGCGCCCCCGAGCCCTACCGCGGTGACCGCGAGCGAGCCATCGCCGACATCGGCGGCTGGCTGCGCGAGGGCTGGCGGGTCGCGGTGATCACCGAGGGCAGCGGCCTGGCCCGGCGTGTGGTCGAGATGCTGACCGAGGCCGACCTGGCCGCGAGCCTGGTCGACGACCTCTCGCGGCCCCCGGCCGAGTCGGTCGCGGCGGTCGGCACGGGACGACTGGGGCAGGGATTCGTCGCTCCGGGGCAGAAGTTCGCCGTGCTCACCGAGGCCGACCTGACCGGCGGCACGGCGCCCGGCTCGACCACGAAGGACATGCGCCGGATGCCGGCGCGCCGCAAGAACGTGGTCGACCCGATGCAGCTCACCACCGGCGACAACGTGGTGCACGAGCAGCACGGGGTGGGCAGGTTCGTCGAGCTGGTGCAGCGCACCGTCGGCGGGGCCACCCGGGAGTACCTGGTGATCGAGTACGCGGCCAGCAAGCGGGGTCAGCCGGGCGACCGGCTGTTCGTGCCGACCGACGCCCTCGACCAGGTCACCCGCTACGTGGGCGGCGAGCAGCCGACGCTGAACAAGCTCGGCGGCACCGACTGGGCCAAGACCAAGGGCCGGGCCCGCAAGGCGGTCAAGCAGATCGCCGGTGAGCTGATCCAGCTGTACTCGGCGCGGATGGCCACCAGCGGGCACGCCTTCGGGCCGGACACGCCGTGGCAGCGCGAGCTGGAAGACGCGTTCGCCTACGTGGAGACGCCGGACCAGCTGGTGACCATCGAAGAGGTCAAGAAGGACATGGAGAAGACGGTCCCGATGGACCGGCTGATCTGTGGCGACGTGGGCTACGGCAAGACCGAGATCGCGGTGCGGGCGGCGTTCAAGGCGGTGCAGGACGGCAAGCAGGTGGCGGTGCTGGTGCCGACCACGCTGCTGGTGCAGCAGCACCTCGACACCTTCGTCGAGCGCTACGTGAACTTCCCGGTGAATGTCAGGGGCCTGTCCCGGTTCTCGACCGACGCCGAGGCCCGCGCGGTCAAGGAGGGCATCACCGACGGCTCGGTCGACGTGGTCATCGGTACCCACCGGCTGCTCACCGGCGAGATCAAGTTCAAAGACCTGGGGCTGGTGGTGATCGACGAGGAGCAGCGCTTCGGTGTCGAGCACAAGGAGCGGCTGAAGCAGCTGCGCACCAACGTCGACGTGCTGGCGATGAGCGCCACCCCGATCCCGCGCACCCTGGAGCTGGCGGTCACCGGCATCCGCGAGATGTCCACGCTGGCAACGCCTCCCGAGGAGCGGCACCCGGTGCTGACCTTCGTCGGCGGCTACGACGAGCGGCAGATCTCCGCCGCGATCCGGCGTGAGCTGCTGCGCGAGGGGCAGGTGTTCTTCATACACAACCGGGTGGAGTCGATCGACCGCACCGCCGCCCGGCTGCACGAGCTGGTGCCCGAGGCCCGCATCGCCACCGCCCACGGCAAGATGGGCGAGCATCAGCTCGAGCAGGTGATGGTGGACTTCTGGGAGAAGCGTTTCGACGTGCTGGTGTGCACCACCATCATCGAAACCGGCCTGGACATCTCGAACGCCAACACGCTGATCCTGGAACGGGCCGACATGATGGGCCTCTCGCAGCTGCACCAGCTGCGCGGCCGGGTCGGCCGGGGCCGCGAGCGGGCCTACGCCTACTTCCTCTACCCGAGCGAGAAGCCGCTCACCGAAACGGCTCTCGACCGGCTCCAGACCATCGCGGCGAACACCGACCTGGGTGCCGGCATGCGCGTGGCGATGAAAGACCTGGAGATCCGCGGCGCCGGCAACCTGCTCGGCGGCGAGCAGTCCGGGCACATCGCGGGCGTCGGGTTCGACCTGTACATCCGGCTGGTCGGCGAGGCGGTCGCGGAGTTCCGCGGCGAGAACGAGCAGGAGAACCACGAGGTCAAGATCGACCTGCCGGTGGACGCGCACCTGCCCACCGACTACCTGCCCGACGAGCGGCTGCGGCTGGAGGCCTACCGCAAGCTGGCCGAGGTCTCGTCCGACGAGGCGCTCGACGCGGTGAAGGCCGAGCTGGTCGACCGTTACGGCCCCCTGCCCGACGTCGTCAACCATCTGCTCGAGGTGGCGCGGCTGCGGATCCTGGCCCGGCAGGCCGGTCTCACCGAGATCAGCACGATGGGCAAGGCGATCCGGTTCGGCCCGATCGACCTGCCGGACTCGGCCCGCATGCGGCTGCACCGTCTCTACCCGGGCACCCAGGACAAGCCCGCCACCAAGACCGTTCTGGTGCCCGGCCCGACCACCGCGCGCATCGGTGGCCGTCCGCTGCGCGACGTCGCGGTGCTGACCTGGGCGCGGGAGTTCATCGAGTCGGTGTTGCTGTCCTCGGTCAGGGCGGCGGCCTCGGTGGGTTCGGCCCGCCGGTGAAAATTGAGGACGACGATGAGCCCCGTCGGAGCTCGTCGTCGTCCTCGGTCGTCTGCTGTGAAAAGTCACCCTGGCCGCACGACACCGGGTAGGCGGGCGATAGCATCGCGTTCGTGATTGCGACCCGGCGCCGGGTGGGCGCTCTTGTGGCAGGTACTTCCGCTGTTCTCGCCGTGACGCTCTCCGGCTGCGGCGCGAGTCAGGCCGGCGCCGCCGCCGTCATCGGTGACCGTCGCATCCCGGTCTCCTCGGTGCAGGACGGGTACACCGACATCATGCCGCTGGTCGGCGAGAACGCCGGTGTCACCCAGGCCCAGATCCTGAATCTGCTGATCCTGGAGCCCTATCTGACCAAGGCCGCCTCCGACCTCGGGGTGGGTGTGTCGGAGCAGGACGCCCGGCTCGACATCTCCTCGGCCGGCTCGGTCGACGCCGCCGGCCTGACCGACGCCGCGGTCGAGGTGTGGCGCGCCAACCTGGCCAACAGCGCGCTCCAGACCGACCGCACCAGCGAGCAGATCACCAGCACCTACACCGGTATCGAGGCCGAGCTGAAAGCCGACGGGGTGCACATCAACCCGCGCTACGGCAACGGCATCGACTACACCACCTTCACCATCACGCAGTCCTCGCCGAACTGGCTGAAGAGCGAGAGCGCGGCGGCCGGCCAGGTCACCACCCCGCAACCGGAAGACACCCAGCCGGTGCCCGACGACACCACCACGCCCACGCCCGACGGCACGCCCGACAGCACGTCCGGTGCCGCACCCGACGCCACGGCCACGCCGGACGAGACCGCGACGCCGTAGTGAGTGACGCTCTGGCGGGTCCCGGGCAGGCGTCCGGGGCGCCGGGTGGCCAGGTGCTGGGTGGCCAGGTGTCGGGTGGCCAGGTGTCGGGTGGCCAGGTGTCGGGTGGCCCGGTGTCGGGTGGCCAGGCATCGGGTGTCGAGGTTCCGGTCACCGGGCGGGTCACCCTGCTGCTGACCACGCCGCGCACCGCCCCCGGTCTGCTCACCTTCCCGGCCTGGGAACGGCTGCGGCAGGCCGACCTGGTGCTGGCCGCCGACCCCGACCCGGCCTGGCTCGACGCCTTCGGCCTGGCCGGGATCGTGGTGGAAGACGTTGCGGCGCTGCCGGTTCCCGAACGCGCGGGACGGCTGGTCGACGACGCGGGCGCCGACGACGCGGGCGCCGACGACCGCCCCGGCCGATCCGACCGGCCCGGCCGATCCGACCGGCCCGGCCGGGAGGTGGTCTGGTGGGGCAGCGAGGACGGCGATCCCGGGCTGACCGACGCCCTGGCTGAACACCTGTCGCGGCGCGCGATCACCGGCGCCCCGCCCGAGATCGAGGTGCTGACCGGCTCGTTCGACCTGCCCGGCGCCCGGTTGCTCGACCTGGTCGCGGTGATGGACACGCTGCGCTCGCCCGGCGGCTGCCCCTGGGACGGCGAGCAGACCCACACCTCGCTGCTGCCCTACCTGCTGGAAGAGACGCACGAGGTGATCGAGGCGGTCGAGTCCGGCGACCCGGCGCACCTCGAGGAGGAACTCGGCGACCTGCTGCTGCAAGTGGTGTTCCACGCCCGGGTGGCCGAGAGTTTCGGCATCGACGAGGTGGCCGGCGGCATCGTGGCCAAGCTGATCCGGCGGCACCCGCACGTGTTCGGCGACGCGACCGCGTCCACGGCCGGTGACGTCGAGCGGTCGTGGGAGACGCTGAAGGCCGCCGAGAAGGCCGGCCGGCAGGGTTTCGAGGGCATCCCGGCCACGTTGCCCGCGCTGGCCAGGGCACAGAAGATGCTCGGGCGGCTGGCCCGGGCCGGCGTCGACACCGACGCCGCCGTCGAGAAGGCCGCCGACGGTGACCAGCTGGCCGCCGCCCTGCTGCGGGTGGTCGCGCTGGCCCGGGCCTCGGGCGAGGACGCCGAGGCGGTGCTGCGGGCGGCGCTGGGGCGTCTGGATCCGCCGGGCGAGTAGGTTGTGCCCACTCCAGGCATGAGGAAAGGCAGTTCACGAATGAGCCCGCAGTTGCTCCACTCCGGCAAGGTGCGCGACGTCTACGCCGACGGCGACGACCTCATCCTGGTCGCCTCCGACCGGGTCTCGGTCTACGACGTCATCCTGCCGACGCCGGTCCCGGACAAGGGCAAGATTCTCACCCAGCTCTCGCTCTGGTGGTTCGAGCAGCTGAAAGACCTTGTGCCCAACCACATCGTGTCGGCCACCGACGTCCCGGAGGAGTGGGCCGGGCGGGCCGTGCGCTGCAAGAAACTGACGATGGTCCCGGTGGAGTGCATCGCCCGCGGCTACCTGGCCGGGCTCGGCCTGGAGGAGTACCGGCGCGACCGCGCGATCTCCGGTGTCGCTCTGCCCGAGGGCCTGGTCGAGGGCTCGAAGCTGCCCTCGCCGGTGTTCACCCCGACCACCAAGGAGTCGGAGGGGCACGACGAGTTCATCACCTTCGACGACGTGGTGGCCGAGCACGGCGCCGGCCTGTCCGGCCGGCTGCGTGAGCTGACCCTGGCCGTGTACGGCCGCGGCGCCGAGATCGCCGCCCGCAGCGGCGTCATCATCGCCGACACCAAGCTGGAGTTCGGCCTCGACGCCGACGGCGAGCTGGTGCTCGGCGACGAGGTGCTGACCTCGGACTCCTCCCGGTTCTGGCCGGCCGACACCTGGACGCCGGGCGGCCCGCAGCGGTCCTGGGACAAGCAGTTCGTCCGGGACTGGTCACTGAGCAGCGGCTGGGACAAGACCTATCCCGGGCCGGAGATCCCGGACGAGATCGTCACCAAGACCCGGGATCTGTACATCGACGTCTACGAGCGGATCACCGGAAATCGATGGTAGGGGCCCTGTCCTGAGGCCCGTAATGCGGCACGATGGGGTGCATGCGCGAGCAGCAGGGTGAGGATCCGATCGTCACGGCGAGGTTTCGCGACGCGGCCACGAAGGTGCTGGACGCACTCCTGGCCGCGGCGCCGGAGGAGGCCACCGGGCTGGGGGAGCACCGGTACGACGACCGCACCACCGAGCTGACCGTCGAGGCCACCATCGGCCGGGCGTCCATGCTGGTGGACGCGTTGTCGGCGCTCGACGACGTGGACGACACGGCCCTCACCCCGGACGACCGGGTGGACCTGGAGATCCTGCGCACCCGGGTGAGCGGCACGCTGTGGGAACAGACCGAGCTGCGGCGCTTCGAGGTCGACCCGCTGATGCACCTGCCCGCTGACGGGCTGTACCCGCTGATCACCCGCACCGCGCCGGACCTGCCGGAGCGGCTGCGGGCCCTGACCAGCCGGCTGGAGCAGGTGCCGGAGCGGCTGGAGCAGGCCCGGTCGGTGCTGAACACCATGCCGCGACTGGCGGTGCAGACCGCGATCACCCAGGCCCGGGGCACGGTTCCGCTGCTGACCGGCGACCTGGAACCGCTGCTGGCGCAGGACGCGTCGCTGGCCGGGCCGGTGCGCGAGGCCCGCGACGCCGCCCTGGCCGCGCTGGAGGACCACGCCCGCTGGCTGGAGTCGCGGCTGCCGGTCAGCGACGGCGACCCGCGCCTGGGCGAGCTGAACTACGCCGCCCGGCTCTGGTACACGCTCGACACCGAGACCGGCCCGGACGCGCTGCTCACCCGCGCGGAGAGCGACCTCCAGGCGATCGAGGAGGAGATCGCCGAGCTGGCCTGCCGGATCAGCGGCCGGCCGATGTCCGAGACGCTGGTGCGCGAGGTGCTGGACGAGACCGCGGCCGCGGCCCCGGTGACGGCCACCACCGTGCGACCGCTCTGCGAGGAGGCCCTGGAGCTGCTCGCCGCCCGGGTGCGGGAGCTCGGTCTGGTCACCGTGCCGGACCAGGCGGTGCGGGTGATCGAGATGCCGCCGTCGCGGGCCGGCATCGCGGTGGCCTACTGCGACGCCCCGGGTCCGCTGGAGCCGGGCGAGCACCCCACGTTCTTCGCCGTGGCGCCCGCCCCGGCCGACTGGGACGAGCCGCGCACCGCCTCGTTCCACCGCGAGTACAACGGGCACATGTTGCGGAACCTGGCCGTGCACGAGGCTTTTCCGGGCCACGCGGTGCAGCTGGCGCATGCCGCCCGCTACCGCGGCGCCACCCCGGTGCGCACCGCCGTGCGCAGCGGCACCTTCATCGAGGGCTGGGCGGTGTACGCCGAGGAGCTGATGGCCGGGGCGGGCCTCGGCCTGCGGCCGGACGACGACGACCGGCTCCGGCTGATGCGGCTGAAGATGAGCCTGCGCAGCACCATCAACGCCATCCTCGACGTGCGGGTGCATGCCCGCGGGATGACCGAGGACGAGGCGGTCCGGCTGATGACGGCCCGCGGTCACCAGGAGGAGGGTGAGGCGGCCGGCAAGTGGCGGCGGGCGCTGCTCACCTCCACCCAGCTGTCCACCTACTACGTCGGGCACCGGGAGATCCGCGACCTGGCCGGGCGGCTGCACGCGCAGAACCCGGACCTGCCCCCGCTCCAGGTGCACGACCAGCTGCTCTCGCACGGGGCACCCCCTCCCCGTCATCTGCGGGCGCTGCTCGAACTAGAGTGACAAGCAGGACCTTCGGCCCCCTGGACACCGGCCCCCGGGTGAGGGGTCGCCCGGCCTGCTGGCGATAGGCTCCGTTCCGTAGACGTAACGGTCCGGCATAACGGTCGACACATCCGTCAGACGAGCAGGAGCACGAAACATGGCAACTATCGAGGCCGTCGGCGCCCGGGAAATTCTTGACTCCCGAGGCAACCCCACCGTCGAGGTCGAGGTGGCCCTGGACGACGGCACCATCTCCCGTGCAGCAGTCCCGTCCGGCGCCTCCACCGGGGCGTTCGAGGCGGTCGAGCGCCGCGACGGTGACAAGAAGCGATACCTGGGCAAGGGTGTCGAGAACGCGGTCACCGCCGTTCTCGACGAGATCCAGCCCGCGCTGCTCGGGTTCGAGGCGAGCGACCAGCGCATGGTCGACCAGGCCATGCTCGACCTGGACGGCACCGACAACAAGGGCAAGCTCGGCGCGAACGCCATCCTCGGCGCCTCCCTGGCCGTGGCCAAGGCCGCTGCCGAGTCGGCCGAGCTGCCGCTGTTCCGCTACCTCGGTGGCCCGAACGCGCACATCCTCCCCGTGCCGATGATGAACATCGTGAACGGTGGCGCCCACGCCGACAGCGGCGTCGACGTGCAGGAGTTCATGATCGCCCCGTTCGGCGCGCCCTCCTTCAAGGAGGCGCTGCGGATGGGTGCCGAGGTGTACCACTCGCTCAAGTCCGTGCTGAAGGCCCAGGGCCTGAGCACCGGTCTGGGCGACGAGGGCGGCTTCGCCCCGAGCGTGGCCGGCACCAAGGAGGCGCTGGAGCTCATCGCCACCGCCATCGACAAGGCCGGTTACGTGCTGGGCACCGACCTGGGCCTGGCGCTCGACGTGGCCGCCACCGAGTTCCACAGCGAGGGCGTGTACTCGTTCGAGGGCGGCAAGCGCAGCTCCGCCGAGATGATCGAGTTCTACACCAGCCTGGTCAACGACTACCCGCTGGTGTCGATCGAGGACCCGCTGGACGAGAGCGACTGGGAGGGCTGGACGGCCCTCACCCAGGCGGTCGGCTCCAAGGTGCAGATCGTCGGCGACGACCTGTTCGTCACCAACCCGGCCCGGCTCCAGCAGGGCATCGAGACCGGCGCCGCGAACGCGCTGCTGGTCAAGGTGAACCAGATCGGCACGCTGACCGAGACGTTCGACGCCGTCGCCCTGGCCCACCGCAGCGGTTACCGCGCCATGATGAGCCACCGTTCCGGCGAGACCGAGGACACCACGATCGCCGACCTGGCCGTCGCGGTCGACTGCGGCCAGATCAAGACCGGTGCCCCGGCCCGCTCGGACCGGGTGGCCAAGTACAACCAGCTGCTCCGCATCGAGGAAGAGCTCGACGACGCCGCGGTGTACGCCGGCGCCGGCGCGTTCCCCCGGTTCGCCCACCGATGAGCCCCCGCCGTCCGCCCGCGCCCGGTTCCGGTGGGATCGGTGATCCCACCGGGGGGCCTCGTGCCCCCCGGACGCGGGCGGGCGGCTCCGGAGCAGCCGCCAAGAAGCAGACCGCCCGCCCGGCTTCGGCCCAGGAACGGTCCGCCGCCGCGAAGTTACGCGCTGAGCAGGCCCGTCAGCGCACGGCGGAGGCGAAGAAACGCGCCGCCGCCGCGGCCCGTGCCCAGACCCAGCGCACCGGTTCGCCGATCTCGCGCAGCCCGGGCAAGGGCCGCACCCGCACCACCGCGTCCCGGTCCGGGGGCCTTCGGCCCACCGGGTCGGGCAGCACCCGTCCCGGTTCCGCCCGCCCTCGTGCCGGTTCCACCGGCCGGGGCCAGGGCCGGCGCGGCATCGGCATCGGAAACGGCCGCCCCGTCTGGGTTCTCGGTGGGGTGATGGCCGTGCTCGCGCTGCTGATCCTGCCCTACTTCCAGAAGTGGCTGGTGCAGCGTTCCGAGCTGGAGTCGGCCCGGGCCGAGGTGAGTCAGGCGCAGGACGACGTGACCGCGCTGAAGAAGCAGCAGGAACGCTGGAAGGACGACGACTACGTGCGCGCCCAGGCCCGGTCGCGGCTGAACTACGTGATGCCCGGCGAAACCGGTTACGTGGTGTCCGATCCCACGCCCACCGCCGATTCCACCCCGCAGGCCAGTGCCGAGGCCGACGTGCCTGACGGCAACCGGTCCTGGTACTCCGGCATCTGGCTCTCTGCCCAGGCCGCCGGGGCCGAAGGACAGGCCCAGGCCACCACCCAGCCCACCACCCAGCCCACCGGAACCCCATGAGCGCGGCCGAGGCCCAGAAGAACACCGGCCCCACGCCGGTGACCGAGCACGACCTGGACGCCGTGCAGCGGCAGCTCGGGCGGCGTCCCCGGGGCGTCGTCGCGGTCGGCGCCCGCTGCCCCTGCGGCCAGCCCGACGTGGTGCAGACCGCCCCGCGGCTGGACGACGGCACGCCCTTCCCGACGATGTACTACCTGACCTGCCCGAAGGCCGCCGGTGCGATCGGCACCCTGGAGGCCTCCGGGTTGATGAAACAGATGACGGCCCGGATCGCCGAGGATCCGGACCTGGCGGCAGCCCAGCGCCGGGCGCACGAGGACTACCTCCAGCGGCGGGCACAGCTCGCCGAGGTGCCCGAGATCGCCGGCGTCAGCGCCGGCGGCATGCCCGACCGGGTGAAGTGCCTGCACGTCTACGCGGCGCACGCACTGGCTGCCGGACGCGGTGTGAACCCTCTGGGGGACGAGGTCCTCGACGCCCTGCCGTGCTGGTGGGAGAAAGGGCCCTGCGGAGTGGAGGAACGAGCCTCGGTGGAGACGAAATGACACGCGTCGCGGCGATCGACTGCGGTACCAACTCGATCCGGCTCCTGATCGCCGACATGAGCCGCAGCCGCGGCACCCTGGTCGACGTGGAGCGGCGGATGGAGATCGTCCGGCTCGGGCAGGGGGTCGACCAGACCGGCGAGATCGCGCCGGAGGCGATGGAACGCACCCTGGCCGCCGCCCGCCGGTACGCCGAGCTGTGTCACCGGCACGAGGTGCACGCCATCCGGTTCGTGGCCACCTCGGCCACCCGGGACGCGCGTAACCGCAAGATCTTCGTGGACGGCATCCGCGAGGCGCTGGGCGTGGAGCCGGAGGTGATCCCCGGCTCGGAAGAGGCCGAGCTGTCGTTCACCGGGGCCACCGGCGGCCTCGCCGACCAGCACGAGAAGCCTTTCCTGGTGGTCGATCTCGGCGGCGGCTCGACCGAGTTCGTGCTCGGCGAGAAGACCGTCGAGTCGGCGCTGTCGGTGAACATCGGCTGCGTGCGGATGACCGAACGGCACCTGCGCGGCGACCCGCCCACCGCCTCCGAGGTGGCCGCCGCCACCGCCGACATCGACGCCGCCCTGGCCCAGGTCGCCGAGAAGGTTCACCTGGAACAGGCCCGCACCCTGGTCGGCGTGGCCGGCTCGATCACCACGGTGACCGCCCACGCCCTCGGCCTGGACGGCTACGACCCGGCCCGCATCCACGGCGCCACGCTCACGCTCGACCAGGTCGTGGCCGCCTGCACCGAGCTGATCGAGATGCCGCGCGAGCAGCGGGCCGCGTTGCCCTATATGCACCCCGGCCGGGTCGACGTGATCGGTGCCGGTGCCCTGGTGTGGCGGCGGATCACCGAGCGGATGGGGGCCACCGGGCGGCTGACCAGCCAGGTCACCTCCGAGCACGACATCCTCGACGGGATGGCCTGGGGCCTGGCCTAGTTCACCGGGTTTTCGGCGGTCAGGCGCCCACCGGAACCTCCACCCGAACCCGCGAGGCGTGCGTGTAGAGGTTCATCGAGTCGCCGCGCACGAATCCGGCCAGCGTCACACCCGCCTCCTCGGCCAGGTCGACGGCCAGTGTCGAGGGGGCGGAAACCGCTGACAGCAGCGGGATCCCGGCCATCGTAGCCTTCTGCGTGAGCTCGAACGAGGCCCGCCCGCTGACCTGGAGCACGGTGTTCGTGGCGGGCAGCAGCCCGTGGGTGGCGGCCCAGCCGACCACCTTGTCCACCGCGTTGTGCCGGCCCACGTCCTCGCGCACGCACAGCAGTTCGCCGTCGGGGGTGAACAACCCGGCCGCGTGCAGTCCGCCCGTCCGGTCGAAGGCGCGCTGCGCCTCCCGCAGCCGGTCGGGCAGTCCCACCAGGACGCCCGCGTCGATCAGCGCCTCAACGGTGGACGACGAGGAGCTTCGTGCGGGCTCCTCGTCGTCCACCATCGGGAGCGTGATCAGGCCCGGAACCGGGCGGCGGGCCAGCACTTCGGCGATCGAGTCGCTGCCGCAGACACCGCAGGCGCTGGAGGTGGCGCCCAGGCGGGACTGCGGCTCGGGCACCCCCGGAGCCAGCCGCACCTGCACGGTGTCGGTGTCGCAGGAGGTCAGCTCGGTGACGTCGGCCGGTGAACGGGCCACTCCCTCGGCCACCAGCCAGCCGAGCGCGAGCTCCAGGTCGTGCCCGGGCGTGCGCATGGTGGTGGCCACGGTGCGCTCGCCGTGCTTGATGGTGAGCGGTGCCTCCACCGCCAGCTGGTCGGGGCGGGCCGAGACCGCGACCTGCGGGCTACCCGCCGCGCGCACCCGGACGACGCGGCGACGATCCACCAGATGTCCCATACCGAGCAGCGTAAGCCCGGCCCGCGGATCCCGCTGTGACGGACCTGTGGTCCGGTCCGCACACATCGGCGGTCGGTGACCGCATAATCTGTGGACCGTACGCCCTCGTAGCCCAACGGCAGAGGCAGGCGCCTTAAAAGCGCTTCAGTACGGGTTCGAATCCCGTCGGGGGCACCCAGTTCATGGGCAACGCCGCGACGTCCGCACTCCTACGGCTCGGGCCGGATGAAGATCGGGCTGGTCGAGTCCGGGTCCTCGAACCCGCCCGGCCGGTAGCCCAGCGGGTTGGTGTCCGCCATCTCGGAAGCCACCTCGCCCGGTGTGTCACCGGTCGTCTCACCCAGCGTGGCACCGGTCGCCTGCACCGGCGTCCGGGCCGTCGTCTGCACCGGCGGCTGCCCGTCGGTCACGAACGGCGGCCGGTACAGCGTGGGCATCCAGCCGGGGCGGGCCGGCGAGAGCAGGTTGCCCTGCGCGTGGGTCACGCCCAGCGACATCAGGTGGCTCAGGTCGGCCGCGGTCTCGGCACCCTCGGCGCAGAGCAGGGCGTCCACCGCCTCGGCGTAGGTGACCAGGCCGCGCAGCACGGCGGTGCGGCCCGGGTCGGACGCGCAGCCGACCACCAGCGACCGGTCGATCTTCACCATGTCCGGCTGGATCTGGGCCAGGCGGGCGAACTCCAGCGCCCCGGCACCGACGTCGTCCAGGGCGATCCCGGCGCCGCGGTCGCGCAGGTCGTTGACCACCCGCACCAGGTCGGCCATGTCCACGTCGCCCGGGTCCTCGCTGAGCTCGACGATCACGCCGGACAGGTCGTCCGGCAGGCCGGTGCGCATGCGGGCCGACATCAGCGCCCGGGCCGAGGCGTTGACGTAGAGGTCGTGGTCGGCCGGCCGGTCCGGCAGGTCGAGCGCGGCCTGGATCGCGGCCAGCTCCAGCAGGTCGCCGAAACCCTCCCGGTAGGCCTGCCGGAACACGTCGGCCGTGTTGTCGTTCAGGGTGCCCGGCATGTCGAAGCGGGCCAGCGCCTCGTGCGCGCAGACCTGCTGCGCGCGCAGGTCGGCGATCGGCTGGGTGACCATCGTGAAGGCGGGCATGTGGTGCACCCGGCGGCGCCCACGACGGGAGGCCAGCGGTGGCTTGTCCTCGTCGATCGGCCGGATCGGGTCGGCCTTCACGGTGATCGAGGTGAGCTCGACCGAGCCGGTCGGCGGGCCGGGCGGGGGCTCCTGCCCGGCGATCACCACCCGGTTGCGGCCGGCCCGCTTGGCCGCGTACAGCGCGGCGTCGGCGGCCTTGGTGGCACTGGTCGCCTCGGTCAGCGGGTCCCACTGCGCCACCCCGGCCGAGAAGGTCTGACCGTACGGCGTCACCGTGCGCAGCCGCTCCAGCACCGTGGCCAGCTGGAGCGGGGTGAAACCGGGCGCCAGCAGGGCGAACTCCTCGCCGCCGTACCGCGCGAGCAGGGCCGGCGGGCGCAGCTGGGCGGTCCACGCCGCCACCGACTCCTTGAGCAGCTTGTCGCCGGCCTGGTGCCCGTGGGTGTCGTTGTAGACCTTGAACTTGTCCAGGTCGATGATCGCGACGCAGAGCGAGGTGCCGTGCTCACGGGCCATGTCGGTGGCGCGGGTCACCTCGTAGTCCCAGGTGCGCCGGTTCGGGGCGCCGGTCAGGCCGTCGGCCCGGGCCAGGTCGCCCAGGCTGATCGCCTGCTCCTGCACGGTGGAGATCAGCCGCAGGATGCGCACCAGCATGAGGATGCAGATCAGCAGCATCCCGGCCGCGATCACCTGCCAGTGCCGGGCCCCGCTGCTGAAACCGTCGGTCAGCAGCGCCACGTTGGGCAGCAGCAGGGCCACCACCAGGGCACCCTGCCGGCGCCGGCTGAGCCGGTTCTGCGGCGGCGGCGGGTCCGGGTCGGCCAGTACCCGCATCGACGGCGCCGTGGCCGCGCCCGCGATCAGCAGGTAGCCGGCCAGCCGGCCGGCGTCGATCAGCCGGCTGGACTCCAGGTCGGAGGCGATCAGCGTGGACAGCTCATAACCGGTGTCGGCGGCCAGCAGCAGCCCGGCGCCGGCGGTGAGCAGGTAGTACGACACGACGCGCGCGCCGGGTACGGCGTACAGCCGCACCAGCACGCCGAGCAGGAACAGGTCGCCGACCGGGAACGCGGCGTTCACGGCCTTGGTGGCCAGCGGCAGCGTGGAGGTGTCGGCCAGCGGGGCGACGACGAAGATGCCCAGGGCCACGGCGATGCTGGTGGTGACGATCATCGCGTCGAGCACGGAGCCCAGGTCACTGGCGCCGCTGCGGGCCCGGGTGAAGTCCAGGGCGCCGAGACCGAGCAGCAGGAAGCCGACGAGCGAGATCACGTCCGGCACGGTCACGCTGTCGCTCGGGGTGCCGCCGGCCGCGACCGCGCGGGTCAGGTCGCCGAGCACCCAGAGCGAGGTGCCGCCGAGCAGCAGGTACCAGCCGCGGCGGCGGGTGGGCCGATAGCCCATCACCGCGAGGGTGCCGATCAGCACCGCCCCGGCGCCGATCAGCACGTGCAGCAGGTCACCCGCCAGGTCGGGCAGCACCGAGCGCACCAGCACCAGCACGGCCAGCAGGCCGAGGGCACCGACCAGCAGCGGTGAGGTGCCCTCCTCGCCGTCGTTCTGCTCGGCCGCCCCGGGTTCCTCGACCATCTCGTCGGTCAGCACTGAGGACTGCACTCGGATCCACGGTTCAGCCGGGTGGGGAGACCGGTCCGGTCAACCCTCATCTCGTCCTGGCTCCTGCCTTCGTCGCCGCCGGTCCATCGCGCGCCGTGACATCCATTTCGACATCGAACGGTGCAATCACGCTGGGGGCAGAAGGGTAACGCCGCTCGGGTCACTCCCGACACAGTCAACCCACGCGTAACGGGACATCCAGGGCTGGGGCGTGGCCGGACGATGAGGAACTCGGAGACAGAACGTGGTCATCCGGGCTGATCCGGAGCACGACGGCGCTCACCGGGGGTGTCCGGGGGCGTCCATAAAGCGTCCAGGAAAAGTTCTGAGAAAGATCGCCGGGATGGGAACTTCCCCGGTCGTCGAAACATTAGATTCACAACGGTCGCACAAGGTCGACCGTGCCCGGACGTGGCCAACTACGGGCAGAAGGAGACACGAACAACGGTCGGAGGACCGATGGAAAGCAGAAACCCCGTCTTCGGGCGCAGCGAGCAGTTCTCGCGTGGGGGCTACGCGACGTTCGACGCGCGCACCCCGAGCGCGGACGATCTGCAAGGCATGTACGACAAGCCTGCGGCTTCCTGGCGCAACACCGACCGGATGACCCTCGACGACGTGATCATGCGTACCGCGTCGCTGTTCGGTGTCCTGCTGGTCACCGCCGTGGCCGTGTTCGCGCTGGTCGAGCCGAGCGACCCGATCCTCGCGCCGCTGGTCTTCGGGGGCGCCATCGTCGGCCTCGTGATGAGCCTGATCATCTCGTTCAGCAAGAAGATCCGCCCGGCCCTGATGTTCGTCTACGCGGCGGCCGAGGGCCTCTTCGTCGGTGGCATCAGCCTGCTGTTCAACACGCTGTACGACGGCATCGTCGCGCAGGCCGTGCTGGGCACCCTGGGCGCCTTCGTGGCCATGCTGGCGCTGTACAAGTTCGGTGTGGTCAAGGCCACCCCGAAGTTCACCAAGATCCTGATGATCGCGGGCTTCGGCTACCTGGCCTTCGGCCTGATCAACATGCTGGTCTCGTGGATCAGCGGCAACAACGCCTACAACAGCCCGCTGGGCTGGCTGATCGCCGCCTTCGGTGTCGGCCTGGCCGCCTTCTTCCTGGTGCTCGACTTCGACTTCGTCGAGCAGGGCATCCGCAACGGGCTGCCGCAGGAGTACGCCTGGACCGCCGCGTTCGGCCTCGTGGTCACGCTGGTCTGGCTGTACATCGAGATCCTGCGCCTGCTGGCGATCCTGCGCGGCGACGACTGAGCCGCCAGGTCCTGAAGCAGATCACCCCCGCCGGGCTCCTCCCGGCGGGGGTGATCTTTGTCCGCACCTGTCCTGTTCCGGACCCTGCCGGGGACAGGATCAGGCCATAGGCTGACGCCGTGCCCGAGAACCCGTCGCCCAGCCCGTCCACCGAGTTCAGCTGGCACCCGCCGCAGCAGGTGCTCGAGATCGCCGAGCTGGTGCTCAGCGGTGCGCTGCCGGTCGCGGCCGGCCTGGAGCAGACCTTCGGTCCTCAGGGGGCCTCCGGTCTGCCGCCCGAGATCTCCGGGCGGCTCGCCGCCGGTGACACGGTGGTGCTCGAAGACGCCGAGGGCACGCCGGTCGCGGGGATGAGCCTCGCGGTGGCGGGGGTCGCCTCGGGTGAGCAAGGCGGCACCGCGAGTCTGCCGATGCTCACGTTCACGCCTCGCCGTCCGTTCACCCACGCTCCGGTGCGCGCCGCCCGTCGCACCCCGGCGCAGGTGCGCGCGGACCTGGCGGGCACCGACCCGGCCGCCACCGGCCCTGACGACGCGGGGTCCGCCTCCCCGGTGCTCGCCGTGGTCGTCACCACTCTCCTCACCGCGGCCCAGGTGGAGCAGCTGCGTGCTCAGGCCCTGAACACGAGCCACCGGCTGCTCTGGATCGCCGTCGCGGGCACCGGCCGCACGCTGCCCCTGCCGGCCGACGGACTCTGGCGGGCGGTGCGTGACGTCGCGGCCGAGCCGGATCCGGGAGCACCGGCGGCGGTGGCCGTACCCGTCGTCGTCCCCCGGTCGGTCGCGGTCGACGACGTGGCGCTGCTGACCGCGGTCGCGCGGGCGCACGGCGCCACCGAGGTGCTCGTGCCCGGGCCGGCCGAGGGCGAACTGCATCCGGCCTTCGCCCGTGAGCACGCCCGCGCCGTCCCCCCGCCCCACCGTCGAGGGCTGACGCTGTTCTTCACCGGGCTGTCCGGATCGGGCAAGTCAACGGTGGCGAAGGCCCTGGCCGAGCGGCTTCTCGACCACACCACGCGCACCGTCTCGCTGCTCGACGGCGACGAGGTGCGGCGCATGCTCTCGGCCGGGCTGACCTTCAGCCGGGCGGACCGCGACCTGAACATCCGCCGGATCGGGTTCGTGGCCGCCGAGGTGACCAGGCACGGCGGACTGGCGATCTGCGCGCCGATCGCGCCGTTCGAGTCGGTGCGGGCCGAGGTCCGCGCCGGGGTCGAGCAGGTGGGCGACTTCGTGCTGGTGCACATCTCCACCCCGCTGGAGGAGTGCGAGCGCCGGGACCGGAAGGGTCTCTACGCCAAGGCCCGGCGCGGCGAGATCCCGGACTTCACCGGTATCTCCTCGCCCTACGAGACCCCGGCCGGCCCGGAGCTGCGCATCGACACCACCGGCATCCCGATCGAGGCCGCCGTCGACCAGGTCTGGGCGCTGCTGACCGAGCGGGGCTACCTGGTGGCGCCGGAGAAGACCGAGTAGGTCCACGGAGGGAGACGCGATGGCCGCACCGCTGGAGCTGGAGGAGTTCGAGCGTCTGGTCGGCTCCGGGCACGTCGACACCGTTCTCGTGGTGTGGACCGACCCGGCCGGCCGGTTGCAGGGAGAACGGGTGCACGCCCGGCACTTCAGCGGCTCGGTGCTGGCCGGCGGGCTGAATCTGGAGCCCGGCCGGGCCGATCCGAGCGCGGCCGCGCTGGCCGCGCCGTCCGGTGCGCTGGTGCTGCGGCCCGATCCGGCCACGCTGCGCCCGGCGCCGTGGCTGGCGGGTTCGGTGATGGTGCAGGGCGACCTGTTCCGGGCCGACGGCCTGCCGGTGCGCACGTCTCCCCGGCAGGTGCTCAGCGCGCAGGTGAAGGAGGCCGCCGACCTCGGGGTGGTGCCGACGGGCGCGGTGTCCTCACAGTTCACCGTGTTCGGCGCGACCTACGCGGAGGCGGCCGGGCAGTTCTGGAGCGCCCTGCCCGGCGGCAGCGGCAACGGTCTGGGCGGCACCAACGTCGACGAGGACCTGCTGCGCGACCTGCGGCAGACCGCCTACAACTCCGGGCTCACGGTGCGCTCGTCACACGGCACCGGCGTGCCCGGGCAGCACGACATCGCCTTCCAGCACGACGATCTGGTGCGCACGGCCGACAACCACGTCGCCTTCCGGGCCCTGGCCACCGAGCTGGCGCGGCGTCACGACAAGTCCCTGACCTTCATGGCCCGCTACGACGACCGGCCCGGCAACGGCGCCCGGCTGTCGATGAGCCTGCGTGGGCTGGACGGGGCGTTCGTCTTCGCCGACACCGCCAACCAGGACTACTCCGACGGGCGCAGCGCGGTGTTCCGCAGTTTCGTCGCCGGGGTGCTGGCCACCCTGCGCGACTTCACGCTGCTCTACGCCCCGACCGTCAACTCCTACAAGCGTTTCCGCCATGATCCGGCCGCGCCGACGGCGATCACCTGGGGTGAGGGCGGCACGGCCAGCGCGCTGCGGGTGGCCGGGCGGGGCGAGACGCTGCGGGTGCAGAACCGGGTGCCCGGCGCCGACGTCAACCCCTACCTGGCGCTGGCCGGGATGCTGGCCGGCGGGCTCTACGGGATCCGTGCCGGACTGCCGCTGGAGCAGCCGCTGATCGGTGACTCGCGGGCGCCGGGGCTGGCCCGGGTGCCGGCCACGCTGGCCGCGGCCCGGGAGACCTTCGCCGGGTCCGACCTGGCCCGCAACGCCTTCGGCGAGGACGTGGTGGCGATGTGCCTGCGTGCCGCCGACGCCGAGCTGGACGCCTTCGGCACCACGGTGACGGACTGGGAACGACGGCGCGGCTTCGAGATGCAGTGACGTCTAGGATTCCCGGATGCTCAGCCCCACCCATGACGACGCCGCCCAACGACTCGAGCGCTGTGCCGACCGCCTGCGCGTGGTCGGTCCGCGGCTGGCGGCCCGGCAGGGGGTGGAGGCCGCGCAGCTGCTGGCTCGCATCCGTGCCGGGCTCCAGCACATCGCCGACCTGACCGCCGACGCCGACGGCGAGCCACGTCGCGCGGTGCCGGAGCTGTCCGCCTACGCCCTGGCCGACCAGATGCTGGTGCTGGGCAACGACCTGCTGCGCGACGGTGACCGCACCGACCTGTTCCGGGTGGACGCGGTCGAGGCGATCGGCGACGTCTACAACCTGGTCTGAGGCAGTCCGGCGTCCGAACCAGGCCCGGCCCCCGAACGCGTCTTGCACATGAGCGGAACCCGGCGTGAGATGAATCGCGTCGCGCTATGCCCCGGTTCGGGAACAGAATCCCAAAGACCGTGCGCTGCAATGGGAGGTGGCGTGTAACAGCAGGACTCCCGGCGACGAAGGTGGGTGCAGCGGAACCGGTAACGGTCTTCGAGCCGTGATCACGGCGTTGCCTGAACTCGCCGCCGTTGTTCATCTGCGGCTGGGGTACTGGTACCCGCTGAGGGAGAGGGAGCGCACATGAGTCGAGCCGGAAGAGCGCGGAAGATCGCAGCAGCGGCGGCATTCGGCGGTGGGGGCATCGGTGCGCTGGGGGCGGCGGCCTACGGTCTGGTGCTGGCCGAGGTGAAGATCGCGCGCAAGGTGATCGGGCAGCCCTTCGGTAACGCCGGTCCCGGCGGTGAGGGGCTCTACGGCGACTTCCCGGGCGAGCCGATCCAGCTGGTCATGCTCGGCGACTCGACCTCGGTCGGGCTCGGCGCCGACCACGGCCGGCAGACCCCCGGCGCGGTGATCGCGGCCGGTCTGGCGCCGATCGCCCGGCGGCCGGTGCGGATGCGCATGCTGGGCCGGGTCGGTGGGCAGTCCTGGGAGCTGGAGGGGCAGACCGCCCGGGCCCTCGACGAGGGGCCGAAGCCCGACGTCGTGGTGATCATGGTCGGCGCCAACGACGTGACCCACCGGGTCAAGCCGCAGGTCGCGGTCCGCGCCCTGGAGGCGTCGGTGCGCAAGCTGCGCGAGGCCGGTGTCGAGGTCGTCGTCGGCACCTGTCCCGACCTCGGCACGATCCAGGAGATCCCGCGCCCACTGCGGTATGTCGCGCAGCGGCTGAGCCGTCAGCTGGCCGCCGCGCAGACCATCGGCGTGGTCGAGGCGGGCGGCGCCACGGTGTCGCTGGCCGACCTGCTGGGCGACGAGTTCCGGCAGCACCGTGTCGAGATGTTCGCCAGCGACCGGTTCCATCCCTCGCCCACCGGCTACGCCCGGGTGGCCGAGGCGATCCTGCCCAGCGTCGCCACCGTCCTCGGTTACCCGGCGGGCGAGCGCGACCGGGTGCCCGACCTGGGCCGGGGCGAGGGCATCGACGACGTGGCGCACGCCGCGGTCCGGGCCGTCGACACGGCCGGCACCGAGGTGTCCGGCATCGAGGTGTCCGGGGCCGAGCGTGGCCCTCGCGGTCGCTGGGCGGCGTTCCGTCGCCGCCGGGCGCCCCAGGCCGCGGCGGGCGGGCACGAGGTGTCGGTGACGCCCGGCGAGTCGTCACCGAGCGCGTAGCTACCTGCGAATGCCCGGCCGGTGGGGTTGGATGGGCCTGTGAAGTACGCCGAGTCGATCGTTGAGCTGATGGGCAACACCCCGCTGGTCCGGCTGGGCCGGATCGCCGAGCATGTGGCACCCCTCGTGCTGGCCAAGGTGGAATACCTCAACCCGGGCGGATCCGTGAAGGACCGCATCGCGCTGAGGATGATCGAGGCCGCCGAGCGTGACGGACTACTCCGTCCTGGTGGCACGATCGTGGAGCCCACCTCCGGCAACACCGGGGTCGGGCTGGCGCTCGTCGCTCAGCGCAGGGGTTACAAGTGTGTGTTCGTCTGCCCGGACAAGGTGAGCAAGGACAAGCGGGACGTCCTGGCCGCCTACGGGGCCGAGGTGGTGGTGTGTCCCACCGCCGTGGCGCCCGAGCACCCGGATTCCTACTATTCCGTGTCCGACCGTCTGGTGCGCGAGATCGAGGGCGCCTGGAAGCCGAACCAGTACGCCAACCCGGAGGGGCCGGCGAGCCACTTCGCCACTACCGGGCCGGAGATCTGGAACGACACCGAGGGCCGGGTCACGCATTTCGTGGCCGGCGTCGGCACCGGTGGCACCATCACCGGCACCGGCCGCTTCCTCAAGCAGGCCTCCGAGGGCCGGGTGAAGGTGATCGGCGCCGATCCGGAGGGGTCGGTCTACTCCGGCGGCACCGGGCGTCCCTATCTGGTCGAGGGCGTGGGTGAGGACTTCTGGCCGTCCGCCTACGACCCGTCGGTGCCGGACGAGATCATCGCGGTCTCCGACGCCGACTCGTTCGCGATGACCCGCCGGCTGGCCAGGGAGGAGGGCCTGCTGGTGGGTGGTTCCTGCGGCATGGCCGTGGTCGCGGCACTGCGGGCGGCCGAGAAACTGACCAAGGACGACGTGGTGGTCGTGCTGCTGCCCGACGGTGGTCGCGGATACCTGGGCAAGATCTTCAACGACCAGTGGATGGCCTCGTACGGCTTCCTCAGCCAGGACGGCGGCATGACCGTGGGCGACGTGCTGCGCGCCAAGGCCGGCGACCTGCCCGCGCTGGTGCACACGCACCCGACCGAGACGGTGCGCGACGCCATCGACATCCTGCGCGAGTACGGCGTGTCGCAGATGCCCGTGGTCAAGGCCGAGCCGCCGGTGATGGCCGGTGAGGTGGCCGGGTCGGTCAGCGAGCGGGCCCTGCTGGAGGCCGTGTTCACCGGCCGCGCCAACCTCGCGGACCCGGTGGAACGGCACATGTCGCAGCCACTTCCGCTGGTCGGCGCAGGAGAACCGGTCGAGGTGATCAGGAAGTCACTGGAACAGGTCGATGCCGTGATGGTGGTCGCGGACGGCAAGCCCACCGGCGTGCTGACCCGTCTGGATCTCCTCGGCGTCTACGCCGGCTGAGCGGGGCACCCGCCGCACGGGTGGCCCGCCCTACGTGGGCGCGGACTCTCCGTCGTCCATGATCGAAAGCACCTGAAAAGGGTGACGGCCGAAGGACTGAGCCGGTGACAGCTGTCGCTGACTCTCCGTCATTCGGCCGTCACCTGGATAGGGCATCCGAGTGTCTCCGGGCCCTGACGCTGTAGAAAACCCCTCCCTCGCGCCGATGGAACGCTGACAAGCGATTTCCCCCGGACATCCGCGAACGAGGAGGCACCGTGGCCCGACTGCTGGTGGTCGAGGACGACCCGGACGTGCGTGATCTGATCTCCATGCGGCTGGTCATGGTCGGCCACCGCGTCATCGCGATGCCCGACGCGGATCTCGCCCTGGACTCGGTAGACCAGTTCGGTGCCCCCGACGCCTACGTGCTCGATGTCGGCCTGCCCGGCATGGACGGCTTCGACCTGCTCACCCGACTGCGGCAGGGCAAGCACGACATCCCGGCGATCTTCGTCTCGGCCTCCGCCCGGGAGCGGGACATCCTGCGCGGGCACGAGCTCGGAGCCGCGTACCTGACCAAGCCGTTCGCCGCACACGCCCTGCTGGACGCGGTCGACGAGGCGATCACCGGCCGGCCGATCCCCTCCGTCACCGAGCACGCCTGGTGATCCGGGAGCCAGGACCGAGCTGTTGCTAGAACCGGGCTGAGGACGGGGGCCGGACGTGAGCAGTACCTATCAGGCGCCTGCCGCACTGGCGTCGTCGATCGCCGCCGGTTTCGTCCCGCCGGTCACCGACGGCAGCGCACTGATCGACCTGCTGTGGGGGGCGTCCGAGGCATCGATGGCGGTGATCGGGTCGGACCGGGTGCTGCACCACGCGAATCCGGCGGCCGCCGCCGCGCTGGGCCGGTTCGGGGTGTCGGTGGGCGAGGTGGTGCCGCGGTACGCGCGCGTGCACCCGGTGAACGCCGGCCCGGACGGCCGTCCCGCGGTCGACGAGACCACCGAGCTGACGCCGGTCGAGGACGTCCTCGGCGGTGCCGGGTTCACCCGCGCCCTGGTCAACGTGGTGTACGGCGACGGGAACCCGGCGCGGCGAATGTTGTTGTCCGGTCAGCCGATCCGGCTGGAGGACGACGAGCCGGGCGCGTTGATGATCTGGACCGACGTCACCGACAGCTGGCAGTTCGCCGAGCGCAGCCGCAACGAGCTGGACCGGCTGGGCCAGCTGCTCGAGGGGGCCTCGGACTACGCGATCATCATGCTCGACGCCTGTGGCAAGGTGCACTCCTGGAGTGCTGCGGCGGAACGCATCCAGGGCTACTCCTCCGACGAGGCGATCGGCCTGCCCTACGCCTCGTTCTTCGACGCGGCCGACCAGCACGCCGGGTTGCCGGCCCGGATCCTGGCCGACGCGGCGGCCCAGGGCAAGATCAACGTCGAGGGCAAGCGGGTGCGCCACGACGGGTCGGTGTTCTGGGCCCACGCCTCGATCTCGGCGATGCGCGACGAGCAGGGCCGCCTCCAGGGCTACGTGAAGGTCACGCACGACGTGTCCGAGCAGCGGGCGCTCCAGCAGGCCAGCCAGGAGCTGACCGAGCTGCTGGAGAGCCGGGTGGCCGAGCGCACGGTGCAGCTGGAGCAGAAGGCCGCCGACCTGGCCGCCGTCAACGCCGAGCTGGAGGCGTTCTCCTACAGCGTGTCCCACGACCTGCGCGCCCCGCTGCGGGCGATGAGCGGGTTCGCCCGGATCATGTCCGAGGAGTACGGGTCGCAGATGCCGCCCGAGGCCCTGAAGTACCTCACCAAGGTCACCGAGAACGCCGAGCACATGGGCAGTCTCATCGACGCGCTGCTGGCCTTCTCCCGCATGCAGCGGCAGGAGATGCAGTCCCGTCCGATCGACATGACGACCCTGGCCCAGGACTGCTGGAACGCCCTGGAACCGGCCCGCGAGGGACGGGACATCGAGTTCGTGCTGGCACCGCTTCCACCGGCCTTCGGGGACGGCCGGCTGATCCAGCAGGTGTGGATGAACCTGCTGGACAACGCGATCAAGTACACCGGCAAGAAGGACGCGGCCCGGGTCGAGGTGCGGGCCGAGGTGGCGGAGGAGGACGAGGCGCCGCAGCCCGGGCCCGACCCGCTGAAGGTGCCGGACACCGTGATGTACCTGGTCAAGGACAACGGCGCGGGGTTCGACATGCGCTACGCGGCCAAGCTCGGCCAGGTGTTCCAGAGACTGCACCACCACGAGGAGTTCGCGGGCACCGGCATCGGCCTGGCGCTGTCGCAGCGGATCGTGCAAAGGCACGGCGGGCAGCTGTCCGCCGTGGGAGAACCAGGCGTGGGAGCGACGATGGGATTCACCTTGCCCGTGCCCAACGGTGAACTGCGATGAGCGCCGCGTTCCCGCCCTGGCTGCTGCTGGTGGAAGACAGCCCGCACGACCGGGAACTGGCCCTCCACGCCCTGCGCCGAGGGCACTTCCCCGGCCGGGTGGAGGCGGCCAAGGACGGGGTGGAGGCTCTCGACCTGCTGCTGGGCCGGGGCGAGTGGACCGGCCGGGACCTGGCCGACCTGCCCCGGGCGGTGCTGCTCGACATCAAGATGCCGATGCTCTCCGGCATCGACGTGCTGCGCGAGATCCGTTCTCACCCGGTGCTCTCCGAGGTGCCGGTGGTGATGATGACGTCCTCGGCCGAGGACGGCGACCTGGAGGCCTGTTACGCGCTCGGCGCGAACAGCTACATCGTCAAGCCGGTCGAGATCGAGACCTACTTCGGAACGGTGCTCGAGATCGGCCGGTACTGGCTGGTCCATAACCAGCCGCCCCATGTCCGCCGGGGCGTGCTCGCATGATGGGGATCCGGATCGAAAAACGGGAGAAAGCATGCCATCGCCACTGCGGCTGCTGATCGTCGAGGACCGTCCCGACGACGCGGAGCTGCTCCTGCTGGAGCTGAAACGCGCTGGTTACGAACCGATCTGGACCCGGGCGGAGACCCCGGAGGAGTTCGTCTCCGGGCTGGGCGAGCAGCCGGACATCGTGCTGTGCGACTACTCCCTGCCCTCGATGACCGCACCGGATGCCCTGCGGATGCTGACCGAGCTCCAGATCGACATCCCGCTCATCGTGGTCAGCGGGATCATGGACGAGGACACCTGCGTCAACTCGCTGCGCCTGGGCGCCACCGACTACCTGCTGAAAGACCGCCTGGTGCGCCTGGCCCCGGCGATCGAGCACGCCCTGGCCGGCCGCCGCCTGGCCGCCCAGGCCCGCACCATCGACCAGGAGCGCCGGGAGACCGCCGAGATCCTGCGCGGCGTGGTCGATCACGCCCCGGCCGCGATCTGCGTGCGGGACGCGAACGGCCGCAGTCTGCTGACCAACGCCGAGTTCGACCGGTTGCGCCCCACCGCCTCCGCCGCCCGCCCGGCCGTGCTCGACCGGCGCAAACTGACGTCCGTCGAGCAGGCCTGCCTGGACGGCGCCGACAAGGTGGAGGGCGAGGAGATCTGGTCGGTGGACGGCGAGGACCGCACCTTCCTCGTCGTCCGTTACCCGGTGGTCGACGGCACCGGACGGCGGTTCGCGATCGGGGCGATCTACGTCGACATCAGCCGGCAGAAGCAGGTGGAGGAGGAACTGCGCGAACTCGACCGGCTGAAGGGCGAATTCGTGGCCACCGTGAGCCACGAGCTGCGCACCCCGCTGACCAGCATCACCGGCTACGCGGAGATGCTGCTGGCCGGTGACGACGACCCCTCGCACCGGCGCATGATCCAGGTGATCGACCGGAACTCCCGCCGGCTGCTCACCCTGGTCGAAGACCTGCTGACGCTGTCGAAGGTGGACTCCGGCGTGGCCGCCCGGATGGACGAGGAGGTCGACCTGACCGACCTGGTCGGCACCGCCGCGGGTGTGCTCGGCCCGGCGATGGAGTCCCAGGGCGTCGAGCTCGACGTGCGCGTCCCGGTCGGCCTGCCCTGCTTGATCGGCAATCGCTCGCAGCTGGAACGTGTTCTGCTGAACCTGCTCTCGAACGCGGTGAAGTTCTCCACCGCCGGCGGCACGGTGACCGTGTCGGCCTCGGTGCCGGATGTCACCCGTCCCGCCGTCGAGATCCAGGTGACCGACACCGGGATCGGCATCCCGACCGAGGAGCAGGACCAGCTGTTCACCCGCTTCTTCCGCACCGAGCAGGCCCGGCGGCAGGCGATCCAGGGCACCGGGCTGGGCCTGGCGGTGGTGCGGCAGATCGTGGAGGCGCACCACGGCACGATCGGCGTGCGCAGTGCCGCCGACGAGGGGGCCACGTTCATCGTGAGCCTGCCGGCCATCAACCTGGTCCCGGCCCCGCTGCGCCTCTGAGGCCCGCCAACCCGATCAGGCCCGGTCCGCCCCCGCGCGAGGGGGCGAACCGGGCCTGGTCATAACGCTTCTCACTCGTCCGGGGTCGCGTCGATCACCTGGTGCTCCTGGGCCAGCATCGACTCCACCCGCCAGACCAGCGCGCGCGGGCTGAACGGCTTGACGATGTAGCCGTCCGCGCCGGCCTGCTGGCCGAACTCGATGTCCGACTCGGTGCCGCGGGCCGAGAGCATCAGCACCCGCACCGACGACAGGGCCCGGTCGGCGCGCATCGCCCGGCAGATCTCCAGGCCGCTGTGCTCGGGCAGCATCCAGTCCAGCACCACCAGGTCGGGCGGCAGCCCGGCCGCCGCCTCCAGCCCGGTGTGGCCGTCGTGGGCGAGCCGGACCGCGTGCCCGGCACCGCTCAGGGCGTCGAAGAGCAGGTCACGGATATCCGGGTCGTCGTCGATCACGAGGATGTCGGCCATGGGCGTCCCCTGACGGTATGAGTGTGCGGACTCGGCCATCGTCGGCATCCCGCTGACCGATCTTGACCAACAGGGGGACGACGAGGAGCACTCGACCCGTTCGGCCCAGCGAACCCGGGCCCAGCGAATCCGCGCCTAGCGCCGCCCCTTCCGCGCCGTCAGGTAGTCGCTGACCACGTACTCGCCCAGGTTGTCGAGACCCGGCGTGAACACCCGGCCGCCGTTGCGCCGGGCGATCGCGTCGACAAACCGGCGCAGGCCGGCGTTCTCACCCAGCATGAACATGTTGATCGCGGCGCCGTAGCGGGTCAGGGCGTCCACCTCGGTCACCGTGGCGCTGATCGTGGCCGGTGAGGGCGGGTAGTCGAAGAACGCGCTGCCGTCGGGCGTCAGGTGGGCCGTCGGCTCGCCGTCGGTGACCACCAGCACCACCGGCTCGGCGTCCGGGTGGCGGCGCAGGTGCCGGCCGGCGATGGACAGGGCGTGCTGGAGGTTGGTGCCCTGCACGTAGTCCGGCTCGATGGCGGCCAGCTGCTCCACCGACAGCCGGGAGGCGTAGCGGCCGAAACCGACGATCTGGAGTGCGTCCTGCGGGAATCGCGTGGCCACCAGGTGGGCCAGCGCCAGCGCCGTCTCCTTCATCGGGCCCCAGCGGCCCTCGGAGATCATCGAGTACGACAGGTCCACGCACAGCGCCACCGCCGCGGAGGCCCGGCGCTCGGTCTCGACCACCTCGAAATCCTCGGCCAGCAGCGTGATTCCGCTCTGCCCGCTGCCCGCCGAACGCTGCACGGCGTTGCGCAGCGAGCGCACCACGTCGAGCGGCTGCTCGTCACCGAACTCCCAGCGCCGGGAGGCGCCGGTGGCCTCGCCGGCCGCACCGGCGTCCCGGAGGTCGTGCTCGCCCCGCCGCCCGGAACCCAGGTGCGCGAACACCTGGCGCAGCGCGGTCTGGCCGAGCCGCCGCAGGGCCTTGGGCGAGAGGGTGAGCGCGCCGTCGGCCCGGGTCAGCCAGCCCTGCCGTTCCAGCTCGCGTTCCAGCTCCTGCAACGCCCGCACGTCGGCGGCCGCCCCGGCGCCGAGTGAGCGCTCCACCGTCTCCACGTCGATGTCGTCGAGCGTGGCACCCGGATGGCCCTGGTCGAGCTGGTCGATCAGGTCGTCGAGGTCGGCCAGGTCTTGCAGGGCCCCCGCCGCCTCGCCGTAACCCATCTCGCCCTGGCCCCGCATGCGCCGGCCCTCGCCCCGGCCGGAGCCCCAGCCCTCGCCTGGTCGCAGGGCCCGCAGGTTGTCGGTCAGCTGCCCCATCTTCGAGGCCAGGCCGGAGTCGCCCAGGGCCTGCTGCATCAGCCCCTGGAGCTCCTCGCGCTGCTGCGGGCTCAGGGCGTTCATCAGCCGTTCCGCCGCCGCGGCCTGCCGGGCCAGCGAGTCGATGAGTTCCTCGACGTTCTGCGGGTCGTCGGGGAACATCCGACCGTGCCGGTCCATGAACCGCTGGAAGTCCTCGGGCGTGTCCTCGCCCCGGGAATGCTTCTCCAGCAACCCGTTCAGGTCGTCGAGCATCTCGTTCACGGCGGCCGTGGCCGCCGCCCGCTGCTGCGGGTCGGCGTCGGGCCCCAGCCCCTGGAGGGCGTTGCGCATGCCGTTGAACTGCTGGTCGATCACGTCGGTGCGCAGGCCGTCGAGGATCTGCCGGTAGATCTGCTCGGCCTCCCTCGAGGACCAGCGGTACTCCGACAGCTCCTGCACCGCCGCGGCCGTGGACCGGGGGAGCGCGTCCAGCTGGGTCTCGGCGAACCGGGCGTCGTCGCCGTCCCGCAGCGAGAGCTCTTCCCTCTCCGCCGCCAGCGCCTGGTCGAGCTGGGCCCGGGCCCGGGTGACCGCACCGTCGAGCCGCCCGCGCCGTGAGGTCTCACGCCGCCGGCGCTCGGCCCGGGCGCGCAGGTCGTCCAGCCCGGTGCGCCGCCCGTTCTCGTCGGGCAGGCCACGCCGCAGCAGGTCGCGCAGCGCCTCGCGCACGTTGTCGCCGCTGAGCACCCGGTCACCGAGGGCGTCGAGCGCACGCCGCACGTCGTACGGAGGAGCCAGGGGGTCGGGTCCGCCGCGCCACGGACCGTACCGGTAACGGGGATCGCGCCGGCGTGGGCTCATTCGCCGTCGCCGCCGTACACGGTGCGCCCGTCGTCGAGGAAGTCCTTGGCCAGGCGCCGGGTGAGATGCAGCCCCTCGAGCGTGAACTCGATGGCGGACGCGGCGTCGGCCGGGCCGGGCACGTCATCGAACCCGAGCCGCTCCAGCACGATGGACAGGCCGGGCACGGTGCCGAGCTGGGCCAGCAGGTCGGCCGACGGCACGCTGTCGCCGGTGGACACGCCCTCGCCCTCGGCCACCGCCGCGACGAATCCGGTGAGGTCGACGCCACCCAGCCGGTTACGCCAGGTCTCGGCCACCGACCGGCGCAGCAGATGGTCGAGAAGCTCCATCTCGCGACCCTCGCCGTCCGCCTCGAACTCCACCTTGCCGCGCAGGGTTCCGGTGATCCCCTCGGTGTCGCCGACCCGGGCCACCGCCCGGGCGCCGTCGTCGGGCCGGCCGGTCAGCTCACCGGTCAGCACCGCCCGGCGCAGCGCGGCGGCCGCCACGCTCTCCGCGGCGGCGATCGAGAACCGGGCCGACACACCGGAACGCTGGTCGACGGCGTTGGACTCGCGCACCGCCCGGGTGAACCGGGCCAGCACCTCGACCAGGTGGTCGGGCAGCACGGCGACCAGCTCGGCCTCCTGCCGCACCAGCTCGATCTCCAGGTCGAGGTCGACCGGGTAGTGGGTGCGGATCTCCGCGCCGAAGCGGTCTTTCAGCGGCGTGATGATGCGGCCGCGGTTGGTGTAGTCCTCCGGGTTGGCGCTGGCCAGGAGCAGCAGGTCGAGGTCGAGCCGCAGCACGTAGCCGCGCACCTGCACGTCGCGCTCCTCCAGCACGTTCAGCAGCGCCACCTGGATGCGCTCGGCCAGGTCGGGCAGTTCGTTGACGGCCATGATGCCGCGGTGCATGCGCGGCACCAGGCCGAAGTGGATGGTGTCGGGGTCGCCCAGCGTGCGGCCCTCGGCCACCTTCATCGGGTCGACGTCGCCGATCAGGTCGCCGACGCTGGTGTCGGGCGTGGCCAGCTTCTCGGCGTAGCGGGCCTCGCGGTGCACCCAGGCCACCGGCAGGTCGTCGCCGTACTCGGCGGCCCGGCGGATCGAGGACGGGGTGATCGGCGCGTACGGGTGCTCGTTCAGCTCGGCGCCCTCGATCACCGGCGTCCACTCGTCGAGCAGGCCGACGATCGTGCGGATCAGCCGGGTCTTGCCCTGGCCGCGCTCACCCAGCAGCACCAGGTCGTGCCCGGCCAGCAGGGCGCGTTCCAGGTCGGGCAGCACCGTCTCGTCGAAGCCGACCACGCCCGGGAAGCGCGGTTTGCCGGCCCGCATCAGTTCCAGCAGGTTGGCCGAGATCTCCTGCTTCACACTGCGGTGCACATGGCCGGAGGCGCGCAGCGCCCCGAGCGTGGTGGGCAGATGGTCGGGCCACAGATCCGGGGAGATCGTCACGTCACGACGTTACGACGGTGAACGGTCGCCTGGCACGCCGCCGGGGCCACGGATCTGGCTTTTCGCCCGCAGCGTGATCGGGAATAGAGCATTCGGGCAAGAACTTGTGGACGACGAAGCGGGCCGGTTCTCGCGTCGTCCCCCAAGGTTCTTCGCGGTGACTCCTCGGCGGCTGACTCCTCAGCGGCTCCCGAACCGGGCCTCGTTACGCGCCCGCGCCTTGGCCGCCTCCACCTCCCGGTCCTTCGGCGGCGCCGTGGTGACCAGCTCGTCGAGCAGCAGGTGGGTCTGCGCGGTGATCGCCGCCACCGCCCGGGCGAATGCCTCCTCGTTGGCCCGCGAGGGATGGGTCGTGCCGGCCACCTTGCGCACGTACTGCAAGGCCGCGGCCTCGATCTCGTCGGTCGTGGCGGGCGGCTCGAAGTTGGCCAGGGTGCGGATGTTGCGGCACATGAGCTGCTCCTCGCTCGGATGTGAAGTCGGACGTGATGGGATTGAGACGGTCCGGGGCCGCGGAACTCATCGGCGGCCGGCCGGTCACACCGTGGTGCGGTCGTCGTCGAACGGCGCGGCGCGGCCCCGCGAGTGCCAGGCCCGGGCCAGCACGTCGGCCATCGCCACCAGGTCGGGAACGGGCCGGGCGAACGGCAGCCGGATGCGTGCCTCGAACGCCCCGTCCAGCCCGAAACGTGGCCCGGGGGTGACCCATACGCCGAGCGACCGGGCGGCTGCGGCCATGTGCGAACTGCGGGGCTCGGGCAGGTGACACCAGAGCGAGAGGCCGCCCTCCGGCAGCGGCAGCACCCAGTCCGGGAAGCGCTCGGCCAGCGCGTCGTGCAGCGCCACGCAGCGCTCGGCCAGCAGTTGCTGACGCTGGGTGGTGATCGGGCCGAGGTTCTCCAGCAGGTGCACGGTGGCCAGCTGCTCCAGCAGCGGGCCACCCAGGTCCTGGTTGCCGCGGGCCAGGGCGAGCCGGCGGATCAGGGGCTGCGAGGCCCGGATCCAGCCGATCCGCAGGCCGCCCCAGAACGTCTTGGAGGCCGAGCCCAGGGTGATCACGTGCTCGGCCGGGGCGAAGGCGGCCACCGGCCGGGGCATCGGCAACCGCCCGGGCACCGGCCGGCCCGCCCGCACGGCCGGCAGCGCGGCGCGCAGGTCCACCTCGCGCATCGTCTCGTCCACGATGATCCGGCAGCCGGTGTCGGCGATCATCGCGCCCAGCTCGCGGCGCCCGGCCTCGCCGAGCAGGCGCCCGGTCGGATTGTGGAAGTCGGCCATCAGGTAGGCCAGGTGCGCACCGGTCTGCCGGATCAGGTTGGCGGTGCGGGAGATGTCCCACCCGGCCTCCACGGGCAGGGGCACGCAGCGCCCGCCGAGCTCACGGATGGCCTGCGCCGCGGCCGGGTAGGTGGGGTGCTCGACCAGCACCCGGTCGCCGCGCTCCAGCACCACGCCGAGCGCCAGGTGCAGGGCCTGGAGCGCGCCGTTGGTGACCAGGATCTGCTCGGGCGTGGTCGGCAGCCCGGAGTCGGTGTAGTAACGGGCGATGCCCTCGCGCAGGATGGGCAGGCCGCTGGTGACGTAGCCGTTGCCGGGCAGGAACCGGGGCAGCTCGGCGAGCGCGGCCTGGTAGGCCGGGTACAGCTCGGCCGGTGCCTCTAGCGCGGCCGAGGAGAAGTCGCCGCGGGCCCCCGACGGGTCGGCCTCGCCGCTCAGATGCTCCGGCCAGATCGGCGACTCCAGCTTGCTGTCGCGCGGCAGCGTGGTCCAGGTGCCCGCGCCCTGGCTGCCCTCGGCGAAGCCGGACTCGCGCAGCAGCCGGTAGGCCGACGTGGTGGTGGTGCGGCTGGTCTGAAGGGCCTCGGCCAGCGTGCGTTCCGAGGGCAGCACGGTGTCGACCGGCAGCCGGCCGTCGAGCACCAGCAGCCGCAGCCGGTCGGCCAGCGCGCGATAGCCGGGCACACCCTCGGTGGAACGCCAATCCGTGAGAAGTGGCATCAGTTCTCGAGCACTGACGCGCCCACGTTGCTGAATTGGCTGTCTCCGAGCGGTTGGCATGTGGCCAGTGTCGTCGGATTGGCTATGGGGTGCAAGGCCAAAAAGAACACAATGGATGTATGGCTTCCTTGATTGTGATCCTCATGCTGATCGGCACCGTCGTCCTTGCTCCCTGGCTGGGCGCCGACTCCCGCAACCTCGACTCCCGCAACCTCGACCCCCGCCACTTCGAGCCCACCCATCCGCTGCACCCGGACACCGGCATCAACAACGGGTGAGCGGACGGCGGCCCGCCCGCATCCCGTCCGTCGATCGTCCACCGAAGGCGCGGCTCCCACGCAGGGGGCCGCGCCTTCCTCACGACCGGGTGGACGCCTGGCCACCTGGCAGCCTCACCTGGCGGCCTGGCCACCGGCCGCACGACCGCCTCCGACACGTCCGGCGCAACCTCCCGTGTCCCGGGGCCCGAGGGCGCCGATCAGCCAGGCTGACCCCATGACGCCGACCCCTGAGACACCGAACTCCACGACGCCGACCCCCGCGAGCCAGAACACCGCGACCGGGAATGCCGCGACCGGGAACGCCGTGACCGGGAACGCCGCGACCGGCAATGCCGCGCCGCCTCCGCCCACCGTCTGGCCGACCTTCCGGGCCCGTGACGCCCGCGCCCTGATCGCCTTCCTGATCGAGGCTTTCGGCTTCGAACAGACCGTCTGTCACGGTGAGGGTGACCGGGTGGACCACGCCGAGCTGAGCTGGCCGCCCGGCGGCGGGGTGATGCTCGGGTCGGCCCGGGACGACGGCAAACCCATCCAGGTGGGCGGTTTCAGTTGCTATGTGGTGGTGCCCGGCCCGAAGATCGCGGCCCTCTGCGAGCGCGCCCGCGCGGCCGGTGCCACGATCACCACGGAACTGATGACGACCGACTACGGCTCCACCGACTTCGCCGCCCAGGACCCGGAGGGCAACACCTGGTACTTCGGCACCTACGCCGGGCACCCCCGCTGAACCGGTCGGGTCAGCCGCGGCGGCGCTGCCGGGTCGTCGAGCTCGGCAGAAGCGGCAGCGGGGTGGGCGGTTTCAGTTGTTTGAGGCGCAGATAGGTGACCACCCGGCCGCCCCCGTGCGTGGCGATCCGGGTCAGTGTGTGCTCCAGGTCCTCCACGTCGCGAGCCACCACCGTGACCCAGTAGTCCATCTCGCCGGCCACCGTCTCGGCCGCGACCACCTGCGGCAGCAGCTGCACCTCACGCTCGAACCGCTCGGTGGCACGGGCGTTTCCGGTGGTGACGGCCATGAACACGGTGAGCGGGAAGCCGACCGCCGCGGCGTCGACCTGGGCGCTGATGATCCGGATCGCACCGCTCTCCTTGAGCCGCCGCACCCGGTGCAGGGTGGCGGCGGGCGACAGCCCCACCAGCTCGGCCAGCTCGAGATTCGTCCGATCGGCGTCCTGCTGGAGCTGCGTCAGCAGCTTTACGTCAATTTCATCAAGCTCAACGGCCATATCACCGAAGAATAGTTGGCCAGATCGCCGACTGCCCGATTTATCTATATGTGCAGCGCATGATGGCAAGCATGTTCGCCGCTCGTCCGCCCCGCCTCGGTGCCCTCCTCGCCCGCTTCTCCGACCGTCGTACCTCCGCCCTCGCCGCGCTCACCGTCGCCGGTGTGACCTGGGGCACCACGGTGCCGCTGAGCAAGGCGGCGTTCGCCGGTTTCGGCCCCGCCTGGCTCACCGTGTTCCGGTTCGCCGTGGCCGGTCTGGTGATCGTGCTGCTGGTGCGGCCGAAGCTGCGCACGGTGCGCCCGGCGCTCTGGTTCTACGGTGCCTTCGGCTACGGCGCGTGCGTGCTGTTGCAGAACCTGGGTCTGGAGCGCACCAGCGTCACCCATGCGGCCCTGCTGCTCGGGTCGGTGCCGGTGATCGTGGCGGTGCTCGCCGTGGTGTTCAACGGGGCCCGCGTCGGGCCGATCGCCTGGGCCGGTTTCGCGCTCTCGCTGACCGGCATCGTCGTGGTGGCCGGCGCGGGCGGCGCCGGATCCACCGTGCTCGGCGACGTGATCGTGCTCGGCTCGGTAGCGATCGGCGCGGCCTTCACCATGCTCCAGGCCCGGCTGCTGCCCGGGCAGGACGTGATCGCGGTGAGCACCGCGCAGTTCTTCGCCTCGGCCGTCGCGGTGCTGCCCTTCGCACTGCTCACCGAGGACCTGCCGGTGCCCGGCCAGAACGGCCTGACCGGCTCCGCGCTGCTTGCCGGCCTGGCCCTGGCGGTGCTCGGAACGGTGCTCCCCTTCACCCTTTTCGCCTACGGGCAGACCGGCGTGGAGCCGCACATCGCGGGCGTTTTCCTCAACCTCGAGACGCTGGTCGCCACCGCCATCGGCATCCTGGTGCTGGGCGAGCCCGCCGGGGCCGGCCAGGTCGGCGGTGGCCTGGTGCTGCTGGCCGGCATCTACATCGGCACGGTCTACCAATCAAGGACGGCGAAAGCCGCTCAGCCGGAAGCGGATTCCGCTCCCGCCGGAGCCCGGGAGCCGCTGGAGGCCCTCGCCCCGGTGGCTGCCGGATGGTCGGTGGCCGTCGGATCATCGGTGGCGGCTGGATCGTCGGTGGCTGCCGGATGGTCGGAAGCGGCCGGATCATCGGTGGCTGTCGAGTCGCCGGTGCTCGTCGGGGCTTCGGCGGCTGCGGGGGTGTCGGCCTCTTCCGGTGCGCCGGTCTCCTCCGGGGCCTCGGCCCCTTCCGGTGCGTCAGCCGGCGTCGAGTCGCGTGAGGCATTCGCCGTGCGAGTGGGAGAGATCCGCAGCGGCATCGCGAGCAGCCAGGCGGCGTCCGTCGCTACCGACGACGACGCTCGGGTTGACGACGACGCTCGGGTTGACGACGACGCTCGGGTTGACGACGACGCTCGGGTTGACGACGACGCTCGGGTTGGCGACGACGCTCGGGTTGACGACGACGCTCGGGTTGGCGACGACGCTCGGGTTGGCGACGACGCTCGGGTTGACGACGACGCTCCGGCCCACGACGACGCTCGGGTCGGCCGACCCGGTTCCCGTGGCCGGGTCCGCCGCCGGGTGGCGGAGCCGGCTCCCGGCCTGCTCCTCGTGCCCGGTGCGCTCGGGCTGCCGACCGACCCGGCCGACCCGGCCGACCCGGCCGAACGGGCCGCCGGGGACCGCGAACCGTCCGGATACACCCGAGCCGCCTGACGACAGGACCACCACCAGCGTCAACCTGTGGTTGACGGCCCGAATGCGTCAACCTATGGTTGACGCATGACGGATTCCAGTTCGACCGTGCGTCTGGACGATCTGATCCAGGCCATCAAGAAGAACCATGAGGCTCCGCTGGACCAGTTGTCCGGCGCCGTCGTGGTGGGGGACTACCTGGGCGAGGTGGCCGATCACCTGATCGGGCACTTCGTCGACCAGGCCAGGCGCTCCGGCGCCTCCTGGACCGAGATCGGCGCCAGCATGGGCGTGAGCAAACAGGCCGTGCAGAAGCGCTTCGTCACCAAGGCAGACGACGGGCCGCTCGACCCGAAAGAGGGCTTCAGCCGGTTCACCCCGAAGGCCCGCGACGTGGTGGGCACGGCGCACACCGCCGCTCGGGCAGCCGGTAACGCCCACGTCGTCCCCGTGCATCTGCTGATCGGGCTGGCCGGCCCGGCCGACTCGCTCGCCCTGAAGGTCCTGGCGACCCAGGGGGTCACGAAGGAGCGGCTGGTCGAGGCGGCCACGGCGCTCCTGCCGGAGCGGGTGGACGAGGCGCCCGGCCTGATCCCCTACGACGGGGCGGCGAAGAAGGTGCTCGAGCTGACCATGCGCACCGCCCTGCGGCTCGGCCACAACTACGTCGGCACCGAGCACATCCTGCTCGCGTACCTCGAATGGGAGGACGACGCCGGGGTGCTGCACGAGCTCGGCGTGACACGTGAGCGCACCGAGACCGAGATCGGCACGGTGCTCGAAGAACTCGCGAAGGGCTGAGCGCCTCACCCTCGTCTCATCATCCGGGCGCGAAAGGCCCGAGCCGGGTCACGATCTGGCGGCGATCCGGCGCCAGGAGGGGAACGCCGGCGGGTGCCCGGCGGGACGGGACAAGACCTGAACGGGTGAGCCGTCCGGCGAAGGCCGGGCGGCTCACCGGTTTTGCCGTGGCACACGGGCGAATTCCCTGACCCGGTGCAGCGATGAGGATGCAAGCGGTTCGTCGTCCACAATTCATGGCCCCTGCCGGAACCACCACGAAGGCCGGATCGTTGCATGACGCCCCGCCTGTCGCGGGCGTTTTCGGGACTTCGGGGAGTTTGCCTGACGATCCGTCAGGACGTGTATGGTCGGCGGGCCACCGTCCCCGCGAGGTCTCCTCCGCATGTCGCGGTGCGCAACCAAGAACATCCATCCCTGGCGACGTCGCCAGGGATTTCGCGTAGGCATCTCGCGGCAGCCGGTGGGGTCGGCCGCGTGCCGCTACGAAGGGGTATTGACCACCGTGAGCTGGCTAGAGGTGATCGTCCTCGGTCTGGTGCAGGGGCTCACCGAGTTCCTCCCGATCTCGTCGTCGGGGCACCTGCGGATCGTGGCCGAGGTGTTCTTCGAGAAGGACGCCGGGGCGGCCTTCACCGCGGTCACCCAGCTGGGGACCGAGGCGGCTGTCGTCATCTACTTCGCCAAGGACATCTGGAACCTCTTCATCACCTGGTGCCGTGGGTTCGTGGACGCCGAGGTGCGCCGCACGTTCGACTACCGGATGGCGTGGCTGGTCATCATCGGCACCATCCCGATCGGCGTGCTCGGCCTGCTGTTCGAGGACGCGATCAAGGAGCCGGCCCGCAACCTCTGGCTGGTCTCCAGCATGCTGGTGATCTTCGGCATCGTGCTCGGCCTGGCCGAGCGGTTCGGCCCGCAGCGCCGCGACTACGACAGCCTGACCGTCAAGGACGGCATCATCCTGGGCTTCGCCCAGGCGATGGCCCTGATCCCCGGTGTCTCCCGCTCCGGCGGCACGATCACCGCCGGTCTGGCCATCGGCCTCAAGCGGGCCGTGGCCGTGCGCTACTCGTTCCTGCTGGCCATCCCGGCCGTGGTCGCCTCCGGCCTGTTCAGCCTCGGCGACGTGACCGCGGGTGACAGCGGCGTCAGCACCGCCCAGATGGTCGTGGCCACCCTGGTGGCGTTCGTGGTCGGCTACGCGATCATCGCCTGGCTGCTCAAGTTCGTGGAGCGGCACAGCGTGTACGTCTTCGTCTGGTACCGGATCGTGCTCGGCCTCATGCTGCTCGGCGCGCTGAGCCTGGGCTGGATCTCGGCCACCTGATCCCCGCACGTCTCCCGGAAGGGGCGCCCGGCCGACGGCCGGGCGCCCCTTCCGCGTCTCCGGCCGGCGATCCGCCGTTCCGGTGAAATCCCTCGCACCCCGGGCTCAAGGCAGGGCCGTTCGTGGGCCGAGGAGATCAGGGGAGCGACAGGGGGTAACGATGAGACCGGCCACCATTACGCCGACCGGGGTGGAACACGTCCTGGGTCGCGACGAGCTGATCGTCAGCAAAACGGACACCAAGGGCATTCTCACCTATGTCAACGAGACGTTCTGCCGTCTGGCGGTCGCGGACGAGATCGACCTGATCGGGAAACCCCACAACGTCATCCGGCATCCGGACATGCCGCGGGCCATCTTCAAGTACCTGTGGGAGACGATCGCGGCCCGCAAGGAGGTCTTCGCCTATGTCAAGAACATGGGCATGGACGGGTCGTTCTACTGGGTCTTCGCGCACGTCACGGCCAGCGGCCGCACCGACGGCCAGGTGACCGGCTACCACTCCAACCGGCGCGCGCCCGGCCGGGAGGCGATCAACGCGATCGAGCCGCTGTACCGCGAGCTGTGCCGGATCGAGCAGAGCGGCGGCGGTTCCCGGCAGGGACTGGACGCCTCGACCGCGGCGCTGAACGCCGAACTGGTCGATCGCGGGCTCTCGTACGACGAGTTCATCTGGTCGATCACGCCATGATCGGACGCCGGATCGGTGGGCGGGCGGCGGAGAGCGAACTCTGCCGTCACACCCTGGTGATGATCTCCGAGATGGCCGAACGAGTGGCCGGCGGCGATCTGGAGGCCCGGCTGCCGCCGCTGGGGCTGGACGGGGTGGACCCGCGCGTGGAGGCCCGGGCCCGCAACGCCGTCAACGGGATGCTGGACGTCGTCGACGCCTACGTGCGGGAGTCGTCGGCCGCGATCATCGCCGCCAGCAACGGGCACTTCTACCGGCGTCTGCTGGAGACCGGTCTGCCCGGGGCGTTCCTCGACAGCGCGCGGGTGATCGAGACCGGCCGGATCTCGTTGCAGGCGGCCAACGACGCCACCCGCTCCGCCGCCCGGGACCGCCGCAACCTCGGCGCCCAGCTGGAGGAGACGCTGGTCGGGCTGACCAACGACATGTCCTCGGCCGTCACCAGCGTGCGTGACGTGGCAGTGGGTGTGGCCTCCTACGCACAGGACGCCCAGGCCGACGCCGAGCGGGCCCGGGGAACCGTGGCCTCGCTGCGGGAGAGCACCGAGGGGATCCGTAGCGCGGTCCGGCTGATCACCCAGATCGCCGACCAGACCAGGCTTCTCGCACTGAACGCAACCATCGAGGCAGCTCGGGCGGGGCAGGCCGGGCGGGGCTTCGCGGTGGTCGCCACCGAGGTGAAGGGGCTGGCCGACGAGTCCGGCAACTCGTCCAAGTCGATCATCGGCGGGGTGAACGCCGTGCGCGAGGCGGCCGAGTCGACCATCTCGGTGCTGGAGGGCATCACCGACCAGATCACCGAGATGAGCCGCCGCATCCAGGAAATCGTCGAGTCCGCCGAGGGAACCGGCGACGGCAGCGGCCTGATCCCGGTCTCCGAGCGGTTGCGGGGCGAGGTGAAAGACTTCATCCACTCGATCAACGCGGCCGAGCGGCGCGGGGCCACCCGCACGAAGCAGCGGGTGGACATCCACGTGATCACCGAGAACGAGCGGATGGCCGCGAGCCTGTACAACGCCAGCTACACCGGCCTCGCCTTCGACGTGCCGCACGGCTTCGCCGAGCCCCTGGGTGGCACGGTGCGGGTGGCCATCCCGACCGACGCCGGGCTCCTGGACTGCACCTGCGAGGTGCTGCGCATCGACTCACTGCCGGACGGCCGGCGTCGGGTGGGGGCCAGGATCACTTACAAGAGACCGCCTTTCGAGGAACAGTTCGAGGCGTTGCAGGACGCCGGGATCCCGCCCGGCGACCCGGACCTGTGAGGCGCCGGACGGGTGGGCCTGGTGTTGCGCGACGGCCGGAGCTGCGTCCTCGGGGCGAAGAGAGGGCAGAACCGGGGCATTTCGCTGACCGGGGCCGTTGGACGTGATGGCGGCATGCACGACATCCTCCGCCTCCTGGCACACGTACTCGACCTACACAGACACCTGCGGTCGGAGCGTTCCGCTGAGGTGTGCGGGTACTGGGACGGCGCGAAGGGATGGGGGGGTGAAGAAACTCAAGGCGAAAGGACGCTGGAACGTCTGGTACCGCGACGTGATCGTCATCACGTTGTCCGCCCCGGCAAGCCACTGGGCCCAGAACTCCACCACGGACATATACGTGACGTCCTGGCAGACGGATTGTGATCCGGTCTACCGTTTCCGGGTGGTGGTGAACACCACTCATCGGGACGGTTACAAGCGCATGATGGGGGTCGTCAATGCCTATCGGGAAAATCAATGATTGACGACGAGGCGGGCTTCGTCGCCAACCTGTCCAGAGCCTTTGCCCGGCAGGGACTCTCCCCGAACGGGCGAGGAGCGGTGGTGGGGGACGTCCGGCTGGTGTCGCGGGGAGCAGAGGACTTTGCCGTCGAGGTTCGCTACGAGGACCTTGCCTCCGGAGCGCAGGCCGTGGATCGCCTCGAGGCCACGAGGGCCTACATGGCGGGATGCGGCGCGGAGAGTCCTGCCGACCTGGCTGCCTTCTGGATCCAGGAGCTGGACGAGCGGCTTCTGGCGGCGGACTGACGACGGTTCTGCGCGGTGCCGGGTGCCGTGGCCGGGGCAGTAGCCGTTCGGGTTCTTGCAGAGGTGCTGCTGGTGGTAGTCCTAGCCCTCAACCGGTAATTGAAGCGGTTGAGTGGTATCAAGTTGGTATCATGGCGTGCATGGCGATGACACTACGTCTTGATGATGTGCAGTCCGAGGCTCTTCGACGCAGGGCTGATCGGGAGGGTCGGAGCATGCAGCAGGTTGCGCAGGCTGCGATCAGTGACTACCTGCTCCGGGCCGACGACGATGCTCAGACCGAGGAACTCGCGGCTGCGGGTGCGACGAAGTTCGCCGATCTGCTGCGCCGTCTCGGCGAATGATCCGCTACCTGAGCGTCGAGCAGGCCCTGCTGATCTCGCGGTATGCCGTCGCCGGGCCGGTCCAGGTGCGGGACATCGGTCTCCTGGACGCTGCGGTGAACCGGCCCCGGGCCGGGATGTTCGGCCAGGAGGCTTATCCGGACCTGCTGACCAAGGCGGCGGCGCTCCTGCACTCGCTGGTGTCCAACCATCCGCTGGTCGATGGCAACAAGCGGCTGGCGTGGCTGGGGACCTACGTCTTCTGTGCCAAGAACGGTGTGGAGCTCGCGCCGGCTGACGACGACGCCTTCGACCTGGTGATGGCCATCGCGTCGGGCGAACTCGACGATCTGGCTGTGATCGCCGGTCAGCTCAAGAGTTTCGTGGCGGCCTGATCCGAAGCCGTGCCCGCTGTGGGGGCGGGCGCGGCCGGGAGCCTTACTCGGCCTTCACGCCGGTTCCGTACAGCACGCCCACGCCGATCGGGCAGGCGACGCCCGTGCCGTGATCGGGGCAGTACCCGTTCGGGTTCTTGTAGAGGTACTGCTGGTGGTAGTCCTCGGCGTACCAGAACGTGCCGGCTTCCTGCGCGGAGCGGGACTCCGTGGTGACGGCGCCGAATCCGGCCTTGTCGAGGGCGGCCTGGTAGGTGGCCCGGCTCGATTCGTAGGCCTCACGCTGCTCGTCGGTGGTCCAGTAGAACGCCGAGCGGTACTGCGTGCCCAGGTCGTTGCCCTGGCGGTAGCCCTGGGTCGGGTCGTGCGACTCCCAGAACGTCTTGAGCAGGTCGTTGATGCTGACCCTGGCCGGGTCGTAGGCCACCAGCACGGCCTCGGTGTGGCCGGTGAGGCTGGTGCAGGTCTCCTCGTAGGTCGGGTTCGGGGTGTGGCCACCCTGGTAACCGACCGCGGTGGTGACGACGCCGGGGGTCTGCCAGAACGTCTTCTCCGCACCCCAGAAACAGCCCATGGCAACGTAAACCACCTGGGTGCCCTCGGGCCAGGGGCCCTCGAGCGGTGTGCCGAGCACGGCATGCCGGGCCGGGACGGTGAACGGCCGGCTGTCGCGGCCCGGCAGAGCCTGGTCCTGCTCCACCATCGTGCTCCTCGCCCTGCTGCCGAAAATCATTCCGACCTCCTCCTGTTTCCTCCGGGCGGATTCCTCCGGGCGGAACGACCGGTCCGCGCCCGCCTACCACAACCGAGTGTGGCCCCGGTCCGTTCCCGCCGCCGACCGCGCGGGTGGCCGGAACTGTCGCCGCCCGGTAGTAGCTTGGGCCCCGTGAACGAGCCGAACCAGATCTCCGGAAATTCCCGCTGGTCACAGGCCGGGTTCTCGACCCGGGCGATCCACGTGGGATCCGAGGCCGACCCCGCCACCGGGGCGGTCGTCACCCCGATCTACCAGACCTCCACCTACGCGCAGGACGGCGTGGGCGGCCTCCGCCAGGGGCTGGGCACGGGGTACGAGTACTCGCGGTCGGGCAACCCCACCCGCACCGCGCTCGAAGAGTGTCTGGCCGCTCTGGAGGCTCCCGACGGCTCGGCCCAGGGCTTCGCGTTCGCCTCCGGCCTGGCCGCCGAAGACGCCCTCCTGCGCTCGCTGCTGCGCCCCGGCGACCACATCGTGATCCCTGACGACGCCTACGGCGGCACCTACCGTCTGGTGTCCCGCGTCGCCGAGCCGTGGGGGGTGCGGCACACGCCCGCCTCCATCGTGGACGTCGAAGAGGTGCGGGCCGCCATCGAGCCCGGCCGCACCCGCCTGGTCTGGATCGAGACCCCGACGAACCCGCTGCTGTCCGTGGCCGACATCGCCGCCCTGGCCGAGGTCACGCACGAGGCCGGGGCACTGCTGGTAGTCGACAACACCTTCGCCACGCCGTACCTCCAGCAGCCGCTGAGCCTCGGCGCCGACATCGTCGTGCACTCCACCACCAAGTACTGCGGCGGCCACTCCGACGTCGTCGGCGGCGCGGTCGTCGTGTCCGACCGGGCGTCCGCCCCGTGGATGGCCGGCGTCGCGGGTCTGGGCGAAAGTGTCTCCGAGCGCGTCGGTTTCCACCAGAACTCGATGGGCGCCGTCCCCGGCCCGTTCGACTCCTGGCTGGTGCAGCGCGGGCTGAAGACCCTGGCCGTGCGCATGGAGCGGCACTGCGACAACGCCGAGAAGGTGGTCGAGATGCTGCGTCAGCACCCGAAGATCACCCGGGTGCTCTACCCGGCCCTCGACGACCACCCGGGCCACAAGGCGGCGGCCGAGCAGATGCGGCGCTTCGGCGGGATGATCTCGTTCCAGGTCGCCGGTGGCCGTGAGGCCGCGCTCGAGGTGTGCCGCAAGGCGCGGGTGTTCACCCTGGCCGAGTCGCTGGGCGGGGTGGAGTCGCTGATCGAGCACCCGGGCCAGATGACCCACGCCTCGGTGGCCGGCTCGGCGCTCGAGGTGCCGGACGACCTGGTCCGGATCTCGGTCGGGCTGGAAGACGCCTCGGACCTGATCGCCGACCTGGAGCAGGCGCTGGGCTGAGCACACACCGGGCTCAGGGGGCACGGCGGAGCCGGGGCGAGGCCGGCGACGGCAGCGTCCGGGCACCGGAACGTCAGCAACATCTGATCGGTCGCAGCGGCGAGGCAGGGAGGCCCGGTGCCGCAACTGGTTCTGTGTGTGGACGTCGGCTCGACCTACACCAAGGCGGTGCTGGTCGATGCCTCCGACGGTGGGGTGCTGGGCACGGCGCAGCACCCCACCACCCGGCCCGACGTGATGGCCGGCATCGCCGCGGTGCGGGAAGAGCTGGCCGCGCCCGACCCCCGACATGTCCATGCCGCCGAGATCCTGGCCTGCTCCAGCGCCGGCGGCGGCCTGCGGCTGGCCGTGGTCGGCCACGAGCGGCTGGTCACCGCGGAAGCCGGCCGTAGAGCGGCGCTCTCGGCCGGCGGCCGGGTGGTGCACCTGAGCTCCGGTCCGCTCACCCCCGACGGCGTGCGGGCCCTGCGCGACGACCGGCCCGACCTGATCGTCCTCACCGGCGGCACCGACGGGGGCAACGCCGACGTGGTGGTGCACAACGCCCGGCGTCTGGGCGTCGCCCGCCTCCCGGTGCCGGTGGTGGTGGCCTGCAACCAGGACGCCTCCGCCGAGGTGGAGGCACAGCTGCGCCGCCGGGGTCGCGCGGTCAGCGTCACTGACAACCTGCTGCCGAGCATCGGCACCTACCGTCCCGGCCCCGCCCGGGAGGCCGTGCGGGCCGCCTTCCTCGAGCATGTGATCGGCGGAAAAGGCCTGTCGCGCAGCGGCTCACGAATCGCCGGGCGCAGCTTCCGGCAGCTCGTGGTGGCACCGACCCCGGACGCCGTGCTGTCCGGCGTCGAGGCGCTCGCCGCGGGCCGGGGGCTGCTGCTGGCCGACGTCGGCGGTGCCACCACCGACGTGTACTCCGCGCTCCCCGACCCGGCCCACGACCCCGAGCACGGCCCCCAGGGGAAAACGACCGGCGCCACCGGGGACTGGCTCTGCGCCCGCACCGTCGAAGGCGACCTGGGCGTGCGCTCGGGGGCGGCCGGGGTGGTCGAGGCCGCGCTGGCCGAAGGGCTGCTGGAAGAGGAGGACGCCGCGCGGCTCCGGGCGCGCGTCGGGTCCCCGTCGGCGCGGCCCGCCCAGCACCTCGACCTGACGCTGGCCCGGCTGGCGGTCCTGATCGCGGTCCGCCGTCACGGCCGCGCGCCGCACCCGGGCGCCCTGCCGCGCCCGCTGCGCGAGGTCGTCACGGTGGTGGGGAGCGGGGGTGTGCTGCGTCACTGCGGGGGAGCGGAGCGGGACGACGTCCTCAAGCAACTGCTGGCCGACCACGCCGGTGGCTGGGCCGTGCCCGAGCAGGCGACCCTGGCCGTGGACGCGAGGTACACGCTGTTCGCCGCGGGGCTGCTGAGCGGCCGGGCGGATCCGGCGGTGGTGCGGCGACTCGCGACGGCCGGTCTGCAACCGGTGGCCCCGGGGTGAGGATTCGCCGCGCCGATCTTCACACAGCAGGCAAGATGGACGGGTGAGCATCGAGCAGGACGACCCGACCCGGGTGCGCCCGGCCGAACTCCCGCACGGCCTGCGGGTGAGCGCGGCGTGGGCCTGGCGGGTGCTGCTCATCGCCGGCACGGTCTGGCTGCTGTGGCGCATCTTCAGCCAGTACCAGGTGATCTTCGTGCCGCTGCTCGTGGCCCTGATGCTGTCGGCGCTGCTGAAGCCGTTGCACCGGGGGCTGTCGCGGGGCGAGAACCGGGCCGGGCTGCCGAACGCGGCGGCGGCCCTGCTCACGGTGTTCCTCACGATCGTCTTCGTGGCCGGCCTGATGACGCTGATCGGGCAGCAGGCCGTCACCGGTTTCGACGACCTGCGTGACGACGCCGCCGACGGCATCACCGAGCTCCAGGCCCAGCTGGCCCGCGGCCCCCTCAACGTGACCAGCGACCAGCTCGACGAGTACGTCACCAGCATCCAGGACAGCATCCGCGGCAACGGCGGCAGCGAGATCGTCTCCGGCGCGCTGGAAGTCACCAACACCGCCGGTCACGTGCTCACCGGCATCTTCATCGTGCTGTTCTCCACCTACTTCTTCCTCTCCGGCGGCGACCGGATGTGGGAGTGGGTGGTCGGCCTGTTCCCCGCCCCCACCCGTGACAAGGTGCGTGGCTCGGGCGTGCGGGCCTGGGCTACGCTCACCGCGTACGTGCGGGCCACCGTGATCGTGGCCATTGTGGACGGCGTGGGCGTCGGCGTCGGCGCGGCCTTCCTCGGGGTACCGCTGGCCTTTCCACTCGGCATGGTGGTCTTCATCGGCGCCTTCGTGCCGATCGTCGGTGCTCTGGTGTCCGGCGCCGCGGCCGTGCTGGTCGCGCTGGTGGCCGGCGGTTTCTGGGACGCCGTGATCATGCTCGGCATCGTGATCGCCGTGCAGCAGCTGGAGGCCCACGTGCTCCAGCCGTTCCTGCTCGGCCGGGCGGTGCGCGTGCACCCGCTGGCCGTGATTATCGCGATCTCGGCCGGGGTGCTGCTGGCCGGCATCGTCGGTGCCCTGTTCGCGGTGCCGTTCGTGGCCGTGGCCAACGTGATCGGCGAGTACCTGGCCGGCCGTGACCCCGAAGGCCGGCACGAGCAACCCAGCGAGGAACAGGTCGGGCCGCTGGCCGACGAGTCCCGCGACGACGAGGCGACCGACGACGCGACCGACGACCGGTCCACCTGGGACGACACCGACGAGGACGACCCCCACGTCGTCACCGCACCGGGCCGCCCCGATGCCTGAAAGCCCGCGCGCCCGAAAGCGCCGCGCCACCTGAAAGTCCGTGCCGCCTGAAAGTCGCTGACAACTGGACCCTTCGGCGACCGGGCCGCGATTCCCCGTGCCCCCGCGGCCGCCCCGGCATCGGCACGTGAGGAATCGAACCGCACCTCGCCGGCGAGCCCGCACATGTCAGGCATCGTCCCAGTTTGATTACCCCAGGGTTTTTAGCGCCGGGCGCACGGTGCGAAGGTCTCTTGCGCAAAAGGCGGCCCGGGCTTCGTGCGAAGCCCGGGCCGCCTTTTGCGCGCGGAACGCGGTCAATACCGCGGGGCCGCCGTGAGGTGAGCGGAACTCAGCCGGTGAACGGCTTCGCCTCGAGAATCTTCACCGTGATCTCGCGGCCGTTCGGGGCGGTGTACGAGGTGGTGTCGCCCACCTTGTGCCCGACGATCGCGGAGCCGAGCGGGCTCTTCTCGCTGTACACGTCGAGGTCGGTGTCACCGGCGACCTCGCGGCTGCCGAGCAGGAAGACCATCTCCTCGCCGGCCAGGTCGATCGTGACCACGCTGCCGGAGGCCACCGTGCCGTCGCTGGCCGTGGTCTCGCCCACCTTGGCGGTCTCGAGCAGCTGGCGCAGCTGGCGGATGCGGGCCTCCATCTTGCCCTGCTGGTCCTTGGCGGCGTGGTAACCGCCGTTCTCCTTCAGGTCGCCCTCGGCCCTGGCGGCCTCGATGGTCTTCGCGATCTCGACCCGGCCCTCGCCAGAGAGGTATTCGAGCTCGTTCTTCAACCGGTCATAGGCGTCTTGTGTCAGCCATGCGACGGCAGCACCGGTCTCACTCACGGGGCATCTCCATTTCTGGTCGCATTGAGGTCGCCATTTTCTTGATGCGACGACGGCGTCCGGGACGAAACCTTGAGCTTAACAAGAAAGGCCGGATGACAAGTGCAGGGTGCAACGGGGGAGTTGGCCGAACCGTGCCTGACCGGCCTATTCGGCCACGCACTCCTCGACCAGACCGGTGGTGGCCTCCTCGCTCGTGGGGAGTGTCACGGTCATCCTGACCCGGTTGTCGTCGTCGCCCTCGACCTCCACGTCGGTCAGCCCGACCTCGGTGCCCAGGGAGTTCAGGGCGTGCACCGTGCAGATCGCCTTCGTCGCCCCGGCGTGCAACTGCACGTCGAAGGTGACCACTACCTGCGAGGCGGAGCGCACGTCGAAGCTGTGGTCCTGGTAGGTCACCCGGTCGCGGTCGATCACCGTGGCCCAGTAGATGAATCCGAGCACGAGCACGGCGAGCACCAGCAGCGCGCCGATCACCACGGGGCGGCGGGGGGCGCGACGCCGGCCGTAGCGCCGGGCGAGGGCTGCCGAGGCGTCAGCGGCCGGTTCGGTGGGGGCCGGGTCGTCGGTGGCGGGGGACTCCGCTGGCGTGGTCACTGTCTTCCCTCTGGTGGCGACTCGATGGCGACTGCTGGTGGCGACTGCTGGTGGGGACTGCTGGGTGGATCGGCCGCCGGTCCGGGAATGCCCCGACGTCCGACATGATTGTCCCCTCAGATCGGGGTGCGCCCGTCGGCGGGGGACCGTCGGCGTGCCCGGATCCGTCAACCGTCCACAGTTCCGGCAGATCTGACCTCAGGAGGACCCGGCATGGCCGAGCAGCTCAGGCTCATGGCGGTGCATGCGCATCCCGACGACGAGTCCAGCAAGGGCGCGGCGACGCTCGCCCGTTACGTGGACGAAGGTGTCGACGTCCTGGTGGTCAGCTGCACCGGCGGCGAGCGCGGCGACGTGCTCAACCCCAAGCTCCAGCACGACCCCGAGGTCGAGCGCGACCTGCCCGAGCTGCGCCGCAAGGAGATGGCGGCCGCCGCGGCCGCGCTCGGCGTGCGGCACCACTGGCTCGGATTCGTCGACTCCGGCCTGCCCGAGGGCGACCCGCTGCCGCCGCTGCCCGAGGGCTGCTTCGCGGCGCAGCCGCTGGAGGTGGCCTCGGCCCCGCTGGTGCGTCTGGTGCGCGAGTTCCGCCCGCACGTGATGACCACCTACAACGAGCTCGGCGGTTACCCCCACCCCGACCACATCATGACCCACAAGGTGTCGGTCGAGGCGTTCGAGGCCGCAGGTGACCCGACCCGCTACACCGACAGCGGTGACCCCTGGGCGCCGCTGAAGCTGTACTACGACGTGGGCTTCTCCCGCGCCCGCATGATGGCGTTCCACGAGGCGCTGCTCGCCGCGGGCAAGGAGTCGCCGATGACCGAGTGGCTGGAGCGCCGCAACAACGCCGACGCCCCGCCGGAGCGCACCATCACCACCCGGGTCAACATCGTCGGCTGGATGGACCGGCGCGACGCGGCGCTGCGCGCCCACGCCACGCAGATCGACCCGGACGGCTGGTTCTTCGCCATCCCGAACGAGATCCAGGCCGACGTGTGGCCGACGGACGACTTCGAGCTGGCGCGTAGTCTGGTCGACACCGAGGTGCCCGAGGACGACCTGTTCTCCGGCATCCGTGACCGGGCCAAGGTCTGACCACTAGCTAGGAACTGGGTGTGGGTGCAGTGATTGCTTCGGCGACGATGTTCGTCACGACGCTGGCGAGTTCGACCGAGCCGGACGCCGTCCGCACCCCCGACCCGGACATCGTTTCGCCCGGGTTCGCCGGCTTCCTGGCGGTGTTCTGCATCGCCGTGGCCACGCTGTTCCTGATCCGCAGCATGACCAAGCACATGCGCAGGGCCAAGTTCATGGCCGAGCAGATCGAACGCGAGCGGGAAGCCGGCGGGGACTCAGCGGTCCAGGCCCCGGGCCAGGGCTAGGCCGCCCGGCACGTCGTCCACCACCAGGGCGTCCACCCCGGCCGCGGCCAGTTCCGCGGCCGGCCCCATGGCGGGTGACCAGGCCAGCACCTGCACCCCGGCCCGGTGCGCGATGTCGATCGCGTACTCGGCCGGGCGGTGGTGCGGGGCCGAGTCGGTGCCGTTGGGCCCGAACGACTTCCAGTGCGCCGACAGCACCTCCACGCCCAGCCGGGCGGCGGCCGGCACGGCCTTGCGCATCGGGAACGAGATCCAGGTGATCAGCCCGCGCGCCACGCCGGGCATCTCCTGACCCACGAAGAGCAGTGAGGCGGGGTCGAACGACGTCACCAGCTGCGGCCTGTCGCGTTCGGCGTCCAGCACCGGCAGCAGCAGGGCGGTGGTGTCCCGGGACGGCGGCAGCAGGGCGTCCTCCATCGCCGTCTTCACGTCGTAGATCACGCCGACGTGCTTCGGCACCACCTCGAGCAGGTCGTCCAGGGCCAGCAGCCCGGCCTTGCGCGCCTCGTCGCCGGTCAGGTCGGAGACGAAGCGTCCGTCGTCCACCCCCACACTCGGCCAGTGGTGCACGAACAGTGCGCCGTCGCGGGTGCGCCGGACGTCGACCTCCAGCCACGGCACCCCGTAGCGGACGGCCTCGCGGAAGGCCGGCAGCGAGTTCTCCGGCCAGCCGTCGACGTTCTTGCCGAAGCCCCGGTGCGAGGCGATCGCCAGTCCCGGCCCGAACGGGCCCCGGGACGGGGGAGCCGGTGTGGTGTGCGTCGGTGCGTTGTTCTCGGTCATCGGATCAGCGGCGGCCTGCCACGTCTCCCACCGGGGCCGGGTCGGCCACCACCTCGCCCTGGGGGTTCTCGCGCGGCTGGTCCGCGTCCGTCCGGTTCTCGTCGCTGTCCACGGGGTTCTCCTCCGGGTCGTCGGGCGTCTCGATCGCCTCTTCGATGGCTTCCTCGATGGCCTCGAGCAGTTCGGTGTGCCCGTAGCCGGAATCGGCCTCGGCCGGGGTCACGTCGCCGGCCATGTCGCCGGTGGCCGCGGCCGCGCCGGCGGCGTGCGTCTGGCGGTGCGGCAGCCGGGCCACCATCTCGTCGCGCTGGGCGGCGACGGTACTGACGGCATCGAGGAACCGCTGCGTGCTCTCGCCCGGCGCGATGTCGCCGAAGTAGAAGCGGCGCTTGGCGATTCGCTCCTGCATGCGGGAGTCGAACTCCAGCCGGGAGGCCAGCACGGCGCCGAACTCGTCGATCGTGTCGCTGTTGATCACGTCGGAGGCGCCGGAGATCGGGGCGTCCACGGCCAGCTGGGCCGGGTTGTCACGACGGTCGGTGATGAACAGCGGGGCGTCGTTGCGCAGGTAGAGGAAGTCCAGGCCGACGCTGGACACATCGGTCACCATCGCGTCGCACTCCTGGAACAGGGCCAGGATCGAGCCCTCCATCGCGGTGGCGTGCCCGGCCTCCGGGTCGGCCGCCGCGGCGTGGTCCAGCAGCGAGAGGATCTCCTTGTGGCCGCCGATCACGTCGAGCGTGGTGCTGCTGGCCACCCGCGGGTGCGGCCGGTAGACCACCCGGACGTCGTCGAGTGTCAGCAGCTGGCGCACGATCGCCGCTCCGTACCGGTCCACCGACGTGTAGTTGTTGAAGTCGTTCTCGCCCTCCCAGGTGGGGGCGTAGATCACGGTCTTGCGGGGGGACGGCGCCAGCACCGGCTCGAACTTCAGGTCGAGCTGGGGGCGGCCGGTCCGGATCAGCTTGCCGTAGTCGAAGTTGATCAGCGCGGCGGCGTGCCGGCGCTCGGCGGCCTCACCCGCGACGAACACCCGGTCGTAGGCCTTGGCCTGGTTCGAGACCATGCTGACCTTGTCGCTCTCACCGTGGTTGACGTGCACGTGCAGGATCGACGCGACGGCGAGCGACTGGAAGTTGGCGACGCCGTTGTTGACGTAGATCGCCACCTTCGGGTCCAGCTCGTCGTAGAGCTCCAGGACGTCGGCCAGCCGGCGGGTGTACACGGTGGGCAGCGGCGTGCGCTCGCTCAGGTGGTTGAACGACTGCTTGGACCGCATCACGATCACCAGCGGGTGCCGCCGGTGCAGCTCCTCGAAAACCGGCAGCCACTGGTCGAGCTGGTACATCTTCCGCTTGTCCTCGGCGAAGTAGATGACCACCTCGGCGGCCGGCGCCGGGCCCTCGGGCACCCGGTTCAGCCGTGGGCCGCGCGGCTTGACCGAGCCGCGGCGCAGGTTGCGCCGCTTGTTGTTGATCGTGTTGGCCAGAGCCCCCAGCGTGGCCGGGCTGGGTGAGCGGAGGAAGTTGGAGACGGAGGTCGGCAGCGCCATCGGGGGTCTGGTGCTCCTTCGTGGGAATGGTCGTGGTCGGGGGACCGGCGCGCAGTTTATGTGGGAGCTGTGTCTCGCCGTGTCCGGGCTCCGCTTCCAGGGTGGCGGCTCGTTTGCCTGATCGTCGTTTCGCGTTCAGATCGTTACACGCCCCGGAAGTGTTCTGCGTCTCCCCGATGATGATCGCTCTGTGTGATGTTGCCGCTGTGTGAAAGCTATGTGGTCACATGCGGTGACTTTTCGCGAAGGTTTTAAACTTCGCGCCCGGGGGAACGAGACCGGGCATCAGGGCGACCGGCACATGAACGCAGTGCTAATGTCTTTCGACTCGAGACCGAGAGAACGGATCCCACAGGGTGGATGCGCGAGGGCGTTCGGCCGGAACCATGTTCCGTCGCCGCACCGGCACTGCCGTCACTGTACGTGACAACGCCCCGGTGGCTCCGGAGGTTCCCCCGACCATGAGCGCAACCGCCGCAGGGGTGACGATTTCTCCCGCCGAAGCCGGTCTCGACGTGGTTTTCCTCGTTCTTCACCCGAACGTACCCTCCCGGGTCGATGCCCTGCGGGCCGCCCTCGGCGAGCAGGGCATCACGGTGGCCCGGGAGCAGATCGTCACGATCGGCAGCCCCGGCGGCCCGGAGGCCCTGGCCCGCGCGGTGGCCGGGCGGCCGCAGGCACCTGGCGGCGCCCCGGTCGAGGGCGCCAACGCCGTCCCGGCCCGCCCGGTCGCACTGATCCCGGCCGAGCTGGTGGTCAACGGCACCGCCCTGGGCGCGGTACTCGACCACCCCCGGGTGCGCACCGGAGCGCTGGCCTCCGCCGTCGCGGGCGGTGACGAGACGTACGAGCTGCTCGACGTGCTCAAGATCGACGCCGCCGACCGGCCCGCCGCCGGCGGCCTGATCCACGACCTCGACCCGGCCGCCCCGGACGACCTCCTGATCGAGCTGGTCCGGCGGCTGCCCGGCGCGGGTGTCACGGTGCAGCCGGTGCAGATCGGCGGCTACCTCTGGGCCCGCCCGGCCGACGCCGAGCAGGCCGACACAGCGGTCCGGGCGCTGGCCGCCGTGCCTGAGCGCCGGGTGCGGCTGCGCGAGGCGGCCCGTGGTGGTGACGGTTTCTTCTCCACCTTCGTGCTGCGCAAGCTGTCCTGGCGGCTCACCGGCCCGGCCGAGCGCCTGGGCCTGACCCCCAACCAGGTCACCGCCGGCTCGTTCGTGCTCGGCCTGGTCGCCGCCGTGCTGATCGCCTCCGGCGACCGGCTTCCCGCGGTGATCGGTGCGCTGCTGCTCCAGCTCTGCGTCGTCGTCGACTGCGTGGACGGCGAACTGGCCCGTTACCGCCGCCGCTTCTCCCGGCTGGGCGCCTGGCTCGACGCCAGTACCGACCGGATCAAGGAGTTCGCGGTGATCTTCGCCCTGGCCGTCGCCGGGGCCCGCGCCGACCAGGACCTGTGGCCGCTGGCCGCGCTGGCGATCGGCGTGCAGACCTTCCGCAGCCTGGCCGACCTGTCCTGGTCGCTGCGCCGCGCGCAGCTGGCCGGCCCGGTGGTCCCGGCGCCGGTCTCCTGGGTCGCCCCGGCCGAACCGGTCCGCGTCCCACGTGGTTTCAGCTCGGCCACCGACACCTTCGGGGTCACCGGCTGGCTCAAGCGCATCGGTCACTTCCCGATCGGCGAGCGCTTCCTGGTGATCTCGCTCGGCGCGGCGCTGTGGACCCCGAAGGCCACGCTGATCCTGCTGTGCGTGTTCGGTCTGGGCGCGGCCGTCTACCTGCTGGCCGCCCTCACGTCGCGGGCCCGCTCGCTGGCCGGCGACCTGGCGGCCGCCGTCCCGGCCGACACCGGTCCCTGGCTCGGCGCCGTTCTCCAGCGTCTGCGCGGCCGGTCCGCGGTGATCGCCCCGGCCGTCGTGGCGGTGGCCGAGACGGCGCTCGTCTACCTGCTCAGCTCGGCGGTCGAGGCGCAGCACGGCGCCGCGGTCATGCTGGTCGCGGTGATCGCGGTGGCGCACTACCTCCAGGCGTACGGGGTGCGCGAAGGTGCCGGTTCGGCCGGTCTGGTCATCGGTGCGGACCTGCGGATCGTCGCTTTCATCGTGCTGATCTTCCTGCCCGGCCTGCTGCTCCCCCTCGACACCGAGGACTGGGTCACCGGCGGTCTCTGGGCACTCACCGCCGTGGTCGCCGTGACCTCGGCCGGAACCAGTCTCAAGTCATGGATCGGAGCCGCCCGATGAGCGGGCCCACCATCGCCGAGCTCCGGCGCGTCGCACAGCCCGAGCACGTTCGCTCCCGGGCCGCCGCCGAGCACTGGGTGGCACATGCCTACCTCCGGCAGATCTCGCCTTACCTGACCCGTCCGCTGCTGGCCATGGGGCTGTCGGCGAACCAGGTCACCTGGCTGATGATCACCTCGGCCGCGCTGGCGGCGCTGTCCACCGCCTGGACCGGCCTGGCCGGTGCCCTGCTGGCCGCCTTCCTGGTGCAGCTCCAGATGCTGTTCGACTGCTCGGACGGGGAGGTGGCGCGGTGGCGGGGCACGTCCTCACCGGTCGGCGTCTACCTCGACCGGGTGGGGCACTACGTGGCGGAGTGCGGCATCGCGCTCGCCCTCGGCGTCCGGGTCGCGAACGGTGACGGCCTCGGCCACAGCCCCGCGGTCGTGGCCGACGGAACGGGCTGGTGGGCCGGGCTGCTCGGGGCCCTGGCCGACCCGGCCCTGTTCCTCGGTGCGCTGCTGGCTCTGCTGGTGGCCCTCAACAAGGTGGAGAACGACCTGGTGCACGTCTCGCGGCACTACGCCGGCATGCCTGCCATGAAAGACGTCGAGCAGGTCCGGGTGCCCAGCGCCGGCGCCGTGCGCACGCTGCGCCGGGTGGCCCGGCTGGTGCCCTTCCACCGGGTGTTCCACTCGGTCGAGCTGACTCTGCTGATCCTCGCGGCAGCCGTGATCGACCTGGTGGTGGGTGGTTACACGGCCACCGAGGTGCTGCTGGTGGGTCTGGTCCTGGCGGGCCTGGTGACCCTGGTGGGTCACCTGGCCGCGGTCCTCTCCTCGGCGCGGCTTCGGTGAGCGCCGTGACGGAACAGGAGGACCAGGCGATGACTCCCCAGCTCAAGTCCCTGCCGGTGGCCCGCTACGGCGTGGTGCTGCTGACCCAGGGCAGCCGCCCGGAGACGCTCGACCGGGCCGTGCGCTCGGTGCTGGCCCAGCGTGGCGTGATCACCGACGTGGTGGTGGTCGGCAACGGCTGGGAGCCGACCGGCCTGCCCGAGGGTGTGCGCGGTGTGGCCCTGCCGGAGAACCTCGGCATCCCGGCCGGCCGCAACGCGGGTGTGCCCTACGTGCAGGGCGAACTGCTGTTCTTTCTCGACGACGACGCGTTCCTGCCGACCTCCGACACGCTGGCGCTGATCGCCCAGCGGTTCGTCGACGAGCCCGGCGTCGGCCTGATCCAGCCCCGGGTGGCCGACCCGGACGGCCTGCCCTCGCCCCGCCGGTGGACGCCCCGGCTGCGGGTGGGCGACCCGCACCGCAGCAGCGACGTGGCCGCGATCTGGGAGGGCGGCGTGGCCCTGCGCCGCGACGTGTTCGCCGCGACCGACGGCTGGCCGGCCCCGTTCTGGTACGCCCACGAGGGCATCGAGCTTGCCTGGCGGGTGTGGGACGCCGGTTACCGGGTGCGCTACGACGGCGAGATCGTGGTGAACCACCCGGTGATCGCGCCGACCCGGCACAGCGTGTTCCACCGGTTCTCGGCTCGCAACCGGGTCTGGCTGGCCCGGCGCAACCTGCCGATGCCGATCGGCATCGTCTACGTCTCGGTCTGGTTCACCATCTCCGCGCTGCGCCTGCGTCGCAAGGACGACGCGATGGAGATGATGAAGGGCTACTGGCAGGGCCTCACGCTGGAGAGCGGACCGCGCCGCAAGATGGGCTGGAAGGCGGTCTGGCGGATGACCCGGGCGGGCCGTCCGCCGGTGATCTGACGCCGGGTGCGTGTCCGGCGGCGGCACCCCGCATGACGTGAGACTTTAGGCTGCGTGGCGAACCGACTGGAGTACGCGACCAGCCCCTACCTGTTGCAGCACAAGGACAATCCGGTCGAGTGGTGGCAGTGGGGTGAGGCGGCCTTCGCCGAGGCCGCCCGCCGGGACTGCCCGGTGCTGCTGTCGGTCGGTTACGCCGCCTGCCACTGGTGTCACGTGATGGCCCACGAGTCCTTCGAGGACCCGGAGGTCGCCGACCTGATGAACGTGCTGTTCGTCAACGTCAAGGTGGACCGCGAGGAACGGCCCGACGTGGACGCCACCTACATGGCGGCGACCCAGGCGCTGAACGGCTCGGGCGGCTGGCCGATGACGGTGTTCCTCACCCCGGAGGGCACGCCGTTCTACGCGGGCACCTACTACCCGCCGGTGCCGCACGGCCGGCTGCCCTCGTTCCGGCAGCTGCTGACGGCGGTCTCGAACACCTGGCGGCAGCGTCGTCACGAGGTGAAGGAGGCCGGCGACCGGATCGCCCGGGCCCTGGCCGACCAGGCCATCCCGGCCGGCGCCGGGGCCCTGCCGCCGGACGACACCACGATCACCCACGCCCTGGAGAAACTGGTCGCGGCCGAGGACCCGGTGCACGGCGGGTTCGGCGGCGCCCCGAAGTTCCCGCCGTCCATGGTGACCGAGTTCCTGATCCGGCACGCCGCCGCGCAGCCGGCCACCCCGGGCGGACGGGCGGCCCGCGACCTGGCCGGGCGGACCCTGCGGGCGATGGCGCGCAGCGGTATGTACGACCAGGTGGCAGGCGGTTTCGCCCGCTACAGCGTGGACGCCGGGTGGGTGGTGCCGCACTTCGAGAAGATGCTCTACGACAACGCCCAGCTGGCCCGGGTGTACCTGCACTGGTGGCGGCTGACCGGTGAGCAGGTGGGCTCGCGGATCGCGCTGGAGACCTGCGACTGGATGCTCTCCGAGCTGCTGACCGAGGAGCACGGCCTGGCCTCGTCGCTCGACGCCGACACCGAGGTGGTGGACGAGGAGACCGGCGAGAGGCACGGCGAGGAGGGCCGCACCTATGTGTGGACCCCCGAGGACCTGCTCACCCACCTCGGCCCGGAGGACGGCGCCTGGGCGGCGGCCCTGCTGCGCGTGGGCCGGCCCGGCACCTTCGAGCGCGGCACCTCCACCGCCCAGCTCAGCCACGACGTCTGGGCCGACCCGTTCACGGCGGCCCGCTGGCAGAGCCTGCGGGAGAAGCTGCGCCTGGTGCGGGCGGCCCGCCCCCAGCCCGGCCGCGACGACAAGGTGGTGGCGGCCTGGAACGGCCTGGCGATCGCCGCGCTGGCCGAGACCGGTGCGCTGCTGAACCGCCCCGACCTGGTGACGGCCGCCGAGCGGATCGCGAATCTGGTGCTGCGCGTGCACATTCACGGTTCCGGCGTGGTGCCGCGGCTGTACCGGGTGAGCCGGCACGGCGCGCACGGGGCGTCGGCCGGAGTGCTGGAGGACTACGCCGACCTGGCCGAGGGACTGCTCACCCTGCACAACGTGACCGGTGAGGTGCGCTGGCTGGCCACCGCCGGCAATCTGCTCCAGGTGGTGATGGCCCAGTTCATCGACGAGGACGGGGTGCACGACACGGCGAAGGACGCGACCGATCAGGCCCTGCTCGCCCTGCGCCGCCCGGCCGACCCGACCGACAACGCGTATCCCTCCGGTGCCTCGGCCGCGGCCGGCGCTCTGCTTTCGTATGCCGCGCTGACCGGTTCGCACCGGGCCCGGGAGGCGGCCGACCGGTGTCTGGCCGCCTGCGGGGCGGTCGGTGGGCGCGCGCCGCAGGCGTTCGGCTGGGCGCTGGCGGTGTCGGTGGCCCGGCTGGACGGTCCGCGTGAGGTGGCGATCGTCGGGGACGACGACACCCCGAACTTCAGGGATCTGCGCCTGGCCGCTCTGGCCTCGCCCGCGCCGGGGGTGGTGGTCAGCGCAGGGCGGCCGGACGCGCCGGGGGTGCCGCTGCTGGCTGGTCGGGAGACGGCCCCGCTCGGCGAGGCCCGCGCTTATGTGTGCCGGGAGTTCGTGTGCCAGTTGCCGGTGACGACGGCGGAGGAACTGGAGCGCCGGCTAGGGCCGCAGAACTAGCGCCGACCCTCAGGAACGGCGCAGGTCGACCAGGCTGGGCCGGCCGCTGAGCAGGCCCTGCCACTCGGCGCTGCTGAACACCAGGGCCGGCCCGGCGGGGTTGGCGGTGTCACGCACGGCCACCCGGTCGCCGGGCTCCAGCACGGCGACCTCGAGCCGGTCGTCGAGCCCCTCCTGGGAGCGGCCGGGCACCCAGGTGGTGGTGGCCGGATCGATCGCAACACGCAGATCTGTGACCTTGCCGCTGCGCTGTGTGGTCATGTGCACAGGGTAGCGCTCTGATTGCGCAGGCAGGCCGGTTCGATGAACGCCCGTGACATCGATGCCGTGCGAGGGCAGCGCGGCGTGCTCGCATCTGCCCAGCGCGAAGTCGTGATTACTCGCTTGCACGAGGTATGCAAGCGAGTAATCATCGCTACATGAGCACAGATGCGATCAAGGCCTGGTTCGGCGCCCGACTGCCGGCCGAATGGAACGAGCCCGCCGCCGAGGTGACCACCGACCGGGAGGAGATCCTGGTCCGGCTCACCGTGCCGGCCCCGGAAGGCGTGCCGGCTCTGAAAGGCGTGGCGGACGAGCCGGAGAAGGACGACGCGGCCGCGGCCGCCCGGGCCGAGGCGATCGCCGGTGGCATCGCCCGGTTCCGCGACGAGACCCGCGACCGCCGGATCCAGGTGGCCCGCGAGGCGGAACACCGCTTCGGGCGAAAGGTGGCCTGGGCCGTCACCTGTGGCGGCGAGACCGAGGTGTTCACCAGCCTGGCCGTGCCGGTGATGACCCGGCTGCGTCAGCCCGAGCGTCTGGTGCTCGACACGCTGGTGGAGGCCGGCGTGGCGCGCTCGCGGGCCCACGCGCTGGCCTGGTGCGTGCGGCTGGTCGGCGACAACACCTCGACCTGGCTCACCGACCTGCGCTCGGCGATGGAGGCGGTGGAGAAGGTGCGCCGGTCCGGCCCGGCCAACTGAGCCACGGACGCCGGAACCTCAGGCGTTGAACGCGGCGATGCTGATCCCGGTGAAGTGGGCCAGGAACGCCAGCACCGTGAAGGCGTGGAACACCTCGTGGAACCCGAACCAGCGCGGGCTCGGGTTCGGCCGCTTCAGCCCGTAGACCACGCCCCCGACGGTGTAGAGCGCGCCGCCGGTCACCACCAGCGCGAACACCGTCCAGCCGCCGCCGTGCAGCAGCTGCGGCACGTAGGCCAGGGCCACCCAGCCCAGGGCGATGTAGACCGGCACGTAGAGCCAGCGCGGGGCACCGACCCACAGCACCCGGAACGCCACCCCGAGCAGGGCGCCGGTCCAGACGATCCACAGCAGGGTGCGGGCCGGGCCGGAGGGCAGCAGCAGCACGCTGAACGGGGTGTAGGTGCCCGCGATGATCAGGAAGATGTTGGCGTGGTCGAGCCGCTTGAGCACCGAGCTGGCCCGGGGGCCCCAGTCGCCGCGGTGGTAGAGCGCGCTGACGCCGAACAGCATCGAGGCGGTGACGGCGAAGATCGCGGTGGACACCCGGGTGCGCTCGTCGGGGGCCAGGATCACCAGAGTGGCACCGAGCAGCACGGCCAGCGGGAAGGTGCCGACGTGCAGCCAGCCCCGTAGCCGGGGTTTCAGCTCGGTGAGCTTGTTCTCGATCGTCTCCTCGATGCGGCCGATCCGTTCCCGGCCGGAGTCGATCAGCTCGCGCCCCGTGCGGGGGAGGCGCTCGTCCTGGTTGTCACCGCCTGCGTGATCCGTCATCGCACCGAGAGTAGACCGCCTTCCTGGAGATTGGCGGTGGGCGAACCACTCGGCATTTCGGGGGTCCAGTCCCCTTGACGTGGTCATAGGTCCCGTGCACGGCCGGATGGATGTCACTTTCAGGTTTCGAGAATGCGCCGACAGCTTGAAGAACGGGCACTTCGCTACAACCCACCCTCAAGACAGCGATAGCGTGAGGCTCATGGGACTGCGCCAGCTGGTCTACCGGGCCTATCAGCGAAACGTCTTGGCAGGCCTGTCGCCTCAGGCGATTCCCCGTCACATCGGGGTCATCCTCGACGGCAACCGGCGGTGGGCCAAGAACTCCGGGCTCGACGCGAGCGGCGGCCACCGGGCCGGTGCCGCCAAGATTCTCGAGTTCCTCGGCTGGTGCGACCAGGTGGGCGTGGAGGTGGTCACGCTGTGGCTGCTGTCCACCGACAACCTCACCGGGCGCTCGCCCGAGGAGCTCTCCGCGCTGTTCCAGATCTCCGAGGGTGTCGCGGGCGAGATCGCGGCCACCGGCCGCTGGCAGGTGCACCCGGTGGGCGCCCTCGACCTGCTGCCCGCGGCCACCTCGGGCCGGCTCAAGGAACTCGAGGAGCAGACCCGCGAGGTCGGCTGCCCGCGCATGGTGAACATCGCGATCGGCTACGGCGGCCGCCGCGAGATCGCCGACGCGGTGCGCTCGCTGCTGTCCGACCACGCCGCGCGCGGCACCACGATCGAGGAGCTCGCCGAGATCCTCGACGTCGACCACATCGCCGAGCACCTCTACACCAAGGGCCAGCCCGATCCGGACCTGGTCATCCGCACTTCGGGCGAGCAGCGTCTGTCCGGCTTCCTGCTCTGGCAGAGCGCGCACAGCGAGTTCTCGTTCTGCGAGGCGCTGTGGCCCGACTTCCGCAAGGTCGACTTTCTGCGGGCCCTGCGGCAGTACGCCCAGCGCGAGCGCCGTTACGGGGCTTAGACAACCCACAATAATGGACGACGGAGAGCCCGTGCGGGCTCTCCGTCGTCCATTATTTTTTTTGGAAATCCCCATCCCTCGCCGGTATTGACCTGCCGCCCTGTTCGGTCCGTGCGACCAGGGCCACGGCCTTCTGGTCAGGGACTCGTAACCTGGGTGTGATAACGCGGATATCGATCCGTGATTGGCCGTCGGCTTCGTCACGCGTCACGTCAAAGCCGTTTACGTGCAAACGGTTGACGGCGGGCGGTCCGGATAGCGACGGTGGTACCTCCGCGTAGCGTCGCATGCCGCCAGGCAATACGTCGTTGCCAGGCGAGGCGCTCGTAGTCCTCCAGCGAGGGGAGTTCACCGTGGCATTGCCCGGTAGTTTCACCCAGACCTCTGCCAGCGAGCCTGCGGCTTCAGCGGGGAGGACGTTCGTGCTCGACACGTCCGTCCTGCTGTCCGACCCGAAGGCGATCCACCGCTTCGCCGAGCACGAGGTCGTTCTCCCCGTCGTCGTGATCACCGAGCTCGAGGGGAAGCGCAACCACCCCGAGCTCGGGTACTTCGCGCGTCAGGCCCTGCGTCTGCTCGACGACCTGAGGATCCGGCACGGGCGGCTGGACGCGCCGATGCCGATCGGGGAGGCCGGGGGCACGCTCCGGGTCGAGCTCAACCACGCCGATCTGGCCGTGCTGCCAGACGGTTTCCGCAGCACCGACAACGACAGCCGGATCCTGGCGGTGGCCCGCAGCCTGGCTTCCGAGGGCAGCTCGGTGACGCTGGTCAGCAAAGACCTGCCGATGCGGATCAAGGCCTCGGCGATCGGGCTGGCGGCGGAGGAGTACCAGGCAGGTCTGGCCGTGGACTCGGGCTGGACCGGGCTGGACGAGCTGGAGCTGGACGCCACCGAGGTGGGCGCGCTGTATGCGGGCGAGACGCTGGACGTGGACATGGCCCGCGATCTGCCCTGTCACACCGGGCTGGTGATCGTCTCGCCGAACGGGTCGGCGCTGGGCCGGGTCACGCCGGACAAGAAGGTCAAGCTGGTGCGCGGCGACCGCGAGGTGTTCGGGGTGCACGGCCGCAGCGCCGAGCAGCGCATCGCCATCGACCTGCTGCTCGACTCCGAGATCGGCATCGTGTCGATGGGTGGCCGGGCCGGCACCGGTAAGTCGGCGCTGGCCCTGTGCGCCGGGCTGGAGGCCGTGCTGGAGCGCGGGCAGCACCGCAAGATCATGGTGTTCCGCCCGCTCTACGCGGTCGGCGGCCAGGAGCTCGGCTACCTGCCCGGGTCCGAGTCGGAGAAGATGAACCCCTGGGCCCAGGCGGTTTTCGACACCCTCGGCGCGCTGGTCGCGCCCGAGGTGGTCGAGGAGGTGATGGCCCGGGGCATGCTGGAGGTGCTCCCGCTCACCCACATCCGCGGCCGTTCCCTGCACGACGCCTTCGTGATCGTCGACGAGGCGCAGTCGCTGGAGCGCAACGTGCTGCTGACCGTGCTCTCCCGGATCGGGCAGAACTCCCGGGTGGTGCTCACCCACGACGTGGCCCAGCGCGACAACCTACGGGTGGGGCGGCACGACGGGGTCGCGGCGGTGATCGAGGCGCTGAAGGGGCACCCGCTGTTCGCCCACGTCACGCTCACCCGGTCGGAGCGTTCGCCGGTGGCGGCGCTGGTGACCGAACTGCTGGAGAACCTGGTCCCGTGACATCACGTCGCTGACTGCTGGTGATCATGACCGCGGCCCGGCCGGGCGTTCCCGGCCGGGCCGCGGTGCGTTGTGAATCTTGGAAACCGTTGTGCCGGAAGGGATTGACCGACGAATCAGGAACTCCACCCGATCGTGCGTGAGGACTGTCACAAAGCCCACCCTGGGTAATAGAAGTGTCACCAAAATCGACGCAGAGCAATCACACCCATGTGATTCGTTTGATTCCTGAGGGTGACGGCTTGCACGGTGGGTCCGTCAGCACCCCGCTCCTGTGGGTGACGAACGGATGTGCCGGGCCCGCCCGGTGGTGGTCTTCCGGTCGGATCCCGCGGGCCCCTGTGGTGTCAGTGCGGTGCCGAACCTGGGTACCGGCGGGCCCGGAGCGGTGTGAGTCAGTTGCGCCGTCACCCGGGGCGTACCGTCGAAAGGCCCTTCGTGGTTCCCAGCGCCCTGCGCACCCTCTCGGTGGTCGTGCTCCTCGGAGCCGTTTCCGGCGCCTCGCTCGCCACCGCCCCGCACTCCCAGGCCTCGTCCGGCGCCGTTCAGGGCGCCGAACTGGACCTGACCGGCCGGATCGAACTGACCGGCAGCACGATCTACAGCTCCACCGGCACCTCCGGCGGTACCGCTCTCACCAGCGCCACCCTCGCCGGCGGCGCGGTCGCCACGGTTCCGCGGATCGGTCTGCGCACCGCGGTGCAGACCCCCGCCCTGGCCGAGATCCGGCTGGCCGCCCAGGTCCGGCTGGCCGCGGAGAAGACGGCCGCGGAGAAGACGGCGGCGCAGAAGAAGGCCGCGCAGAAGAAAGCCGCGGCGAAGAAGGCCGCCGCCAAGAAGAAGGCCGCCGCGCAGAAGCGCCGCGAGCAGGCCCGCAAGAAGGCGTCCCGGAGCACTCCGCGCTCCTCCCGGGCCATCGCCAAGGTGATGGTGGCCCAGCGCGGCTGGAAGTCCGGCCAGTACACCTGCCTGGTCAAGCTGTGGAACAAGGAGAGCGGCTGGCGGCACACCGCGGCCAACTCCTCCTCCGGGGCCTACGGCATCCCGCAGTCGCTGCCTGGCAGCAAGATGGCCACGGCGGGCAAGGACTGGCGCACCAACCCGGCCACCCAGATCAAGTGGGGCCTGAACTACATCGAGGACCGCTACGGCAGCCCGTGCGGCGCCTGGGCGCACAGTCGGTCCACCGGCTGGTACTGATCTGGCCACCGGCTGGTACTGATCTGGCCACCGGCTGGTATCGATCTGCGTCACGGACCCTCCGGCGGGCCGGGCCGGGCATCCCCCCTCGGGGGACGCCCGGCCCGGCTCTGCGTTCCGGGCGAGCCGGGTGGAATCACCCTCTGTGGGGGCGCCTGACGCAGGGTAGATTTGTACGTCTGATCGGTGTCAAACCTTTATTAACCCTCACCAGGGGACTTGTGCTCGTCGTTCCGATTCGCCACGGTAGTCCGCGTGACGGCAACCGTTGGGTCTGAAAACGATGAAGACCTCGCGGACGCGTGGTTGAGCACAGGAGGGGTGCCCACCTCGGTCCGAGGCGAGACCAAGAGCTTCCCCAAGCGGTCGGAGCTGCGCAGGGCCGAGGCCCGTGCCGCAGCACGACGCCCGGGCAGCGGTTCCGGCGGGCCGAGCAACAGCCGCCCCAGCGGTAGCCGCCCCACCGGGGCGCCCGCCGGCCGGCAGCGGCCCCCGGCCCCGGCCAGCGCCATGCGCAGTCCCGAGGCCACGCGCCGCTCCACCCTCCAGGCGCGCTACCCGGTCGCGGTGGCCCCCACTCCCGCCGTCCTGCCGATCCCGCAGACCGACCCGTGGCGTCCCGCCGGCATCGACATGCCGGTGCCGCGCCCGGTCTCCGAAGACGCCTTCCGGCAGCCCGACCGTCGGCCCCCGCTGGTGCCGATCGCCATCCCGGCGCCGGAACGCCAGCAGGGCGGCCAGGCCCCGCAGCCGCCCACCGCACCGATCGAGTTCCGCGCACCGGCCGCAGCCGGCGTCGACCCGGCCGAGTGGGGTCTCGACCTCACCACCGACGGTGTCGAGGCCGACCCCCGCCGCGCCAAGACCGCCGGCCGCCCCGTGCAGCAGGCGCCCGAGAGCTCACCGCGGCGGCTGTTCGGCGGCGGCAAGTCCACCGCGGCCCGGCTGCTGGTCATGGCGCTCGTCGTGGGCGCCGAGGGCGTCGCGGTCACCCAGCTCGCCGGCAACGCCTCGCCGATCGACAGCGACAGCTCGTCCGCCTCGTCGGCCTTCGCGCTCACCGCCGCCGAGCAGCAGGCGTTGGACGACGAAGAGGCCGAGACCGCCGCCGCCCTGAAGGAGGCACAGGACAAGGCCGAGGAGGCCGAGGACCTCAAGGCCTCGGTGAAGGACGCCTCGCCCGCCAAGGCGAAGGCCGCCCTGTCGCAGTACAAGCAGGCCAAGGCCGCCGCCGACCGGATCAAGGCCGCCGCGGAGCGCCGCGAGAAGGCCCTGCGCAACGCGCAGCGCGACCCGAAGTCCGCGGCCAAGCTGCTGCTCGCCGACCGCGGCTGGTCCTCGTCGCAGTTCAGCTGCCTGGACTCGCTCTGGACCAAGGAGAGCGGCTGGAACTACCAGGCCACCAACGCCTCGTCCGGTGCCTACGGTATTCCGCAGTCGCTGCCCGGCAGCAAGATGGCCAGCGCCGGTTCCGACTGGCAGACCAACCCGGTCACGCAGATCCGCTGGGGCCTCGACTACATCGCCGAGCGCTACGGCACCCCGTGCGGTGCCTGGGCGCACAGCCAGTCCGTCGGCTGGTACTGATCGCCCCGTCGAACAACCGCACGAACGGCGTCCTCCCCCCGAGGACGCCGTTCGGCGTTTGCGCCGATCACACCGAGGAGAGCCTCGGCGACCGGCCGCTGATACAGGTCACGGGTGAGTCATCGTGCTCACGTCGAGCAGCTCGTCCAGCTGCTGCTCCGTCAGCTCGCCGCGCTCCACCACGCCCAGGGCCACGGCCGCGGCCTTGATCGTGATCCGCTCGGCCACGGCGTGTTTCGCGATCTTCGCGGCGGCCTCGTAGCCCAGCGGCCGGGCCAGCGGGGTGACGATGCTCGGCGACGACTCGGCCAGCTCGCGAGCCCGGCGCTCGTCCGGCTCGATCCCGTCCACGACCCGCTCGGCCAGCAGCACCGAGCCCCGGGTCAGCAACCGGATCTGCTCCAGCAGCGAGCGGGAGATCACCGGCACCATCACGTTCAGCTCGAAGTTGCCGCTGGCCCCGGCCCAGGCCAGGGTGGCGTCGTGCCCGATCACCTGGGCGCAGATCTGGAGCACGGCCTCGGGGATCACCGGGTTCACCTTGCCCGGCATGATCGACGAGCCGGGCTGGAGATCGGGCAGGTGGATCTCGCCCAGCCCGGCGTTCGGGCCGGACGACATCCAGCGCAGGTCGTTGCAGATCTTGGTCAGGCTGACCGCGAGAGTGCGCAGTGCGCCGGACAACTCGACCAGGGCGTCCCGGGAACCGTGTGCCTCGAAGTGGTCCCGGGCCTCGGTGATCGGAAGTCCCGTGCTGACAGACAGATCCGCGATCACCCCGACGGCGAAGCCGGGCGGGGTGTTGATGCCGGTGCCGGTCGCGGTGCCGCCCAGCGGCACCTCCACCACCCGGGGCACGGTGTCGATGATCCGCTCGATCGAGCGCCGGACCTGCGCCGCGTGGCCGCCGAACTCCTGGCCGAGGGTGACCGGGGTGGCGTCCATCAGGTGCGTGCGGCCGGCCTTCACCACGTGCTGGGTGCGGCCGGACAGGTTCTCGAACGACGAGGCGAGCAGGTCGAGTGCCGGCAGCAGATCGTTGACCACGGCGGCGGCCGCGGCCACGTGCACGGCCGTCGGCACCGTGTCGTTGGACGACTGCGAGGCGTTGACGTGGTCGTTCGGGTGCACCTTCTGGCCGAGCTCGCGGCTCGCCAGGGTGGCCACCACCTCGTTCACGTTCATGTTGGTCGAGGTGCCGGAGCCGGTCTGGAACACGTCGATGGGGAACTGGTCGGCGTGCTCACCGCCGGCGATCCGGGTGGCGGCCGCGGCCACCGCCTCGGCGATCTCCTTCGGCACCACGCCGAGCTCGGCGTTCACCCGGGCAGCCGACGCCTTGACGAACGCCAGCGCGGAGATCACCGCCGGGTCGATCCGGACCCCGCTGATCGGGAAATTGTCCACGGCGCGCTGGGTCTGGGCTCCCCACAGGGCGTCCGCGGGCACCAGTACCTCGCCCATCGTGTCGTGTTCGACGCGCATGTCTTCGTTGGCCATGCCCCGATCCTCGCCCCGCGGGCGGGTGCGGAGCCACCCGGGTCCCACGTTCTCCCCGGACGGGCCGGGGGAGAACGTGCCGGATCACGGTGAAGCGGTCTGGGCGTCGTCCATGGTCGGACCGGATCAGGCCACCTGGGGGTCGGGCGCCTCGAGCTCGGGGGTGGGGATGGTGCTGCTCAGCACCTGCACCGCGCCGTCGGAGAGGGCGTACTCCATGGCGACGATGGCCAGCTTGCCCTCGGCCACCCGGCGGCCGATGACGCTGGAGCGCTCCGGCAGTTCCTGGGCCACCTGCACGGCGTGCTCGGCGACGATCTCGTTGATCTCGCCGTGCCCGCGCTGACGGGCGCCGATCACGCTGGAGCTCAGCATCTCGACCACGGTGCGCAGGTAGCCGGAGGGCATGGTGCCGCTGTCATGGGCGTTCATGGTCGCCGTCACCGCGCCGCAGCTGTCGTGGCCCAGCACGATCACCAGCGGAATGCCGAGCACCTCGACCCCGAACTCGATCGAGCCGAGCACCGCGTTGTCGACCACGTGGCCGGCGGTGCGCACCACGAACAGGTCGCCCAGGCCGCGGTCGAAGATGATCTCGGCGGCCACCCGGGAGTCCGCGCAGCCGAAGATCAGGGCGAACGGCCGCTGCCCGGAGGCCAGGGTGGCGCGCCGGTGCACGTCCTGGTTCGGGTGCAGAGCGTCACCCAGCACGAAACGGCGGTTGCCGTCCAGGAGTTCGGCCAGGCTGCCGGCCGCATCGGGCAGGTCGATGCCGGTGCTGTCGGTCGGTCCCATGTTCGTACTCACACCCTCATCGTCGCCTGTGCCGGACCCCGTGTGGAGCCGGCAAGGGGATTCTTCCCCACGGTTGCCCCCGGACAACAGTGAGCTATCAACTGCGCATCTGAATCGTGCAGAGAGTGCCGATTCGGGGCGCGACACGCCGACACGCCGGATTGCGACACGCGCGCCGTGTCCCCTGATGACCCGACAAGACGTTACGACATGCCGGGATGCCAGCTTTCGCGCCCATCTCCTGCGCCATGCGGTGCGGTTGGGACGATGGGGGACCTTTGTGGAGGGGCTGGCCAGGGGGATGCAGGTGTGGACCGAACGCCTTACTTTCGTCGGCCCACTCCAAAGATGCGAAACAATCCGCTACCGATCCCTTACGTTCAGTGACCCATGGAGCCTGTGAAAGGGGACGTGATGGTTCCGGAGACGACACTGACCGCCCTGGGGAACGTCGAGGCGGGTAAGGGACAGGAAGTCGACCGTCTGCGCCGGCAGGTCGAGGTGATGCTGGCCCACGTCCTGGACCTGGGACTCACCCCGGCGCCGCAGGCCTGGATGTTCGAGGCGGTGCGCGACCGCACCGTGGTCGACCTGAACGGCGACGGGTGGAACACCCCGCCGACGGACTCCGACCGGATGCTCGCGACCGAGGCCCTGGTGCGGGCGCACCGGGAGCTCAGCCGGGTGGTGGCCCCGGCCCGCCCGGCCACCCTGGAGCTTCTGCACGACTACCGGGAGGGCCGGCGGCCACCCCGCCCGGGCGGGCAGATCCCGCGTCAGGGCCGCCCCGCCTCCTCGTCCCGCACGCCGAAGAAGACCGTCGTGCCCCCGGCCGGCAGCACCGTGCCCCTGGTGCGCTGGCTGATGACCGCGACCGTGGTGTTCCTGGTGGCCTTCGTGCTGCTGGCCGCGGTGCCGGAGGCGCGCCGGGTGAGTGCCGGATACACCTACCGGGAGCCGGATTTCGCGGCGCTCCTGCTGCGCGAGCTGTTCCTGCTCACCGCCGCCGCGCTGGGGGCCGGGCTGACCGCCGTCTACCGCGCCGGGCGGGAGGTGGCCCGGGGCAGCTACGACCCGGAGTTCGACCACACCTTCCTCCAGCGGATCCTGCTCGGCATGGCGTCCGGGCTGGTGATCGCCGAGCTGATCCCGCTGGGCAACGGTGACGACGGGCTCTCCGGGCTGGCCCGGCCGGCGGTCGCGCTGATCGGCGGCTTCGCGGCCGACGTGGTGCACGGCGTGCTGTCCCGGCTGATGGCGGCGCTGGAGACGCTGTTCAACGGCGGCCAGGTGAACCACGAGGAGGCGCAGCGCGAGCTGGCCGAGAAGCGGGCCGAGGAGGTGCTGGCGCAGGCCGACCGGGCGACCCTGAACAAGCTGCTGGAGATCCGCCGGATCGCCTCGTCGGGCGCCCCCACCCGGGCCATCATCGAGGAGATCGACCGGGTGATCACGGTGGTCGCGGCGCCGGTGTGACGGCTTGCACGTGCCACCTGTCCGGTCAGGCGGCGGCCGTGCCTACGATGTGGCCATGGCCACTGAGTTCGCGTACTCCGACCTGCTCCCGACCGCGCCGGACACCCAGACGCCGTACCGGTTGCTGGGAACCGACGGGATCCGCACCATCGAGGCCGGGGGCCGGCAGTTCCTGGAGGTGGCGCCGCAGGCCCTGACGCTGCTCGCGGACACCGCCATGCATGACATCGCGCACTACCTGCGCCCGGCGCACCTGGCCCAGCTGGCCCGCATCCTCGACGATCCGGAGGCCAGCCCCAATGACCGCTTCGTCGCCCTCGACCTGCTGCGCAACGCCAACGTCTCGGCCGGCGGCATCCTGCCGATGTGCCAGGACACCGGCACCGCGATCGTGATGGGCAAGCGCGGCACCCAGGTGCTCACGGCGCCCGGGGCGGTCAGCGACGAACAGGCGCTCAGCCGGGGCGTGTTCGACGCCTACACCCGCCTGAACCTGCGCTACTCGCAGATGGCGCCGTTGACCATGTGGGACGAGAAGAACACCGGTTCCAACCTGCCCGCGCAGATCGAGCTGTACGCCGACACCGAGCCGGGGCACGAGGCGTCCTACAAGTTCCTGTTCATGGCCAAGGGCGGTGGCAGCGCGAACAAGTCGTTCCTCTACCAGGAGACCAAGGCCGTGCTGAACCCGGCCGGGATGATGAAGTTCCTGGACGAGAAGCTGCGTTCGCTCGGCACCGCGGCCTGCCCGCCTTACCACCTGGCCGTCGTGGTCGGCGGCACCAGTGCCGAGTTCGCCCTGAAGACAGCCAAGTACGCCAGCGCGAAGTACCTGGACAACCTGCCCACCGAGGGCTCGGCCACCGGGCACGCCTTCCGCGACCTCGACCTGGAGCTCCAGGTGCTGGAGCTGACCCGGCAGTTCGGGATCGGCGCGCAGTTCGGCGGCAAGTACTTCTGCCACGACGTGCGGGTGGTGCGCCTGCCCCGGCACGGTGCGTCCTGCCCCGTGGCCATCGCGGTCTCGTGCAGCGCCGACCGTCAGGTGCTCGGGAAGATCACCGCCGAGGGAATCTTCCTGGAGCAGCTGGAGACCGACCCGGCGCAGTACCTGCCGGAGACCACCGACGAGCACCTGAACGACGACGTGGTGCAGGTCGACCTCAACCGGCCGATGGCCGAGATCCGCGCCGAGCTGACGAAATACCCGGTGAAGACCCGGCTCTCGCTGACCGGGCCGCTGGTGGTGGCCCGGGACATCGCGCACGCCAAGATCAAGGAGCGCCTGGACGCCGGTGAGGAGATGCCCTCCTACCTGCGCGACCACGCGGTGTACTACGCCGGCCCGGCCAAGACCCCGGAGGGTTACGCCTCCGGCTCGTTCGGCCCCACCACCGCCGGGCGGATGGACAGCTACGTCGAGCAGTTCCAGGCCGCCGGCGGCTCGATGGTGATGCTGGCCAAGGGCAACCGGTCCAAGGCCGTCACCGATGCCTGCCACGCCCACGGCGGGTTCTACCTGGGCTCGATCGGCGGCCCGGCCGCCCGGCTGGCGCAGGACTGCATCCGCCGGGTCGAGGTGCTGGAGTACGCCGAGCTGGGCATGGAGGCGGTCTGGAAGATCGAGGTCGAGGACTTCCCGGCGTTCATCGTGGTGGACGACAAGGGCAACGACTTCTTCGCCGAGGTGACCAAGCCGATGGCGATGACCATCCAGCGCCGCCCCGGGCTGGAGCTGAAGGGCTGAGCCCGCTCACGGCGTCCAGGCGTCCAGTTCCGAGCGGGTCGGGGGCTGGGCGCCGGCCCGGGTGCAGGTGAGGGCGGCCACCTTCACCGCGTGCGCGAGCAGGGGGGCCAGGTCGGCGGCGGACCTGGTGCGCAGGTCGCCGACGGCCGACGGGGTGAGCAGGCCGGCCCGGTCCAGGCCGTCGAGCAGCCCGGCCATCAGCGCGTCACCCGCCCCGACGGTGTCGGCCACGGCGATCTTCGGCGCCGGCACCTCGACCAGGCCGGAGGCCAGCACCCCCACCGCACCCTCACCGCCCCGGGTCAGCACGACCAGGGCCGGTCCGGCCGCCCGCCAGTTCTCGATCACCTGGAGCGGGTCCACGCCCGGGAGCAGCCAGTCCAGGTCCTCGTCGCTGACCTTCACCACGTCGGCGGCGCGCACGATCCGCTCGATCCGTTCCAGCGCCTGTTCCCGCGAGCCCATCAGCGCGGGGCGGGCGTTCGGGTCGTACGAGATGACGACGCGGCCGGCGTTCTCCTCGATCGTGCGCAGCACCTCGTCACCGCCGGGGGCGAGAGTGGCGCCGATCGAGCCGGTGTGCACGGCCCGGACGTTCTCGATGCTCCTGCGCGGCAGGGCCCAGTCCAGGGCGAACTCGTAGCTGGCCACCCCCTGCGCGTCGAGCCGGGCGGTGGCGGTGGAGGTGGCGCCGGCGGTGACCGAGCCCTCGACCAGGCCGACACCGGAGTCGTGCAGGTGCGCCGCGATCTGCCGGCCGCGTGCGTCGTCCCCGATTCTGGTCAGCAGACGGGTGTCGATCCCGAGCCTGGCCAGACCGATGGCAACGTTGGCAGGACTGCCGCCAGGATGCTCGGCCGGTGGCTTCCCCGGGGCGGTGACGATGTCGACCAGTGCTTCACCGATGACCAGAACCTCGTCCACAGCCGCCTCCTCGCGATGCCTTCGAAGACCCCCTCGGGTCTGCCCCAGGCTAAGGCCCCGGGCGTTCGATGATCATGGGGGGCGCGTCGGGGGCCACCCGGTTACGCGTTTGCCGGGCCGGAGCGCGACCATAGGGGAGTGACCGAGACGCCCAGCCCCAGCAGTCCCGCCGACACGTCGCCGTCGCCCGCCCCGTCGGCGCCGGGCGCGCAGGCGGTCGGCTCGGCCGCCGAGCGCAGTGCGGAGCACCGGCGCAAGTCGCTCAGCACCCGCCCGCAAGACATGCTGATCTCGATGGCCGTGATCGTCGGCATCGTGCTTCTGCTGCTGCTCATCGTGCCCCGCCCGAACAAGGTGCCGGAGCACAACATCGATGTCTCCTCGGCCGCCCTGGGCGCCAAGGGGACGCTCGGGTTCGACCCGGTGAACCCGGACCTGCCGGACGGCTGGACCGCCCGCGCCGCCGGGCTGGAGAGCGGCACCACCGACGGAATCGCCACCTGGCAGCTCACCTTCACCACCCCGACCGGAACCTATGCCGGCATCCAGCAGGCCGAGGACGTCACCAAGGCCTGGGAGTCGCGTCAGGTCACCGACGGGCAGGAGAACGGCACCGAGTCGATCGGTGGGGTGCAGTGGGTGGTGCGCAGCCGGGAGGACCGGGGCACCATCAGCCTGGTGAACCGCGGTGACGACGGCATCACCACCGTGGTCACCGGAACCGCGAGCGAGACGGAGATGGACGAGTTCGCCACCGCTGTGGCGGCCGAGCTGGACTGACCTTCAATCAATGGACGACGCCGGGCCGGACGGGCCCGGCGTCGTCCATTTGTTTTGGCCCTTGCCCTGACGCGCCGTCTCGCGTAGACAGTGTCTACGCAATCGTCCGCCAGGAGGCGCCGTGGGGTTCAGGGTGTTCAGGGTGCTGTTGGCACCGTTCGTGTGGCTGTTCGGCCGCCCGGTGGTCGAAGGGCTGGAGAACGTGCCGCGGGAGGGGGCGGCGATCCTGGCCCCGAACCACCTGTCGTTCTCCGACTCGCTGTTCCTCGTCCTGACCTCGCGCCGCCGGGTCACCTTCCTGGCCAAGAGCGAGTACTTCACCGGGCGTGGCCTGACCGGGCGCTGCCGGCGCTGGTTCTTCGTCCGGGCCGGGCAGATCCCGGTCGACCGTTCCAACCCCGCGCAGGCCGTGTCCTCTCTCGCCCGGGCCAGGAAAATCCTTGCCGACGGCGGGGTCTGGGGCATCTTCCCGGAGGGCACGCGCTCGCCGGACGGGCGTCTGCACCGGGGCAGGACCGGGGCGATCCGGGTGGCGCTCGACACCGGGGCGCCGGTGATCCCGGTGGTGCTGCGCGGCACCGACCGGGTGAACCCGCCGGGCACCCGGATCTGGCGGCCGGGACGCGTGCGGGTCACCTTCTGCCCGCCGATGGACCTGTCCGCGCATCACGGGCAGGGCAAGAACCGGCAGCTGGTGCGGCAACTCACCGACGAGCTGATGCAGACCCTGGCGGCCCGGGGCGATCAGGAGTACGTCGACGTCTACGCGGCCTCGGTGAAGAACACTGTCCGCTGAGGGGAACGGCCTGAGAGAACGGCTGGTGCGGGCCGGGGTCGAGCTGCTGGAGACCTCCGGCCCGGAGAGCCTCGGGCTACGCGAGATCGCCCGTCGGGCAGGGGTTTCGCACGGAGCGCCGCGCCGTTGGTTCCCCACACGTCAGCAACTGCTGGCCGCGATCGCCCGGGAGGGGCTGGGCGACCTGACCGCGGTGCTGACCGAGGCGCTGGACGCGGCCGGCCCGGTGCCGGAGCGCCTGCTCGCGGCGGCCCACGCCTACGTCGGGTTCGCCCGGGAACGGCCGGGCATGTTCCGCCTGATCTTCCGGCACGACCTGCTTTCCGGCAGCGGTTACGCGTTGCGTGAGCTGTCGGTGCCGTTGCTCGGGCAGCTCGTCGGGGTGATCACCGCCGGGTACCCGACCATGGACGACGCCCGCGAGCGCGGTGTGCTGCTGTGGACCCATGTGCACGGCATCGCGACGGTCGCGGCCGATCTCACTCTGGAGCCGATGGGGCTCGACGCCGGGATCGGGGGACTGGTGGAGCGGGCGGTGCGGGGGCAGTTGCCGGCCTGAGAGCGGCTCAGCCGTCCTGGTCCGTAGCGGGCTGCCGGGCATCCAGTTTCGCCTGGGCGCCGGCCAGCCAGGTCTCGCAGCGCCGGGCCAGGGCCTCGCCGCGTTCCCACAGGGCCAGCGACTCCTCCAGGGTCTCCGCGCCGCTCTCCAGCCGGCGCACCACGACGACCAGTTCGTCACGGGCCTGCTCGTAGGAGAGCTCCGCCAGCTCGGCGTCCAGGGCGGCTGCCTCCTGCGCGGCCAGGTCGGGCGGGCCGGTCTCCTCCGGGGCGGTCTTCTTCTGACGGGGCGGGGTCACGTCACCGAGCCTAGGGCGTGTTGTCGGCGGGTGTCGTCACGCGGGCGGCGAACTCGCCCTCGTGCACCCGGACGCGCAGGGGCTCGCCGGCCGGGGCCTGGGCCGGGGAGCGCACCACCTGCCCGTCGGCCAGCTGCACCACCGCGTAGCCGCGGGCCATGGTCTGCATCGGCGACAGCGCCCGCACCCGCTGCCGCAGGTGGTCCACGTCCTGGTGGGCGTGCGACAGCCGGTTGCGCAGAGCCCGGGCGGCCCGTTCCCGTTGCCCGGCGACCAGATCGGCCTGGGCGGTGAGCAGGCGGTGCGGGTCGGCCAGCACCGGCCGGGAGCGCAGGGCGGCGACGGTGCCGAGCTCGCCGAGAATGCGCGCCCGCAGGGCGTTCCGGGCCCGCAGCCGGGTCTGCCGGATGCCGTCCAGCTCGGCCTCCACGTCCGGCACGATCCGCTTGGCCGCGTCGGTCGGGGTGGAGGCCGCCAGGTCGGCCACGTCGTCGAGCAGGGGCTTGTCCACCTCGTGCCCGATCGCGCTGACGATCGGCGTGCGGCAGGCCGAGACCACCCGCAGCAGGGCCTCGTTGCTGAACGGCAGCAGGTCTTCGACCGAGCCCCCGCCCCGGGCGATCACGATCACATCGACGTCCGGATCGGCCTCGAGCGCCCGCAGCGCCCCCACGACGTCCTCCACCGCCTTCGGGCCCTGCACCGCGACCGCCCGGATGTCGAAGCGGACGGCGGGCCAGCGTCGCCTGGCGTTCTCGACCACGTCCCGTTCCGCCGCCGACGCGCGTCCACAGATCAGGCCCACGGTGCGGGGGAGGAACGGGAGCGCGCGCTTGCGCGAGGCGGCGAACAGGCCCTCGGCCGCCAGCAGCCGGCGCAGGTGCTCCAGCTGGGCGAGCAGTTCGCCGACCCCGACCGGGCGGATCTGCTCGGCGAACAGGCTGAGCGACCCGCGGCGCGGATAGAGCTGGGCCCGGGCCCGCATGACCACGCGGGAGCCGTCGCGCAACGGGGTGGGCAGGGCGTCGAGCACCCGCACGTGCGTGCTCACGCTGAACGACAGGTCCACGTCCGGATCACGCAGGGTGAGGTAGCAGGTGGTCTGTCCGGGTCTGCGCGTGAGCTGCACCACCTGGCCCTCCACCCAGACCGCCGGTGACCTGGCCACATAGTCGGTGAGCTTGGACGACAGCAGCCGCACCGGCCAGGGATGTTCCGCTGTGGTCTCACCCGCCGTGGCCGGGATCTTCCGGGGTGTGTCGCTCACCCGGTTCACGCTAGCCGACCCTCGGGCCCAGGGATTCGCCACTTACCATGGGGGCGTGACCGCATCGAGCATCGCCTCCCCGGCCCCCACTCCCGACGGCGCGCCCGCCGACACCAAGCGGGTGCTGCTGGCCTCGCCGCGCGGCTACTGCGCCGGCGTCGACCGGGCCGTCCTCGCGGTGGAGAAGGCCCTGGAGGTGCACGGAGCCCCGGTGTACGTGCGCAAGGAGATCGTGCACAACCGGCACGTCGTCACCTCTTTGCAGAACAAGGGCGCGATCTTCGTCGGGGAGACCGACGACGTGCCCGAGGGCGCCATCGTGGTGTTCTCCGCCCACGGCGTGTCGCCCGCCGTGCGTGAGGCGGCCGACCGCCGTCAGCTGCACACCATCGACGCCACCTGCCCCCTGGTCACGAAGGTGCACAAGGAGGCCGTCCGGTTCGCCCGGGGCGACTTCGACATCCTGCTGATCGGCCACACCGGTCACGAGGAGGTCGAGGGCACCGCCGGCGAGGCGCCCGAGCACATCCAGGTGGTGAACTCTCCCGACGACGTCGACGGCATCGAGGTGCGCGACCCCGACAAGGTGGTGTGGCTGTCGCAGACCACGCTCTCGGTCGACGAGACGATGGAGACGGTGCGGCGGCTCAAGGAGAAGTTCCCCAACCTCCAGAACCCGCCGAGCGACGACATCTGCTACGCCACGCAGAACCGTCAGGTCGCGGTGAAGAAGATCGCGCCGGAGGCCGACCTGGTCATCGTCGTCGGCTCGCGCAACTCGTCCAACTCGGTGCGCCTGGTGGAGGTGGCGCTGGAGTACGGCGCCCGGGCCTCGCACCGCATCGACTTCGCCGCGGAGATCGACGAGTCCTGGCTGGAGGGCGTGAACACGGTCGGTGTCACCTCCGGCGCCTCGGTGCCGGAGATCCTGGTGCAGGACGTGCTGGCCTGGCTGGCCGAGCGGGGTTACGGGCGCACCGAGGAGGTCGTGACCGCGCAGGAAGACCTGCTGTTCTCGCTGCCCCGCGAGATCCGTCGCGACATGAAGGCCAAGGCCGCGGCCCAGCAGGACTGACCCGCTCTTTCCGGTCGCGCCCTCTCCGTTCGGAGGGGGCGCAACCCGTTTTGCCGTGTTCTGATGGGGAGCGTTCACCTGGCGTCGTTCGACGAAGAGGTTGATCGCAGATGGCAGGCAACCGAGGCGTTGCGTACACGGGACCCGGCAAGGTCGAGGTCCAGGACATCGACTACCCCAAGCTGGAACTCCAGGACGGTCCGGGCGTGCATCCGGACAACATCGGCCGAAAATGCGGTCACGGTGTGATTCTCAAGGTCGCCACCACCAACATCTGTGGCAGCGACCAGCACATGGTGCGTGGTCGCACCACCGCCCCGCGCAACCTCGTGCTCGGTCACGAGATCCTCGGGGAGGTGGTGGAGGCCGGCCCGGACGTGGAGTTCGTCAAGGTCGGTGACCTGGTGTCCGCGCCCTTCAACATCGCCTGCGGGCGGTGCCGCAACTGCAAGGAGGGCAAGACCGGGATCTGCCTGACCGTGAACCCGGCCCGTCCCGGCGCGGCCTACGGCTACGTCGACATGGGCGGATGGGTCGGTGGTCAGGCCGAGTACGTGATGGTGCCCTACGCGGACTTCAACCTGCTGCGCTTCCCGGACCGGGATCAGGCCCTGGCGAAACTTACCGACCTGACCATGCTTTCGGACATCTTCCCGACCGGCTACCACGGTGCGGTCTCGGCCGGCGTGAAACCCGGCTCCACGGTGTACGTCGCGGGTGCCGGGCCGGTCGGCCTGGCCGCCGCGGCCGGGGCCCAGCTGCTCGGTGCGGCCGTGGTGATCGTCGGTGACCTGAACGCCGAGAGGCTGGCCCAGGCGGCGAGTTTCGGGTGCGAGACGGTGGACGTGTCGAAGGGCGACCCGAAGGAGCAGATTCTCCAGATCCTCGGGGTTCCCGAGGTGGACTGCGGGGTGGACGCCGTCGGCTTCGAGGCCCGCGGGCACGGGGAGGGCTCGTCCGGGGAGGCACCCGCCACGGTGCTGAACTCGCTGATGGAGATCACCGCGGCGGGCGGGGCGCTCGGCATCCCCGGCCTCTACGTCACCGGTGATCCCGGGGGCGTGGACGACGCCGCGAAGGTCGGCGCGCTGTCGCTCTCGCTCGGCACCGGCTGGGCCAAGTCGCTGTCGTTCGTCACCGGCCAGTGCCCGGTGATGAAGTACAACTACGGCCTGATGCAGGCGATCCTGCACGACAAGGTGCAGATCGCGAAGGCAGTGAACGCGACCGTGATCTCGCTCGACGAGGCCCCGCAGGGCTACGCCGAGTTCGACCAGGGCGCGGCGCGCAAGTACGTCATCGATCCGCACGGCACGGTGGCGGCCTGAGCCGCCCGGGTGGTCGACTTCTCGGGGCGGCCACCCGGGGGTTCACTGCTGGTGGACGACGGGTCAGGCAGGGCGCGGCTCACCCGTCGGCTCCAGCACCACGATCGGGATCTCGCGGTCGGTCCGCTCCTGGTAGTTGTCGTAGTCCGGCCAGGCGTCGACCATCTCGGCCCACATCGCGGGCTTCTCCGCGGCTGTGGCCACGCGGGCCCGCACCGGGATGATCTGGTCCCGCACCTGGATCCGGGTGTCCGGCCGGGCCTGGAGGTTGAGTGACCAGGCGGGCGGGGCGTCGGTGCCGCCGGCCGACGCCACCACCAGGTAGGCGCCGTTCCACGGCCGGTAGATCAGGGCGTGGGTGCGCTGCTGGCCGGACTTGTTGCCGATGCTGTCGAGCAGCAGGATCTGGGTGCCGTAGCGCCAGTCGTGCCCGTCGGCGCCGCCGGTCTCGCGGTAGCGCTGGATGTGGGCGGCGCCGTGCAGATCGAGCGCGGTGCCGTTCGGGATGTCCTTCAGCGCCTCCACCACGGCCCGGGCGGTGCTGACACTGGACTGCGGGTTCTGCCCGGTGATCAGCTTTCCTTGCACCACGACCGTGTCGCTCCAGGCCGGGCCGGTCTCCAGCACGGCGCCGCGCTCGGCCAGACGGGTGGCCAGGAACCACGGCGAGCGATCGCCCAGCCCGCCCTGGTTCTCCTCCTCGTCGGTGAAGGCGGTGATCCGCAGCCCGGCGAAGGGGAAGCCGGTGGTGTCGTCGGCGCTGAGCAGGCCGGCCGCGCCGTGGCAGAGGCTGGCCACCACCTGGTCCTTGCGCAGGGCCCGGGTGAGGATGCGGCCGAGGTCGCGGTTGTCGGTGAGGTCGGTCATCGGGGCGTGCCCGCCGGGCAGGTAGACGCCGTCGTAGTCGGCGCCGGACACCTTGGCCAGGTCTTTCGGCCGGTCCAGCTGGTCCTTGATGCCGTCCAGGTACTGCCGGAACCCCGCCGTCTCCGGGGCATCCGCGGCCAGGCTGCCCTGGTCCGGGACGGCCGGGCGACCGCCGGGCGTGACGATGTCGACCGCGATGCCGGCCTCGGTGAGCACCTGGTGCGAGCGCACGACCTCCTCGGCCCAGTAGCCGGTGGGGTGCGAGGTGCCGTCGGCCAGCGTCAGGCTGTCGGCCGAGCTGAGCACCATCAGGATCTTTGCCACGTCGTTCCTTTCGCCGGCCGGTGCGCATCGTGCCGTGGGCCGTGGGGCCGTGAGTTGTCGGGCCGTGAGTTGTCGGGCCGTGAGTTGTCGGGCCGTGAGTTGTCGGGCCGTGAGTTGTCGGGCCGTGAGTTGTCGGGCCGTGAGTTGTCGGGCCGTGAGTTGTCGGGCCGTGAGCTGTCGGGCCGTGAGCCGTCGAGCCGTGAGCCGTCGAGCCGTCTGGCCGTCGGGCCGTCTGGCCGTGGTGATGCCGGGCTGTCGGCACGGGTGCATCGGCCGGATGCTGTCGGGTGCTGGTGAGTGTTGTCGTGTGCTGTGCTGGGTGTTCGGTGGAATTCGGTGGTCGTGCGCTCGTCGTCGAGCTGGTCCAGTCGTATCGGTTCCGGTCCTGCGGTGCGCGGTCAGAGCGGATCGTCGTCATCAGTTTTTCTATGATGGAACGCGTGCAGGAACTGGACTTGCTGGACGCCTTCATGCGGGTCTACCAGCGTGGCTCGATGACCGCGGCGGCTGCGGAGCTCGGTGTGTCGCAGCCCGCCCTGACCGACCGGATCACGCGGCTGGAGGCCAGGCTGGGGGTGCGGCTGTTCGAGCGCTCGCGGCGGGGGACCCGGCCGACCGGGGAGGCCGAGCGCCTGGCGGCCCGGGTGGGTGAGCCGCTGGGGCGGTTACGTGAGGTGATGCGGCCCTCTGGCGTGCGCGTGCTTTCGGGGGAGTTGCGGCTGGGTGGGCCGGCCGAGATCGTTTCGCTGCGGGTTCTGCCCGCCCTCGCACCGCTGCTCGGGGCGGGACTGCGGCTGGACATCCGGCTGGGGCAGGCGCACGAGCTGCTGGCGGATCTGGCGTCCGGCGCGAATCCATTGCCTGATAAGGATTCTGGGTGGGACGAGGGCCAGCGATCCGGTGGACGCCCGGGGCCGGGTGGGTGCGTGAGGGCGGGCGGGCGCCTGGAAAGTCCGCTGGACCTGGTGATTTCGGCGATCCGCCCCAAGCTGACCGGTGTGACGGCGGTGCCGCTGGTGGATGAGGAGTTTCTCCTGATCGGCACCGCCGCGCACGCCCGCTCGATCGACCCGGCGGAGCTGGCCACCGAACCGGTCAAGGCTCTGGCCCATCTGCCGCTGGTGGCGTACTCAGGGGATCTGCCCATCGTGAGGCGTTACTGGCTGACCCTTTTCGGGCACCGGCCGCCCAACCGCGTGGCCCTGACCGTGCCGGACCTGCGTGCGGTGCTCGCAGCCGTGACGGCGGGCACGGGGATCAGCGTGCTGCCCCGCTACATCGCCCGCCCGGCCCTGGAGGCCGCGAGCGTGCAGGTGCTGCACCGGGGCGAGGAGCTGCCCCTGAACACCGTGCACCTGGCCTGGCGCACCGGGGAGGACGATGCCCAGCCGCTCGGCCTGGTGCGCGAGCACCTGCTGCGGGCGGCGCGGGACTGGGGGACGTTGTGAGGTCGGGGGCGGCATCGGTGGTGAATCAGGCGGTGAATCGGGTGGTGATCGGCCCTGGTCAACGCGCCGCCCGGTGGCCGGGGTCGAGGGCGTCGGCCTGGTCCGGTTGCAGCTGCACCGTGGGTTCGGTGGGCCGGGGCGGGCCGGTGATCAGCTCGTCGGCGGTGAGCGGACGGGGGCTGGACTCCAGCGGGGTGAGGGCGGGCAGGTCGTGGTCGACCAGGTCGAGGTCTTGCATCTTGCGGGCGGTCACGAACACGCGGCGTTCCAGGGTGCCGACCAGGGCGTTGTAGTCCTCGATCACGCGGTGCAGGTCGCGGCCCAGCTTGCCGGCGTGATCGCCCAGCCCGGCCAGCCGGCGGTAGAGCTCGGTGCCGATCTCGAGCAGTTGCCGGGCGCTGCCGCTGACCGCCTCGGACTGCCAGGTGAGCGCGACGGTGCGCAGCAGCGCCAGCAGCGTGGTGGGGGTGGCCAGCACCACGCGCCGGGCCATCGCGTGTTCCAGCAGGCTGGGGTCGGCGGTGCAGGCCGCGGCCAGGAACGCCTCTCCCGGAACGAAACACACCACCAGTTGTGGGGTCGGCTGAAAGGCCAGCCAGTACTCCTTGGCCGCCAGCGAGTCGACGTGCGCCCGCAGCGCCCTGGCGTGCGCCCCGGCCGCCGCCGACAACGCCGCCTCGCCCTTCTCGCTGGCCTCGAGGAAGGCCGCGAGCGGGGCCTTGGCGTCGACCACCACGTATTTGCCGCCGGGCAGGTTGACCAGCAGATCGGGACGCACCCCGGCGCCGTCGGGCGTGGTGCCCGAGGCCTGGGTGAGGAAGTCGACCCGGGCCAGCATGCCGGCGTGCTCGACCACCCGGCGTAGCTGCACCTCACCCCAGGCCCCCCGGGAGGTGGGGGAGCGCAGCGCCCCGGCCAACGCCGCGGTCTGGGCCCGCAGCGCCTCGCCGGAGGACTGCACGGCGTTCAGGTGCTCGTCGAGCCGGGAGTACTGCTCGACCCGGTCACGCTCGAGCGTCTGCACCTGTTTCTCGACCCGTTGCAGGGTGGAGGCCAGCGGGGACAGCGTGGCGACCAGCTCGTGGTCCTGCCCGGCCGCGGCCTCCAGATCGGTGATCCGCTCGCGCAGCAGGTCGCGTTCGGCCTCCAGGGCGGCCTGCCGGGCGCGGACCAGCGGCCGGAACACCGCCGCCGCGCCGAACGCGGCCAGCGCCAGGCCCAGGAGCAGGCCGAGCAGGAACCCCACCGCCGTCGTCATGGTGGCCACGATGCCAGGAGGTACCGACAAACTTCGCGGCCGGTGCTTCTCGTCGTCCACAATTCGGGACTGTCGGCGGGGGCCAGTAACCTGGGCGCGTGGCACTCACCATCGGCATCGTCGGTCTCCCGAACGTCGGCAAGTCGACGCTCTTCAACGCGCTCACCAAGGCGGAGGTGCTCGCGGCGAACTATCCGTTCGCCACGATCGAGCCCAACGTCGGGGTGGTCCCGCTGCCCGACGAGCGGCTCGGCAAGCTGGCCGGGGTGTTCGGCAGCGAGAAGCTGATCCCGGCCACGGTGTCGTTCGTCGACATCGCGGGCATCGTCAAGGGCGCCAGCGAGGGCGAGGGGCTGGGCAACAAGTTCCTCGCCAACATCCGTGAGGCCGACGCGATCTGCCAGGTGGTGCGGGCTTTCGTCGACGATGACGTGATCCATGTCGCGGGCCGGGTCGACCCCGCCGACGACATCGAGGTGATCCACACCGAGCTGATGCTGGCCGACCTCCAGACCCTGGAGAAGACCATCCCCCGCCTCGAGAAAGAGGTGAAGGGGAAGAAGGCCGACAAGGCGGTGCTCGACGCGGCGGTGGCCGCGCAGAAGCTGCTCGAAGACGGCACCACGCTGGCGCAGGGCGCCGCGAAGGCCGGCATCGACATGGACCAGTTGCGTGAGCTGAGCCTGATGACCAGCAAGCCGTTCATCTACGTGTTCAACGTGGACGAGGACGGGCTGACCGACGAGGCGCTCCAGACCAAGATGCGTGACCTGGTGGCCCCCGCCGACGCGATCTTCCTGAACGCCAAGCTGGAGTCCGAGCTGGTCGAGCTGGAGGCCGAAGAGGCCGCCGAGCTGCTGGCCAGCGTCGGCCAGGAGGAGTCCGGCATGGACCAGCTGGCCCGCGTCGGCTTCCACACCCTGGGCCTCCAGACCTACCTCACCGCCGGCCCCAAGGAGTCCCGTGCCTGGACCATCCACCAGGGCTGGACCGCTCCGCAGGCGGCCGGCGTCATCCACACCGACTTCCAGCGCGGCTTCATCAAGGCCGAGATCGTCAGCTTCGATGACCTGATCGAGGCCGGCTCGATGGCCGAGGCCAAGGCCAAGGGCCGGGTGCGCATGGAGGGCAAGGAATACATCATGCAGGACGGCGACGTGGTCGAGTTCCGGTTCAACGTGTAGCTGCGTTCTCGGCCGTCATCTGGTGCCCGTTCGCTGACCGCGATCGGGCACCGCTGCTTTGCGTCAGGAATCGTAGATACCAGAGCGGTGCCCCACTTGCACCACCCACACGATCAGCTCGTCGTTCTCGAGGGTATAGACCACGCGGTAGTCCCCTACCCGTAGACGCCGGCGTTCCGGACGGGAAACCAGCGCAGTGGTATTGAAGCCGAGCGGATCGGTTTCAAGCTCTGCCAACTTGGACAGAATGCGTAAGGCCATGTCCCGAGGAATCTTTCGCAATTCGTCGCGGGCCTCATCGGTGAAGATCGTGCGGTAGTCAGTCATCGCGGGACAGGGTCTCGCGCAGCACATCCTCAAGGGGCGTTCCGGCTCCGCGGTGCGCCATGCGTTCATCGACCAGCCGATTGAGCTCCTGCTCTTCGAGCTCTTGGTAGCGACGTAAGACATCGATGGAGACGACCGCCGCAACGGGGCGGCCCCGGCGGGTGATCACGGTGGGCTGGTGGTATCGATCGGCGCGCTCGACCACGTCAGCCAGATGCGAACGAAGGTCGCGAATCGACTCATGCGGTGCCTCTGTCATGGACCTACGGTACCAGGTGTTCCATGTGTACACATGGAACACCTGGTACGGGGCGATCGACGGGCGCCCAATTGGCAGTTCGGTCTCTGGGACGCGCTCGAATGCCTTGTGCTGCTCGATCATCTATGTACAGCTTGCTGGGTCGCTCCTGATCGTTGATCGGCGATGGAATCCGGTCGAGTTCCGGTTCAACGTGTAGCGATTAGCCGAAGAAAGGGCGTCGACCTGGCCGGGTCGACGCCCTTTCCGCTGTTTCAGGCTATGGCTGCGATGTCGCCGTCTTCGAAGTAGATCGCCTGGTGGAGTTGGCCGCCCAGGGCTGCGGCATATCGGGCCAGGACTTCCTGGCCGGAGATGTGTCCACGCTCGATCTGGGAAACCCGGCCCTTGGTGACACCCATGCGGTCGGCCACCTGCTGCTGGGTGAAACCCCGGGCCTTGCGAAGTTCGGCCAGGCGCTGCCCGGTGACCTCGGCCAGCAGCTCGGCCTTCTCGGCGGCAACAGCTTCCTCACCGCCAGCGCGCTCGACGTGTTGGGGGCGGATGTCCTGCCAACGTACGTGCTCACTCATGCCCCATCTCCTCCTTCCGGGCGATCAGGTAGCTCTCGTAACGTTGTTCGGCCAGTGGTATCGATTCCTGATACCACTCCCGCCAGCGATCGGTCTTGTCTCCGGCGACCAGCAGGATGCTGGCGCGCCACGGGTCGAAGACGAACAGGATCGATCCGGGCCGTGCCCACTCGCAGTTCCTTGAGATTGGCCAGTGACGATCCTCTGATCGTGTCGACTAGCGGGCGCCCCAGCCCGGGGCCTACGTCGGCCAGAGCATCCAAGGATGCCACGATCCGCAGATGCGTGTCCGAGTCGGCTTCTTCGATCCATGTGCGCACCTCTTCCACCAGGTAGATGTCCCAGTTCCCCATGGATCAGAGTATAGCGAAAGCTATACCTAATCGGTTTCGGCGGTGGTGAGGGCGGGCGCCACTGCATTGCGTCAGGAGTCGTAGATGTTCGAGCGGCGCCCAACCCGGACAGAATGCGTGAGGCATGTCCTGAGGCAGGGTGCTGACGGCGGGTGGGTTCTGGCCCGAACGGCCCGAACGGCCCGAACGGTGGGGGCCGGGGCTGGTATCTGTAGCCCATGCCCGTGACGAATCCATGGCTGGCCGGTCCGGCGCCCGCGCAGAGTCTGCCGCGAGACGTGCTTGAGGAGCGCATTCTCCATCTGCTGAGCAGCCAGAACATGTGCGTGCTGGCGACGGCGAGCGAGGACGGGCCGCTGGCGACGCCGGTCCGTTACTACTCCCTGGGTCTGGAACTGATGTTCACCGCTGCGCCGGGATCGCCGAAGATGCGCAACCTGGCGGCGGATTCGCGGATCTCGGTGGGCATCTTCGCTCCGTTGGTCGGGCAGGCCAGTAGCCGGGGTTTGCAGATCCTGGGCGCGGCACGAACTCTCCTGAGGGATGATCCCGCCGCCGACGGTTACTGGGAAGCCTTCAGGTGGCAGTCGGATCACGTGGAGCGGTCGAGGTCGTTGGAAGAACCGCCGACGGATCCCCTCACGATCGTGACTCCCGAAAAGATCGTCTACACCGAGCACTGGTTGCGGCGGAGTGGCTACTCGGCGCGGCAGGTCTGGCGAGCCGGGGTCTGACCGCGTTCGATCAGCACGCATCCCCTTCCACCGCAGAAGTTTTCGTCAGTATCACCGCCCCCGCGATGTGCCCCGGCGCGTGCGATGCCTGCGTGTCCACGGCATACCCCGCCCGCTCGTAGGTCCGGATGTTCCGGACGCTGCGGCCGCCGGTGAACAGCACGAACCGCTCGGTGTCTTCCGGCGCTGCACGCTCGATGAGGGTGAGCAGCGCCGAGCCGATGCCGCGGCCACTCAGGTCGGGGGCGACCATCAGCCTGCCGACGTGCCAGTCGGAGCCCTCCGGCCGGCCCCGGACGGCCGCGACCAGCCGATGATCCAGCCGGACCACGAACGTCTTCCAGGCGGCCGCCCAGGCCAGTACCTGCTCGTGGGTCTCGTGCAGGGCCGGGACGTCGAGGGTCTCGTTGAGGATCGCCTCGCTCACCCAGCAACACCGTTGCAGGACAACGAGTTCAGCCAGGTCGGAAGGGGTGAACGGGTGGACTGTGGAGCCGGGGAGCACCAGATCCAGCGCGTCCGGTCGAGGGGTGGCCATGGCCCGAACCCTACGGCCGGCCGGGCCTCGACGCCGGATGCGGTCGTTTCGTCGTCCTGAATTCAACGGCACACCGGGGGACGACGAACGCCGCGCGTCCCGAGCCGGGTGACGGGGAGATCGGCCTCATGAATCATCCTGCCTGGAGGGAACTTCCGCGCCGGCCCGGCCGAGGCGCGCCACCTGGAGCGCCCGTCTGGCGTGCGACGCGCGAAACATCAGGACAACGTCCCCGAAATATAGGACAATCCCGACATGGTCGCCGCCGGAGGTTCCCCGCACTTTCCGCCCGTCCATCTGCTCCTCGTCCGGCACGGCCAGCAAGAACGGGACGGCCAGAACGGAGCCCTCACCGCGCTGGGCCGTGAGCAGGCGGCCGCCACCGGGGCTGTTCTCGGCCTGACCGAGCACGACCGGCTGGTCTCCAGCACCCGGCTGCGGGCCGTCGAGACCGCCCTCGCCTTCGGCCGGGAACCGGAGCAGGTCGCCGATCTCGACGAGTTCCGCTTCGGCCCGGACTGGACCTGGGACGACGCTGACAAGCGCGAGGACCTCGTGCTCTGGCGCCCGCATCACCGCACCCCGGGCGGCGAATCGCTGCTGGAGTTCCAGCGGCGCGTGCAGGGTGCGATGACCGCTCTGGTGGCGCGGCCTCCGGAGGGCCGTCTGGTGGTGGTGACCCATGCCGCCGTCACCGACGCCGTGCTGCGCTGGCTGTTCGGCCTGGCCCCCGACGCACCGTGGACGTTCGAGGTGAGCGTGCCGCACGCGTCGATCACCGAGCTGCATCACTGGCCCAAGAAGCGCCATCCGGCGGGAGCTCCCCGTCACACGTTCCTGCTCCGGCTCGGTGACGTGACCCATCTGCCGCCTGGGCTCGTCACCGGAGAATAACCCGTGGTCGCGAGATCCGGCCCAGCAGTAGCGTTCACGTCATGAATGCGACCGTGACCCTCTGGCGCCCGACCGGCCCCGAGGAGATCGCGCTGGTAGAGGAGAGCGGCTGGAGGCGCTGGCCGTCTCGGCTGCCCGGCCAGCCGATCTTCTACCCGGTGCTGACCGAGGACTACGCGATCCGGATCGCCCGGGACTGGAACGTGCCGGCCTCGGGGGCCGGATACGTCACCCGGTTCTCAGTGATCAAGGATTATCTGGACCGATATGAGGTGCAGCAGGTGGGCGGTCGTGACATCCTCGAATACTGGATCCCGGCGGAGCATCTCGACACCTTCAACGCCAACATCGTGGGTACGATCGAGGTGGTGCACACCTTCGGCCGGGCATCCGCCGGCCATCCGGCGAAGGGCTGAGATGCGCGTCGTCAGAGTCGGTTCCGCCGTTCTCGCCATGCTGCTGGCGGGCGGGCTGACCTGGTGGATGCTGCGGCCCGAGGGGAACGGGGTCACCGACCACATCGCGCGCGTGGTGACCGACGCGGTGACCTATCCGCGCCAGAACTCGGCGGCGGGCTTTCTCGACGCCGTGCTGTCCACCAACGCCGCCGAGGACGGGCGGCTCAGCGTGGTCGAGGCCGTGGACACCGGGGCCACCGATCCCAGCCAGACGCTGGCCGTGCTCACTTATCACGTCTACATTCCCGCGCAGGACGGCCAGAACTGGCTCTGGCGACACCACAGTGATCCGGTGAATGCCTGCTACGAGGTGGAATTCACCTACTACGCCGGCACCCCGCGGCGCATCTCCTGCCCGGCGGACCTGACCCCGCTCACCCGGCAGCCGGTGACCGATCCGCCCCGGCACGCCGAGTGCCGGTCCGGCGGGGACAGCGACGACTGCCCGGGCGGGTGAGGTCAGCCGGCCGCGCGGTAGGCCTTGCCCGAATCGGTGATCGCGCCGCCCGGCCGGTACAGGCCGGTCTCGTCCTGCCCGTTGGTCGAGGTCGGGAAGGCGAACCAGGAGTAGTGCTCGACGTATCCGAGGCTCTCGAGCATCTCCGTCGAGGCGGTGACGAACGCGGCCTGGTCGGCGGCGTCGGGGAACTTCTGCGCGCCCTCGGCGAAGTTCATCAGCGCGTACTCGGTGAGCCAGATCGGCTTGCCGTACTTCTCGTGCACCGCCTGGATGTACGACTTCAGCTGGCTGACGGCATTCTTCGTGGTGAAATCCGCGCCGTACCAGTGCAGGGCGATGAAGTCGACGTCGTAGCCCTGGCTCTTCGCTCCGGTCATGAACCGGTCGAGCCAGCCACCCTCGGTGTCGGCGCCGTAGGCCACCACCGGGCTGCCCAGCCGCATTCCGGTGGCCTCCAGCTGCGGCCACAGTTCGAGGGCCTTCTCGACGCTCATGTTCGACTGCTCGGCCAGGTCGGGTTCGTTGAAGCCGAGCAGGGTGTCGCCGTTCTTGCGGGCGGCTGCCAGATTGGCCGCGGTGACCGCGCCTTCGCCCCAGATCATCGGCACGTACTCGACGCCGGCCGGCGCCTTCACCTCTTGCGGATCGGGGGCCCAGTTGTAGAACCAGCTCACCCCGGAGTCTTTCAGCGAGGCGGTGATGCCCGTCTGGTTCCACAGGGCCGCGCCCTTCTTCACCGGGCCCAGGGTGTCGGGCGTGGTGCTCTTGCCGCCGGTGCCGATGGTGGACGACGAACTGCTCGTGGCCGTGCTCTTCTGCCTGGCCTTCTTCGTGGGGGCGGCACCGGCCCGGGCGGCCTGCTCGGTCAGGCCGTTGGTGCGCTCGGCCTTCTTCTTCGCCGCAGCGGCCGGGTCGGCCGGCTTCGTCGTGCTGCCGGTGGTCACCGTCGCCTGCGGAACCTGAGCCATGACCAGGTCGGACGAGGTGCCGGCCGAGGCGCTCGCGGAACTGCCCGATGAGCGCGAGCGCAGGCCCAGGTAGCCGAGCGCGCCCAGCAGCAGGGAGATGGCGGCGAGCGTTCCGACGAGGCGCTTGGTCCGGCGAGTCACGGTGCTGGAGCCTAGGCGCGGCCACCTCAAGCGCGATGAGCCGAAAGGCCTAACGCTGTCTCAAAGCCGGTTGCGGCGGACATGCGTCCGGGGGATCCCGGCCCGTGCGGGCCCGGGATCCCCCGGTCGGGCAGAATGTGATCAGTGCGCGGAATATCCACCGTCGACGAGGTGGTAGCTACCCGTGATGAAGCTGGCGGCGTCGGACGCCAGGAAGGCGACCAGCGCGGCCACCTCCTCCGGCGTGCCCAGACGGTTCAGGGCGTGCTGACTGGCCAAAAACTTCTGGGCGTCGGCGTCGAGGGTGGCGTCGACCAGCGGGGTGTGGATGAAGCCCGGCCCGACGGCGTTGACGCGTACGCCCTGCACGGAGTGCTCCAGCGCGGCGTTCTTGGTCATACCGAGCAGGGCGTGCTTGGTGGTGACGTACGCGGAGCTGTTGGCGATACCGACCGACCCCAGCACGGAGGCCATGTTGATCACGGAGCCACCGCCGTTCGCGATCATCGCCGGGATCTGCTCGTGCAGACCGTAGAAGACGGCGTTGAGGTTGACCTCGACGACCTTCTTCCACTTCTCGATGTCGTACTCGGCGATCGGCGCGGCCGGGCCGCCGATGCCGGCGTTGTTGACCGCGACCTTCAGCGGGGCCAGGGCGTTCGCGGCCTCCACCATCGCGGTGTGCACGGCGACGTCGGCGACGTCCCCGACGAAGGCCTGCGCCACACCGCCGGCGGCGGTGATCTCCTTGGTCACGACATCGGCGTTCTCCGCGTTGATGTCGGACACGATGACGCTGGCACCGTTGGCGCCCAGCAGATGGGCGATGGAGCGGCCGATGCCCGAGCCGGCACCGGTGACGATTGCGGAGCGACCTGCGACGTCGTAGGTGGCCATGATGTTCTCCGTCCTGAGCAGACAGGGACGGGTGGCCTGCGATCGGGAGGTCGTCCGCCCCTAGCAACGTGTTGTGTTGACATCAAGATAACCGACATCTGTCGGCTAGACATTCCCGGGAGGATCTCGAATGGACGCACGGCAGCGCCGGAGCCGCGAGCGGTTGCACCAGGCCGTGCTCCGGCTGGCCGAGGAACGGCCGGTCACCCAGGTCAGCGTCTCCGAGCTGGCCAGGGAGGCGGGCGTGCACCGATCGACCTTCTACGAGCACGCCAGTTCCCCCGATGACCTGCTGCGACAGGCCCTGATGGCGGACCTCGACGAACTGCGCAACCAGTTGCTCGACGCCCCGGCCGGGGATCTCGACCAGGTGGTGTCCGAAGTCACGATCGGCGTCATGCGGCACATCGAGAAGCACATCGGCATCTATCGCCGCGACCTTGCGTACACCTCGGAGGTCGGTCTGCGCTCGATGCTGGGCGCGCATTTCCTGGAGTCCGGGCGTCTGCTGCTCGACCTGGCCCGGCGGCGGATCGAGGTGCCGGTGACCGGGGTGCCCGACGAGGTGGCGGCCGAGATCGCCGCGCGGCTGGTCGCCGACGGCACGGTCGGGGCGATCGCCGGCTGGCTGGAACGTCCCGAGCTGTCGATCGACGACTTCATGCGGGTCTACGTGCAGATGCTGCCGCAGTGGTGGCCGCTCGGGCTGACCGCCGGGAAGAGCTGACGCGGCGCTGACGGAACCGGATCAGGTCACGCGAAGCGCCGGGCGATCGCCTCCAGCTTCGCGTGGTGCTTCTCCCGGCCGCCGGCCGCCGGGTCGGGCAGGTTGGGGTCGCCCGGCCGGCTGCCGGCGCTGCCGTCGATCAGCTCGCGCACGATGTCGGCGTGCCCGGCGTGCCGAAAGGTCTCGGTGCCCATGTGGACGAGGATGCGGTGCAGGGTGACGTGGCGGCTCTCCGGCTTCCACCAGGGCACGGATCCGGCGGCGTCGAGGGGCAGCGCCTCGATGGTCGCGTCCGAGTGCACGTGCACGCGCCGGTAGAGATCGATGATGTCCTGCGGGCTCTCGTCGGCGGCGGCGAACATGTCGGCCTCCGGCTCGGCGTCGTCGGCCATCGCCGGGAACGGGCTGCCCGGGAACGGGCGGCCGAAGCACACGCCGAAGTAGTCGGCCTCCACCATGGCCACGTGTTTCACCAGGCCGAGCAGGTTCGTCCCGGTCGGCACCAGGGGACGGCGAAGGTCGTACTCCGACAGCCCTTCCAGCTTCCAGAGCAACGCCGCCCGGCCCTCCTTCAGGTAGCGGTGAAGACCGGCCTTGAAGTCCGCCTCTGCGCTCATGCGTGCCATCATCCACCTCGCCGTCCCCGCTCGTGGCCGGTGCCGGGAAGATGCCCCGCGGAAAAGATGAAGACCGGGACCGCGGCCGGGGACTAGCGTGAACGCATGGAGCACTGGGTCCAGGTCACGCCCGAATACCGGCTCTGGGTGGAGGAGCGGGGGTCCGGCACACCGCTGGTGCTGGTCATGGGCGCGAATGCGGCCGGGGTCGCCTGGCCCGACGAGCTGGTCGAACGGCTGGCCGCCCGGCACCGGGTGATCCGCTACGACCATCGCGACACCGGGCGGTCCACCGAGGCCTTCGACGAACATCCCTACGGCCTCACCGATCTCGCGGCCGACGTGGTGAAGGTGCTCGACGCGCTGGAGATTCCGGCGGCACACCTGGTCGGCATGTCGATGGGTGGCTACCTGGTGCAGCTGCTCCTGCTCGATCATCCGGAAAGAGTGCTCAGCGCAACGGTCTTCGCCACTGCCGCACTGGGGGCGTGGAACGCGGAAGGGCTGCCCGGCCCGGATCCCGGACTGCTCCGGCTGTGGGAGCACCTCGGCGACGAACGGGGGCCGGCCGAGGAGCTGGACTTCCGCGTGGAGCACTGGCGGCTGCTGAACGGATCGCGGATCCCCTTCGACCCGGCCGAGTTCCGCCGGCACGAGCGGCGGGCCGTGGAACACGCCGGGCACGACCGCTCGCCGACCGCGCACGCCCGGGCGGCGCAGGACGGGCTGGACCGCGGCGCCGAACTCGCCGCGGTGACCGTGCCGGTGCTGGTGATCGAGGCCCCGGAAGACCCGATCAACCCGCCCCCGCACGCCGCACACATCGCGGGGAGCATCGGAAGTGCCCGTCTGGTCGGAATTCCCGGCCTGGGGCATGCGTTGCCGGCGGCGGTTCTCGGGCCGCTGGCCGAGGTTCTCACCGGTTTCATCGGCGAGGTGGACGAGCACCAATAGTGGACGACGAGGAGCTCCCTCCGAGCTCCTCGTCGTCCACAGTTCGAGCGGTTGCCCGGAATCAGCCGACGTGGACCATGCCGTCGGCGCTCAGGTCCTTGCTGCGTGCGTTCACCATGAGCAGCACCAGGACGGTGGCCGTCGCGATGAACCCGGCACCCACCCAGAAGGCCACGTGGTAGCCGTGGATCGCGGCCTCGGCCGGGTTGGGGTTGCCCGCGTTGTCGGTGAGCCAGTTCGTCACGGCGCTCGCGAACAGCGTGTTCAGCAGGGCGGTTCCGAGTGCGCCACCGATCTGCTGGCTGGTGTTCAGCATGGCGCTGGCGACGCCGGCGTCGTGCTCCTCCACCCGGGTCAGGGCCAGGCTGGCCGACACCACGAAGAACAGGCCCATGCCCAGGCTGATCAGGACCTCGGCGGGCAGGATCAGCGTGAGCCAGCTGCTGTCCAGGTCGATCTGGGTGAGCAGGGCGAGCCCGATCGTGGCCAGCACACCGCCGACCACGAGCAGCACGCGCGGGTTGACCTTCGGCATCAGGCTGCTGGCCACCGTGGCGGCAACGATGATGCCGACGCTGAAGGGCAGGAACGCGAAGCCCGACTTGACCGCCGAATAGCCCAGGTTCTGCTGGAAGTAGTACGCCAGGAACAGGAACATCGCGAACAGCCCGGCCCCGATGAGCAGGGAGGACACGTACGCGGCGCCCCGGTTACGGTCGAGCACCACGCGCAGCGGCAGCAGCGGGTGGTGGGTGCGGGTCTCCCAGATCACGAAGCCGACCAGCAGCACGGCCGAGACGGCGAGCCAGGTGATGGTGCTGGTGTCGCTCCAGCCGTCGGTGGCCTCAGCCGCCTGGGTGAAGCCGTAGACCAGGGCGGCCAGGCCACCGCTGACCAGCACTGCGCCGGGGATGTCGTAGCGGGTGTCGCCGTGGGCCCGGCTCTCCCGCACCACACCGATGGCGGCGACGGCGGCCAGCACGGCGATCGGCACGTTGACGAAGAGGCACCAGCGCCAGCTGACGTACTCGGTGAGCACTCCACCGAGGATCAGGCCGATGGCCGCGCCACCGCCGGAGATCGCGCCGTACACGCCGAACGCGCGGGCGCGCTCCTTGGCGTCGGTGAAGCTGACCTGGAGCAACGAGAGCGCGGCCGGGGCGAGCAGGGCGGCGAAGGCGCCCTGGAGCGCCCGGGCGCCGAACAGCATCACGTCATTGGTGGCCGCGCCGCCGAGCGCCGAGGCGAGGGCGAAGCCGATCAGGCCGATCATGAAAATGCGCTTGCGGCCGGTGTAGTCGGCGATCCGGCCGCCGAGCAGCAGCAGCCCGCCGAAGGCCAGCGTGTAGGCGGTGACGACCCACTGCCGGTTGGCGTCACTGATGTCGAGGTCGGCCTGGGCCGAGGGGAGGGCGATGTTCACGATGGACGCGTCGAGCACGACCATCAGCTGGGCGATGGCGATGACCGCGAGGGCCCACCACCTGCGCGGATCCGGGTCAGTGCTGTCGGTCGCGGCCCGGCCGGGCGCGCGGTCGACGCTCTCTACAGACGCCATGGTGGTCCTGTCTTGAAAGAAGGTGGGGATCTCCGCGGGCCGGTCAGCGGCGGGCGGAGCAAGTGGAGAAGGGCCTCAACTTTGAGGACGGGTGTCACCTTAGCGGGAAAGTGGAGAGTTCTGTCAACTTTGAAAAGCGAGCTCCATTTAGCTCGCCTGAAGGTGCGGAGCTGAGTACACTTCTGCCGTGGGCGAGGTCCGTGCGCAGATGTGCAGGCCGCTGCGGAAAGATGCTGAGCGCAACCGGCAGCGGATCCTCACCGCTGCCCGTGAGCTGCTCGCCGAGCAAGGGTGCGGTGTCAGTCACGACCAGCTGGCCGAGGCGGCAGACGTGGCGGTGGGCACCGTCTATCGCCGGTTCCCCGACAAGGACTCGCTGCTCGAGGCCCTGTTCGAAGAAGATGTCGACCGGATCGTCCACATCGCCCGGGCCGCCCTGGAGATCGACGATCCGTGGAAGGCGCTCGTCACCTTCGTCACCCGTTCGCTGGAGCTCCAGGCCGGCAACCGTGGCCTCAAAGAGTTCCTGATGTACAACGTCACCAGCGGCACCATGACCTCGTGCCGGGCCCGGCTGCTGCCGGTGATCGACGAGCTGGTGGCCCGGGCTCACGTCGCCGAGGTGCTGCGGCCGGGCATCTGCTCCTACGACCTGGGCATGATCCCGCTCATGGTCGGCCCGGTGATGGACGGCTGCCGTGAGGTGCAGCCCGACCTGTGGCGCCGGTCGCTGGAGATCGTGCTCGACGGCCTGAGGCCGTGCCCCGAGCGCTACCGGCTCTCCGCCCCCGGGTTGCAGGCCGAGGAGTTTCTCGAGGTGATGCGCAGCTCGCACACCTCGCCCACCCGCCGCTAGATAGACTGGGCCCTCGGCGATCAGGCGGGGGTGGCCCATGGATCGGGAACGGCTGGGCAGACTGGTTCTGAACACCGACGCACTGGGCTGCCTCGGTGCCGGGGCAGCGGTCAGCAGCGCGCCGTCGGTCTACCGTTTCGTCGATTCCTCAGGAACGTCAAGGCCTTTCGTGGCCGCGGCACTCATGCTCTCGTCGCGGCTGCTGCGTCCGGCGGCCGGTCGGCCGCCGGGCCCGGCCCTGCGCCGCGGTGCGCTGCTGAACCTGGCCTGGGTTCTGCTCTGCCTGGCGGTACTGCCGAAACAGCGCACTGCGGTAGGACGTTCACTGGTTGCCTCGACCGCACTGCTCGACGCCACGATGGCCGTGGTGCAGTGGCGACTGGCCTCAGCGGGCCAGAAACGCCCTTAGCCCGGCGAGCAGGCGGTCCACGTCGTCGTCGTTGTTGTAGGGCGACAACCCGATGCGCAGGCCGCCCTGGGTGCCCAGGCCGAGCCGCCGGGACGGCTCGTAGGCGTAGAACGAACCGGCCGGGGCGTTGATGCCGAGGTCGGCCAGGAACGGGTAGGCGGCCGCGGCCTCGTGCTGCTCGAAGGTCAGCAGCAGCGTCGGGGTGCGGTCGGGGGAGCGCGACCACACGGTGACGCCGTCGAGCTCGGCCAGCCCGGCCTCGATCTTCATCCGCAGGGCGTCTTCGTGGTCGGAGATTGCCCACATGGACGAGTGGGTCTGCTGGAGGCGGTCGGTTTCGGCGCCGGGGGCCAAGCCGGCGATCAGGTCGACGGCCGCGGTCACGCCGGCCAGCAGCTCGTAGGGCAGGGTGCCCAGCTCGAAGCGCTCCGGCACGGTGTTCGACGAGGGCGCGAGCTTGTCCGGGTGCAGTTGCTCCAGCAGTTGCGGGCGGGCCGCGACCACACCGCAGTGCGGGCCGAAGAACTTGTACGGCGAGCAGGCCACGAAGTCCGCGCCCAGGTCGGCCAGCGACACCGGGACATGGGCGGCGAGATGCACGGCGTCGACGTAGAGCAGGGCGCCGACGGAGTGCGCGGCGTACGCGATCGGCTCCAGCCGGGGTTTGGTGCCGATCAGGTTCGAGGCGCCGGTGACCGCGACCAGGCGGGTGCGCTCCGAGAGGTGCTGGGAGACGTCCTCGAGCTCACCGGTGGCCGGGTCGAAGTCGATCCAGCGCACGGTGGCACCGGCGTTCTGTGCGGCGATCACCCACGGCCGCACGTTCGCGTCGTGGTCCAGGCGGCTGAGCACCACCTCGTCGCCCGGCCGCCAGGTCTTGGCCAGGGTGCGCGAGAACTCGAAGGTCAGGGCAGTCATGCTGCGGCCGAACACGATGCCGCCCGGATCAGCGTCGAGCAGGTCGGCCATCGCCGCGCGGGCCCGCACCACGATCTCCTCGGCGCGGCGCTCGGCGCGGGTGACGGTGTAGCGGTTGGAGACAGCCGACAGCAGGGTGTCGCGAACGGCGTCGCCCACCACGTCGGCGGTCTGGGTGCCGCCCGCCCCGTCGAAGTGGGCCGCGCCCTCGGCGAGGGCGGGGAAGTGGGACCGGAGCGCCTCGACGTCCAGGGTGGAGTTCGCCATCAGATCGACCACTTCCGCTCGATGCGGGATCGGATGGAGCGGTGGCCGATGTGCCAGCCCTTGGCGTCCTCGCAGTAGAACGTGTCCATCGCGCCCGACTCCAGCCCTTCTTTCAGCTCGACCTTGCGCGCGGCGATGCCGGCCACGGCGGAGCTGGGGTAGATGTTCTTCTGGTGGATCGGGCAGCGGTCGGGGGCATGCCGCACGGGATGCCATCTCTTGCCCATCGCCCGCCCTCCCAGCCACCTCGACCCCGGATGATCATCCGTTCAACGGTACCTTCCGGGCGGGCCACCCGCCTCAGCGGGCGACGGGATGCGCCATTTGTTCCGAGCGTCACAGGTCGGTAACGCTCCGTCAATGCCCTTGCGGATCCGGGCGCTTGCGGATTTATTGGACAGGTTGGCTGAACCCTGGCCCCCGACGGCTCCGCAGACAGCTGGAGCCGGAGGGCGGACGCCGCTCAGGAAAGGAACATCGCTTGAGCCGCTCGACGCCGGCACGACGGTCGGGAAGAACCTGGATCGCACTCCTGGCCGCCGTGACCCTGGCCGTGGCCGCCTGCTCCGGCGGTGGCGACGGCGAGGAAGAACAGCAGGCCGACCACAACCAGGGCAACCAGGCCGCCGTCCCGACCACGGCGCCGGTGACGGTGACGTATGCCAGCGCGCGTGAGTTCTCCGCGTACAACAACAACACCGCCAACGCGGCCAGCTCGGCCAACGCCGTGGTGCTCAACCAGGTGCTGCGGGGCTTCTGGTACTACGGGCCGGAGGGCGACCGGCGGGCCGACACCGAGTTCGGTTCGTTCGAGCAGGTCGGCAGTAATCCCCTGACGGTGGAGTACACGTTCGCCGATGGCGCGGTGTGGTCCGACGGTGAGCCGATCGACTGCGACGACGCTGTGCTGGCTTGGGCCGCGAACGCCGGGCGCTGGCCGACCGGTGAGAAGGACCAGTACACCGGTGCCAAGCTGACGGCGTTCTCCTCGAACCGGCCTGGCGCCTGGGAAGACGCGCAGATACCGGAATGCTCCGACGGGAGCCGTGCTTTCACCGTGACCTTCGATCGCGTGTTCGCCGACTGGAGTTCGCTGTTCGGCGCGGGCACGATCCTGCCCGCGCACATCGTCGAGAAGCAGACGGGTGTCAAAGACCTGATCTCCGCCGTCAAGGCGGGCAAGAGTGCCACGATGAAGAAGCTCGGAAAGTTCTACAACACGGGCTGGGAGTTCACGCCGGGCAAGTACGAGACCGCGATCGCGCCGAGCGCCGGTCCCTATCAGGTGGCCTCGTGGAAGGCCGGTGACGCGGTCACTCTGGAACCGAATCCGAAATGGTGGGGGGCACCGCCGTCGGTCCGGAACATCGTGGTCAAGGTCGTTCCGGCGAGTGAACAGGCTGAGGCCCTCGTGGACGGGGACGTCCAGGTCATCGATCCGACGCCCACTGAGGGCATCCTGAAGACTCTCGACAGGGCCGGTGACGCGGTCGACGTCACCAGCCACGACTCGTTCGTCTACGAGCACCTGGACTTCAACGTCGACGGGGTGTTCAAGTCGCGGGCGCTGCGTGAGGCCTTCGCCAAGTGCGTGCCACGGCAACAGATCGTGGACGAGCTGATCAAACCGGTGAATCCGCAGGCCCAGGTGCAGGAGTCACGGTTCCGGCTTCCGTACCAGCAGGGGTACGAGCAGTTCGCACAGACCGGCGGGCAGGACTACGACGCGGTCGACGTCGAGGGCGCCCGGAAGATCCTCAAGGACGAGAAGAAGCTCGGTACCCGGGTGGAGCTCTCTTATCTGACCCCCGACCTGCGACGCGAGCAGGTGGCTGACCTGATCAAGAAGTCTTGCGACAAGGCTGGTTTCAAGGTCGTGGACTCGGGTTCGTACACCTTCTACACCTCTGAGCTGAAGACCGGCGACTTCGACGTGGCCCTCTTCTCCTGGGCCGGAACGACCCTCGTCACCCAGCCGTACAGCGTCTACCTCGGCAAGGGACCCGAGAACTACGGCGGATACAGCGACGAGGACGTGGACCTGCTGCTCAAACGCCTCTACTCGGAACTGGATCCGGATCGGCAGGAGAGCATCCTCGAGGAGCTGGACACCGAACTCTGGGACGCGGTGGCCACCGTCCCGCTCTTCGCCTACCCGGGGATGCTGGCCACCAGTTCACAGGCGCAGGGCGTTCAGTACAACCCGACCCTTGCCGGCGTCACCTACAACGCCAACACCTGGACCCTGGCCTCCACCCCGTCACCGTCGCCCTCGTCCCCCTGACCTACTGGGTGCACACGCACAGCTCGTTGCCGTCGGCGTCGGCCAGCACCCACCAGTCCGGGGCGAACTGGTCGGTGACCAGCCGCCCGCCGGCCCCGACCACGTCGGCGACCCGCTTCGGGGCGTCGTCGAAAGGCACGTAGACGTCGAAGTGGATGCGGTTGCGCTGGGTGCGGGGCTCGGTCATCGGCTGGAACCAGACCACCGGCCCCACCTCGTCCGGGTTGTGCAGCTCGATGCCCTCGTCGCCGTGCCGCTCCACGTAGCCCAGGCCGACCCGCCAGAACGGGCGGATGCTGTCGGCGTCCTGGGTGTCGATGGCCAGCTCGACCCGGGCGGCGGGGGTCAGGACCCCGGCCCCGACGGCGTCCACGTGCACCAGGATGCGCTGGGCCAGCTCGACGTCGAGGGCCGTGACCCCGCCGGAGACGTGGGTGCTCAGGGTGAACGTGACCTTGTCGAAGCGCAGGTCGATGTCGGGGTGGTGGTTCATCTCCTCGGCGCTCATCGCCACTCGCGAGATCAGCTCCACGGCCTGGGGGAAGCCGGGGGCCTTCACACGGATGCGCAGCAGGGAGGTGCCGGATTTGTGGACGGCGGGCAACCCCACCAGTGCCGTGTCCAGTTCCTCCATCGTGAGCAGCTCAGGCATGACCCAAGGGTAGGACGTGGATCACATTCCCGCCCGCATTCATGACCCGGCAGTGCGCGCGTTGTGCGTAGGCAACTCGGAGTTGGGATGCTGTGGGCCGTGAGTGACACTTCAGGCCCCGTACTCGTCGTCGGGGGCGCCGTGGTCGACGACCTGGACCGCCCCACCACGCTGCTGGCCGCGCGCCGCACCGAGCCCCCGCACCTGGCGGGTGGCTGGGAGCTGCCCGGCGGCAAGGTGGATCCCGGCGAGGAGCCCCTGGAGGCGCTGCACCGCGAGCTCGCCGAGGAGCTCGGGGTCCGGGTCGAGGTGGGCGAGGAACTGATCGCCCCCAACGGCCTGGGCTGGGACCTCCCGCCGCTGCACCGGATGCGGGTCTGGCTGGTGCGGGTGATCGAGGGGGAGCCGGCACCGATCGAGGTGCACGACGAACTCCGGCACCTGCGGCTGGGCCACTGGTCGGAGGTCGGCTGGTTGCCTGCGGATGTCCCGATTGTGCTCGCACTCACCGCCCTGGCGGAGCAACGTCAAGCCCGTTGAGCCACGGGTAACATGAAACGTCCCCACCCCACAACCGGATCGGCCTTCAGCATGCCTACGCAGACCCGTGACGACCTGCGCAATGTCGCCATTGTCGCCCACGTCGACCACGGAAAGACCACGCTCGTCGATGCCATGCTGTGGCAGACCGGCTCTTTCGGCGACCACGCGCACGTGGACGACCGGGCGATGGACTCCAACGACCTGGAGCGCGAGAAGGGCATCACCATCCTCGCGAAGAACACCGCGGTCCGGTACTCCGGCCCCGGTGCGCCGAGCGGCGGGGTCACGTTCAACATCATCGACACCCCGGGTCACGCCGACTTCGGTGGCGAGGTGGAGCGTGGCCTGAGCATGGTCGACGCCATCGCCCTGCTGGTTGACGCCTCCGAGGGCCCCCTGCCGCAGACCCGCTTCGTGCTCCGCAAGGCGCTCCAGGCGCACATGCCGGTCATCCTGGTGGTCAACAAGACCGACCGCCCGGACGCCCGGATCGCCGAGGTCGTCGACGAGACCTACGAGCTGTTCATGGACCTCCTCGACGGCACCGGGCTGGACCCGGACGCCGCCCTGGACTTCCCGATCGTCTACGCCTCGGGCCGGGCCGGCCGGGCGTCGCTCAACCGCCCGGAGAACGGCGAGCTCCCCGACTCGGAGAACCTGGAGCCGCTGTTCCAGGTGCTGCTCGACGCCGTGCCGGCCCCGTCCTACGACGACAAGATGCCGCTCCAGGCGCACGTCACCAACCTCGACGCCTCGCCGTTCCTCGGCCGTCTGGCGCTGTGCCGCATCCACAACGGCACGCTGCGCAAGGGCCAGCAGGTGGCCTGGTGCAAGCAGGACGGAACGGTCAGCCGGGTGAAGATCACCGAGCTGCTGATCACCAAGGCCCTCACCCGTGAGCCCGCCGAGGAGGCCGGTCCGGGTGACATCGTCGCCGTCGCCGGTATCCCCGACATCACCATCGGCGAGACCCTGGCCGACGCCGAGGACCCGCACCCGCTGCCGCTGATCGCGGTGGACGAGCCGGCCATCTCGATGACCATCGGCGCGAACTCCTCGCCGCTGGCCGGCCGCACGGTCAAGGGCACCAAGGTGACCGCCCGCCTGATCAAGGACCGGCTCGACCGTGAGCTGATCGGTAACGTCTCGATGCGGGTGCTCAACACCGAGCGTCCCGACACCTGGGAGGTGCAGGGTCGTGGCGAGCTGGCCCTGGCCATCCTGGTCGAGACCATGCGCCGGGAGATGTTCGAGCTCACCGTGGGCAAGCCGCAGGTGGTCACCAAGGAGGTCGACGGCAAGGTCCACGAGCCGTTCGAGCGCCTGACCATCGACGCCCCCGAGGAGTACATGGGCGCGATCACCCAGCTCCTGGCGGTCCGCGCGGGCCGCATGGAGCAGATGTCCAACCACGGCACCGGCTGGATCCGGATGGAGTGGCTGGTCCCCTCCCGTGGCCTGATCGGGTTCCGCACCGAGTTCCTCACCGACACCCGGGGCACCGGCATCGCGCACGCCACCTTCGAGGGCTACGAGCCCTGGGTGGGCGAGCTGCGCACCCGTCCCTCCGGCTCGCTGGTGGCCGACCGGGCCGGCGCGGTGACCGCCTTCGCGATCACCAACCTCCAGGAGCGCGGCACGCTCTTCGTGGAGCCGACCACCCCGGTCTACGAGGGCATGATCGTCGGCGAGAACTCCCGCGCCGACGACATGGACGTGAACATCACCAAGGAGAAGAAGCTCACCAACATGCGCTCGTCCACCGCGGACAACTTCGAGCGTCTGGTGCCGCCGCGCAAGCTCTCCCTGGAGCAGTGCCTGGAGTTCTGCCGCGACGACGAGTGCGTCGAGGTCACCCCGGAGGCCGTGCGCATCCGCAAGGTGATCCTGGACCAGACCGAGCGCGGCCGGGCCACGGCCCGCGCCAAGCGGGGCTGATCTCCCGTCGTCCCCCGGTCCGGAGGAACCGAAGGGTCACCTGTGTACGCACGGGTGGCCCTTCGGGCGTTTTGGGGACGACGAGAGGCCGCGCTTGATCAGCATACGAACGCGGGGTTGACCGTAAGCCATACGGGCGATAACGCTGCGTAGCACCGGACGGGTCGAGGGTCCCGACTCAGGCCACCGTGAAATTTCCGGCCAAAACCCACTTTTCGCGTTCATTATCGGGAGCGGGGGACCCCCGGTGTGCAACCTTTGTGTCCGGCATGTAAATTGATGTCACCTGGTGATCCTTGTGTGTTCAAGGTCACGGGACGATATTTGCTTGTCCGTTTCGCCTGGTGTGGGGTAGAGCGTGCAGCCATCGTGTCGCTTTCGAGACCGACCCGTTGCTGCTCCTTTGTCATCCGGATGCGCTCCGTAGTCGGCGCGCCGACAATTTGCGACCATGCTGAAGATCGTCCGGTGAGAGCGGGTTTTCGGACGTGCTTTCATCGTGCAGAGCGGCTGAACGCGAAGCATCCTTGTCCGGATCGTAATCAGCTGTGAACGCCTATCGTGTCCCGAATCCGGTACCAAGAGTGCAGGCGCTTGACCTGTCCGTGTGTCGGCTGGTCGGTCGAGTGCGACCAGCGCCCGGCTCGGGCCGTGATGTCGGAAACCAAAGGAGAACGACGAGTGAAGCAGCGCAGGCTGATTGCTGCTGGTGCTCTGTTCGCGGCGGGCGCTCTTGCCCTGTCCGCGTGCAGCAGCGACAGCGGGGGCGATTCTGGCGACAGCGCCGACAGCAACGCCTCGGTCACGATCTACAACACCAAGCCGGAGAACCCGCTGATCCCGGGTAACACCAACGAGGTTGGTGGCGGCAACATCCTGGACGCGATCTTCCGTGGCCTGGTCGACTACGACCCGGACACCGCCGCGCCCGAGATGTCGATGGCCGAGTCCATCGAGTCGGACGACAACATCACCTGGACCGTCAAGCTGAAGGCCGACCAGACCTTCCAGGACGGCACCCCGGTCGACGCCGACAGCTTCATCGACGCGTGGAACTGGACCGCCTACGGTCCGAACGCGGCGCTGAACAACTACTTCTTCGCGTCCTTCAAGGGCTACGACGAGATGAACCCCGTCGACCCGGACGACGACGGCCCGAAGAAGGCCGACGAGCCCGAGGCCAAGGAGCTCAGCGGCCTGAAGAAGGTCAGCGACACCGAGTTCACGGTGGAGCTCGCCAACGCCCAGTCGTTCTTCCCGACCATGGTCGGCTACACGGCGTTCTACCCGCTGCCGGACTCGTTCTTCGACGACCCCGAGGCGTACGGCAAGAAGCCGATCGCCAACGGCCCGTTCCAGGTGACCTCGGGCGACGGTGACACCGGCTTCACGCTGACCGCCTGGTCCGGTTACAAGGGCGAGGACAAGCCGCAGATCGCCGAGGCCGTGTTCAAGACGTACACGTCCGACTCGGCCGGCTACAACGACGTCCTCGCGGGCAACCTGGACTTCATGAACCAGGTTCCGGCCGCCGCTCTGGTCGACAACCAGTACCAGACCGACCGCGCCGACCACTTCGTGAACAAGGCCGTCGGTGTCATCCAGACGATGACGCTGCCGCAGTACAGCGACAACTTCAAGGACGACCCGAACATCGGGAAGGCCCTCTCCCTGGCGATCGACCGGGACACCATCACCAAGACGGTGTTCAACGGCGGTCGTACCCCGGCCACCGGCTGGGTCTCCCCGATCGTCGACGGCTACAAGGCCGGCGCGTGTGGCGAGTTCTGCACCTACGACCCGGCGAAGGCCAAGGAGTACCTGGCCAAGTCGAACTTCAAGGGTCCGTTCTCGTTCAGCTACAACGCTGACGGCCAGGGCAACAAGGAAGCCGCCGAGGCCATCTGCAACAGCATCAAGAACGCTCTTGACGTCGAGTGCAACGCGAAGGCCTACGTGGACTTCGCCACCCTGCGCGCGGACGTGAACAGCGACAAGATGGACAACCTGTTCCGTACCGGTTGGCAGATGGACTACCCGCACATCCAGAACTTCCTGGAGCCGCTGTACGCCACCGGCGCGGGTTCGAACGACGGTCGCTGGAGCAACACCGAGTTCGACGACCTGATCAAGAAGGCCAACGCGGCCGAGGGTGAAGAGGCGTACGCGGACTACCAGGCCGCCGAGGCTCTGATCGCCACCGACATGGCCGTCGTGCCGCTGTGGTACCAGGCTCAGCAGTCGGTGTGGTCGGACCGTCTGAGCAACGTCAAGGTCACCCCGAAGAGCACCCTCGACCTGGTCAGCGTCACCGCCAGCTGAATCGGGTCCTGATCGGCAGTACCTCACGGTTCCGGCTCACCTCAGCACGGGGGAGGCGGAACCTCAGGACAATCGCAATATCGCGACACCACGACCGGCCGGTCCCGCATCAGTTCGTCGCGGGGCCGGCCGATCGGCGGGCAGAACCCATGAAGGGTAGGCGAAAGCCATGGGGCGTTACATACTCAGACGCCTGCTGTTGATGATTCCGGTGCTGGTCGGCACCACGTTCTTCATCTACGCGATGGCGTGGGCCATCCCGGGTGACCCGTTCGCCAGCAGATGCGGTCAGCGCCCCTGCACGGACTCGTTCATCCAGGCCGAGACCGCACGACTGCATCTCGATCAGCCACTGCCCGTGCAGTACGGCTATTTCGTCTGGAACATGCTGCACGGCGACTTCGGCACCACGTCGAGCGGCGAGACCGTGCTCGAGGCGGCCTCCCGGGCCTTCCCGATCACCGTCAAGCTGACCGTGGTCGCCATCCTCTTCGAGCTCGTGCTCGGTATCGGTCTCGGCATCGTCGCGGCGCTGCGCCGTGGCGGTTACCTCGACGGATTCTTCCTCTTCACGAGTCTTGTCGCCATTTCTTTTCCGGCCTTCGTGATCGGTTACGTGCTCCAGTACGTGCTCGGTGTCAAGGCGGGCCTGTTCGCGGTGACCGTGGGCTCCGGAGCACCCTGGAAGGACCTGATCCTTCCGGGATTCGTGCTGGCGGCCCTGTCGTTGGCCTACGTACTCAGACTTACCCGGGCGAGCCTGCTCGAAACCCTCAAGGCCGATCACGTGCGCACCGCGATCGCCAAGGGCCTGCCCCGGGGCATGGTGCTGCGCAAGCACGTCGTGCGGAACTCGCTGATCCCCGTGCTCACCTACATCGGTGCCGACGTCGGCATCCTGCTCGGTGGCGCGATCGTGACCGAGGGCGTGTTCAACATCCAGGGCATCGGCGGCCTGCTCTACCACGCCATGCGCATCCGTGAGAACGCCACCGTGGTCAGCGTCAGCACCCTGGTGGTGCTCGTCATCCTGACGGTGAACCTGCTCGTGGACCTGATGTACGCCCGGCTCGACCCAAGGATCCGTTATGAGTGAACCCGATTCCCTCGCCGCGCTCGAGACCGTCGAGGGCGCGCCGGGTACCCCGACCGCGTCGGTCACCACCGCGGGCAGGTCCCGCACCCTGGCCGGCGACGCCTGGGAGACGCTCCGCGGTTCCTGGGTGTTCTGGGGCTCGCTCGTGCTGATCTTCATCTTCGTCGTGATGGCCATCTGGCCGGGTCTTTTCGCTCACGCCGACCCGCGTGACTGCCAGGCCATCCGGGCCCGCCAGGAGCCCAGCGGCTCGGCCTGGTTCGGTTACGACGTGCAGGGCTGCGACGTCTACGCCCGCACCATGTACGGCGCCCGCGCCTCGATCATGGTCGGTGCCATGTCCACCCTGTTCACGCTGGTGCTCGGCGCCGGCATGGGCATCTACGCCGGGTTCTACGGCGGCTGGGTCGACATCCTGCTGTCCCGGATCACGGACATCTTCATCGGTATCCCGATCCTGCTCGGCAGCATCATCATCCTGACCTCGATCCCGACGCCGCCCAGCAGCGAGTTCCTGAACATCCTCAAGGTGGCGCTGGCGATCGCGGTGCTCTCCTGGCCCTCCACGGCCCGGGTGGCCCGGTCGGCCGTGATCCAGGTGAAGCAGTCGGACTACGTGTCCGCCTCGCGGGCCCTGGGCGCGAGCCAGAGCTGGATGATCCGCAAGCACATCATCCCGAACGCCTCCGCCCCGGTCATCGTCATCAGCACGATCAGCCTCGGTGGGTACATCGGCGCCGAGGCGACGCTGTCGTTCCTCGGTATCGGCCTCCAGCCGCCGGTGATCTCCTGGGGTATCGCGATCAACGACGCGGCGCCGTACATCCGGAGCACCCCGCACATGCTCCTGTTCCCGGCGCTGTTCCTGTCCCTGACCGTGCTGGCCTTCATCGCGCTCGGTGACCAGGTGCGCGAGGCCCTCGACCCGAAGACGATGTGAGCCCAGCCGTGTTCAGTCAGAAATCGCAGAGCCCGGTCGACGACGGCAAGCCCGACGTCGACGAGAGCCAGCCCCTGCTCCAGGTCCGCGACCTCAGCGTGGTGTTCCGCACCCGCGAGGGCACGGCCATGGCTGTCAACAAGGTCGACCTGGACCTCGCCCGTGGCCAGACCCTGGCCATCCTGGGCGAGTCCGGCTCCGGCAAGTCCGTGACCGCGCAGACGATCATGGGCATCCTGGACATGCCGCCGGCCGACATCCTGTCCGGAACGATCAAGTTCCGCGGCAAGGACCTGCTGACCATGCCGGAGAAGGAGCGCCGGCTGTACCGCGGCCAGCGCATCTCGATGGTGTTCCAGGACGCCCTCTCCGCGCTGAACCCGGTCTACACGGTCGGCGACCAGATCGGCGAGCTCTTCACCGTGCACCGCGGGATGTCCCGCAAGGACGCGAAGAAGAAGGCCGTCGAGCTGATGGAGAAGGTCCGGATCCCGGGCGCGGCCGCCCGCGTCACGGACTATCCGCACCAGTTCTCCGGCGGTATGCGCCAGCGCATCATGATCGCCATGGCGATCGCGCTGGAGCCGGACATCATCATCGCGGACGAGCCCACGACCGCCCTGGACGTCACGGTCCAGGCGCAGATCATGGACCTCCTCGCGGAGATGCGCCGGGAGACCGGCAGCGGCCTGATCCTGATCACGCACGACCTCGGCGTGGTGGCCGAGACCGCCGACGTGATCAGCGTGATGTACGCCGGCCGCACCGTGGAGCACGGCCCGGCCACCGACGTGTTCGCCAACCCGGCGCACCCGTACACGGTCGGCCTGATGGAGTCGATGCCGCGCCTGACCGGCGCCGGTGACCGGCTGTACGCCATCCCCGGTCTGCCGCCGAGCCTGCTGGCGATCCCGCCGGGCTGCCCGTTCGCCGCGCGCTGCCCGCGCGCGGAGGACATCTGCCGCCAGGACCCGCCGCCGCCGGCCGTCGAGATCGACGGAACGCGTTACGCCGCCTGCCACTTCGCCGAGGAGGTCGTCTCCCATGGTGTCCACTGACGGAACCGACCCGGGACGCCGGACCGGCGTCGAGAACAAGGGTGCGGGCATCGAGACCGGTTCCCAGATCCACGAGCCGGAGCTGATCGTGCCGGGCATCACCAAGGCGGTGCCCCAGCCGAGCCTGAGCGGTGCCGATCCGGTGCTGACCGTGCGCGGCCTGGTCAAGCACTTCCCGCTGCGCCAGGGTGTCGTGGTGAAGCGCCAGGTCGGGGCCGTGCAGGCCGTCGACGGCGTGAACCTCGACATCTACCCGGGCGAGACGGTCGGCGTGGTCGGTGAGTCCGGTTGTGGCAAGTCCACCCTGGCCCGCCTGCTGATCGGCCTGGAGAAGCCCACCGGCGGCTCGATCTCGCTGGACGGCCGGGAGATGGTCGGGGCCGGCGGCAGCAAGCTCAAGTCGATGCGCCGCGACGTCCAGATGATCTTCCAGGACCCGTACACGTCGCTGAACCCCCGCATGACGGTCGGTGACATCATCGCGGAGCCGCTGGAGATCCACCCGGACGCCGTGCCCAAGGCGCAGCGCACCGAGCGGGTGCGTGAGCTGATGTCGCTGGTCGGCCTGTCGCCGGAGCACATCGACCGGTACGCGCACCAGTTCTCCGGTGGTCAGCGTCAGCGCATCGGCATCGCCCGCGGCCTGGCCCTGAACCCGAAGCTGCTGATCTGCGACGAGCCGGTGTCGGCGCTCGACGTGTCGGTGCAGGCGCAGGTGATCAACCTGCTCCAGGACCTCCAGAAGCGTCTGGGCATCTCGCTGATCTTCATCGCGCACGACCTGTCGGTGGTTCGTCACATCAGCCACCGGGTCGCGGTGATGTACCTGGGCCGGATCGTCGAGCTCGGCGAGAAGGAGCAGGTCTACAACAACCCGCAGCACCCGTACACCAAGGCGCTGCTGTCGGCCGTGCCGAACCCGGACCCGAGCATGCGCGGCAAGGGCAACCAGATCGTGCTGGAGGGCGACCCACCCAGCCCGGCCGACCCGCCCACCGGCTGCCGGTTCCGCACCCGCTGCTGGAAGGCGCAGTCGGTGTGTGCCGAGGTCGACCCGCGTCTGGAGATCACCTCCTCCGGTGCGGAGGCCGCGTGCCACTTCCCGGGTGACACCCCCTCCCGCCCGGGAGTCGCGGCCTGATCGGGTAACACCTCAAATTGAGGACGGCGTTGAGCTCTGCCCGAGCTCAACGCCGTCCTCAATTTTCTGGTGGGATGGCCCCCATGGGTACCGAACCGCGCCGCCTCGTTCTCGTGCACGCCCACCCCGACGACGAGACGATCGGGAACGGCGCCACGATGGCCCGGTACGCGGCCGAGGGTGTGCAGGTCACCCTGGTCACCTGCACCCGCGGCGAGCAGGGCGAGGTGATCCCGCCGGAACTGGCCCACCTGACCGCCGACCCGGACCGGCTGGGCGATCACCGGGTGTCCGAACTGGCCTCCGCCATGACGGCTCTCGGGGTGGCCGACCACCGCTTCCTCGGCGATCCGTTCGTGCCCGGCCGGCCCGCCGGTGAGGTGCGCGCGAACGGTGGCACGGTGTACGCCGACTCCGGCATGGCCTACGACCACGACGGCGGCGTGGTGCCCTCGCCGAACCCGCCCGCCGGGGCGTTCGCGCTGACCGACGTCGACGAGCCGGCCGGGCAACTCGCCGCCCTGCTGCGCGAGCTGCGGCCGCAGGTCGTCGTCACCTACGAACCCGGCGGCGGCTACGGCCATCCCGACCATGTGCAGACCCACCTGGTCACCATGCGCGCGGTCGACCTGGCGGCCACCGGACCGGACGGCTGGGCGGTGCCGAAGGTCTACTGGAGCGTGCAGCCGGAGTCGCTGACCCGGGCCGCGCTGCGCACCCTGGAGCAGTCGCAGGGCGAGGACTACCGCGGCCCCGATCCGGAGAGCCGGCTGCCCAGCGTGGTGGTGCCGGACGAGCAGGTCACCACCGCCGTCGACGCGAGCGACCGGCTCCCGGCCAAGGCCCGGGCCCTGCGCGCGCACGCCACCCAGGCCGTGGTGGGCGCCACCGACGCCTGGTTCGCGCTGAGCAACGAGGTGACGCAGCCGCTGCTCGGCATGGAGTTCTACCGCCTGGTGCGCGGCACCCCGGGCGGCCCGCTCGACGAGCTGGGCCGGGAGACCGACCTGTTCGGCGGCGTCGTCACCCTCTGAGAGCAGGCTCCGGCGATATGCCGGGAACGCCCATCGGCCGCCCGGGTGGTCGCTCACGCAGAGTCTGTCCAACGGCGTCCTCGCGTTGTCTTCTGGTGACAGAGGACGACTTTGGAGGACGGTTTGACGATCGAGACGGTCAGGTCGGGGCGGCGCAAGGCGGACGGTCCACGGCTGCTGGACGACGTCGACCGGGAACGCGCCCGGGGCCGGCGTCGCCGCCTGGCCCGGATCGCGCTGCTGGCCGTCGCGGTGGGGGCGTGGTTCACCTACCGCGCCGTCGGCGGCCTCTCACCGCTGCCCACGCTGCCCTCCGTGGACCCGTTCCTGCTCACCGTCGTCGGCTTCTTCGTGATCATGCTCGCCACCACCGTCGGCAGCCTGGTGATCGCCGGGCGCTCGCCGCACGTGCTCTACCGGCCGAACCAGATCGACGTCCGGATCAGTGACGTCAAGGGCCTGGCCCCGGTGGCCGAGGACGTGCGCCGCTCGCTCGAGCTGTTCCGCTCGGCCATGAGCTTCCGCGACCGGATGGGCGGAACCGCCCGGCGCGGGCTGCTGTTCGAGGGTCCGCCCGGCACCGGCAAGACGCACATGGCCAAGGCGATGGCGGCCGAGGCGGGGGTGCCGTTCCTGTTCGTGTCGGCCACCGCGTTCCAGTCGATGTACTACGGCGCGACCGGCCGCAAGATCCGCTCGTACTTCAAGCAGCTGCGCAAGGCGGCCCGGCGCGAGGGCGGCGCGATCGCGTTCATCGAGGAGATCGACGCCATCGGCATGGCCCGCAGCGGGGTGAGCAGCGCCGCGATCACCGGTGGGTCGATGGGCTCGGGGATGACCGACTGCGGCGGGCTGGTCGGGCTGGCCGTTTCGACGACGCCGGTGCGGGCGTCCGCGGTCGAGGTGAACCGCATTGTCAGCGGAGACCCGGGCGCCACGGTGAACGAACTGCTCGTGCAGATGCAGTCGTTCGACGAGCTGACCGGCCCGCAGCGGGCGATCGGCTGGGCCGTGGACAAGGTCAACCTGCTGCTCCCGGCCGCCCGGCAGATCCCCCGGCCGCGGCCGGAACCGGTCAACGTGCTGGTGATCGCGGCCACCAACCGAGCCGACTCGCTGGACCCGGCGCTGCTGCGTCCGGGCCGCTTCGACCGCAAGATGACGTTCGGGCTGCCCGACAAGGCCGGCCGGCGCGAGCTGATCGACCACTTCCTGGCCCGCAAGTCGCACGAGAACGAACTTGAGGACGACGAACACCGGGACGCCCTGGCCGGGGTGACCCAGGGCTACAGCCCGGTCCAGATCGAGAACGTGCTCGACGAGGCGCTGGTGAACGCGGTGCGGCGGGGTGCGGCCGGGATGTCGTGGCACGACATCGAGCACGCCCGGCTGGTCACCGAGGTCGGCCTCGGTCAGCCGGTCGGCTACACCGATCACGAGCTGCGGCTGATCGCCACGCACGAGGCCGGGCACGCGGTCAGCGCCTGGCTGCTCGCGCCGCACCGCCGGCTGGAGATCCTGACGGTCGTCAAGCGCGCCAATGCCCTGGGCCTGCTCGCCCACGGTGACCGCGACGACGTGTACACCCGCTCGAAGTCCGAGCTGGGGGCGCTGATCTCGATCGCGTTCGGCGGTCAGGTGGCCGAGGAGCTGTTCTTCGGCGACATCTCGACCGGCCCGGGCGGCGACCTGGCCTACGCCACTCAGGTCGCGGCGCAGATGGTCGGCGCCGCGGGGATGGCGGGAACCCTGGTCTCGTTCGCCGCGGCGCCCGGAAACGCTTTCGGCGGAGGCGATCTGGTGTCCCGGGTGATGGGGGACGGCGAGGGCCGCAAGATGCTGGAGGAGGTGCTGACCGAGCGCAAGCGGGTGACCCGGGAGCTGCTGGAGGGCAACCGGCACCTGGTCGAGGCGCTGCGGGACGCCCTGCTGGAACGGCACGAGCTGATCGGTGGCGAGATCGACCGGGTGCTCAGCGAGGCCCGGCGCTCGCACACCGTGGATCTGCGCGATCCGGCCACCTTCTAGGCTGCCCGCATGACTGTGGACCAGGGCACGTTCCGGCGCGCGGTGGCGCGTTTCGCCACCGGCATCTGTGTGGTGACGAGCCTGGAGGGCCGGCTCGACCACGCGATGACGGTCAGCGCGTTCACCTCGGTGTCACTGGATCCGCTGATGGTGCTGGTCTGCGTGGAGAAGGAGGCCCGCTTCCACGACGCGGTGGTGGACGCCGGCGTCTGGGGCGTCAGCGTGCTCGGCGACGGTCAGCGGCCGGTCGCGGACTGGCTGTCCAACCGGGGACGCCCGCTGATCGGGCAGCTCGACCGGGCTCCGCACCACCGTGGTCCGGAGACCGGCGTCGCGCTGCTCGACGAGGCGGTGGCCACGATGGAGGTGCGCACCACCGCCGTGCACCCCGGCGGCGACCACAGCATCCTGCTCGGTGAGGTGGTGTCGGCGCAGGTCCCGGCCGACCGCCCGGGCGTGCTGGTGCATCACCGAGGGGCCTACACCAAACTCTGATCGTTACCGCTTCGGATCATGCGGCGCAACGGATCACAGCGGTTTCGGTGACCCTCCGTCGTACCATGACCCGGTGGCAGAGACCCCGCGATCGGCGAGGCCCCAGGACCCGTCGGACGAATCGGGCAACCGGTCCCGGCCGAAGGCGGCCGGTGGCACCGGTCCTGGACCGGAGTATCCCGACGACGAGACCCGGCCGTTGCCGATCGTCATGCCCGACGCCGATTTCAGGGTCGCGCAGCCCAAAACCGGGGCGAAGAAGCCCGAATCACCCGCCGGCAGTGGCCGGGAGGGGAGCGGGCGGTCCGGTCCGGTAGCGGGTTCCGGTGCGGCGCCCGGGTCGGGGCGCGGTGAGAGATCCGGTGAGAGGCCCGGCGCTGGTTCCGGTGCAGGGCTTGGCGCAGGGCGCGATGCGAGGTCCGGTGTGGGGTCTGGTGCTGGTTCAGGCTCGGGTGCGGCGCCGATGCGGTCTGGCGCGCCGATGCAGTCGCCGGACCGGCCTGGTTCCCCGCGGGGCGGGCAGCCGCGGACGGCGGCGGGGCCGGTGCGGCGGGACTCCTCGTCACGCGCCGAGACCGGTGGCCGGTCGGCGGGCCCGGGTGCGGGTGCGGGCGCGGGGACGGGTGCTGGGGGCGACCGCCGGCCGGCGCCTGCGACGGCGGCCGGGGACGGGCTCCGGGTGGAGCGGTCCGATCTCGAGGTGACCTCGGCTCCGGCTGTCTCATCCACGTCGTGGAACCAGCCGTCCGGCAACGATTCCGGTGAGGGCCCGAACCCGAACCAGGGCCAGGTTCAGGCTCCGGGTGAAGGCCCCGGTGGCGGGAACGGCGGTGACGACGGGGACGGCGGTCACGGCGGCGGTGATTCGTCCGGCCGCTCGCGCCGTCTGCCCGGTGGGCGCAGAGGGCTGCTGGTCGGGGCGGTCGCGCTGGGGGGTGCGCTGGCGGCGTACCTCGGCGTGGCGCTGCTGAACGCGGACCGGGTGGCCCAGCACACCACGGTGGCCGGGGTGGAGGTGGGCGGTCTCACCCGCTCCGAGACCGTGAACACGCTGACCAAGGCCTATCAGGACCTCGACGGCCAGGTGCTGCTGACCGCCGCCGAGGGGCAGCACGAGCAGCGGGTCGACGTGGCCGATCTGAAGGTGGAGCTGGACGCCGAGGAGGTGGCCGGCCGGCTGACCGGTTTCACCCTGAACCCGGTCAGCCTGGTCCGGCACATGACCGGCGGCAAGACCGTGGACCCGGTGCCGGCCGGTGGCTCGTCCGACCCGGTGGAGGCCGGGCTGGAGTCGTTCCGCGAGAAGGCCACCCGCCCGGCGCAGGACGCCTCGATCACCTTCGACGGCACCACCCCCGAGGTGCAGGCCTCGCAGGAGGGCTACGAGGTGTCGGCGACCGGGGCCGCCGCCGCGGTGCGCGGGCACTGGCTGACCGGGACGGTCGAGGTGCCGGTCGAGGCGACCGCCCCGCGCTACGACACCGCGGCCGCCGAGGCGCTGAAGACCCCCGCGCAGACCGCTGTCTCGGCCCCGCTGACGATCCGGGTCGGCGAGACGGACGTGGAACTTCAGCCTTCGCAGTACGTCTCGCTGCTGTCGACGAGGGACGACGACGGTGAGCTCGGCCTGTTCATCGACGGCAAGAAGCTGAAGAAGCTGGTGCTGAAGGAAGAACCGGGCATCCAGAAGAAGGCCACCGACGCGCGGATCGTGGTGAAGAACGGCAAGCCGTCGGTCGTGGCCGACGAGAACGGCCTGACCGTGGACGAGGCGGACCTGGCGGTGAAGGCTCGCGACTCGATGCTGCACGACAGTGCGCCGGACCGGATCGCGGTGGTGTCGACCAAGGCGCTGAAGGCGGAGCTGACCGCGGCCGAGGCGGAGAAACTGGGCGTGAGGGAACGGATCTCGACCTTCTCGACCAACCTCACCTCGGACGCCCAGCGCACCGAGAACCTGCGCGTGGCGGCGAGGACCGTGGACGGAACGCTGGTGCTGCCGGGCGAGACGTTCAGCCTGAACGAGACGCTGGGCGAGCGCACGCCGGAGAAGGGCTACAACCAGGCCCCGGCGATCAGCGGCGGCCGGCTGGTGCAGGACTACGGCGGCGGCGTGTCGCAGATGGCCACCACCATCTTCAACAACGTCTTCTTCTCCGGGCTGAAAGACGTTTACCACAAGCCGCACTCGTTCTACATCTCACGCTATCCGGAGGGCCGCGAGGCCACGGTGAACTGGCCGACGGTGGACATGAAATGGAAGAACGACACCGACACCGCGGTGCTGATCAAGGCCTCGGTCGGCTCGCAGGTGACGGTGAGCTTCTACGGCACCAAGTACTGGGACGTCAGCGCGGGCAAGAGCGAGCGCAGCAACTACCGCACCCCGAAGACGGTGTACGACGACTCGGCCGGCTGTGTGGCCCAGGGCGCGAACCAGGGTTTCGACGTGTCGGTCACCCGCACCTTCCGCAAGCCGGGTTCGGACGAGGTGGCGAAGACCGAGACCTTCCACGCCGTCTACAACGCCGAGGACGAGGTGATCTGCGGTCCGGAGCCGGGCAGCGAGGACGACCAGGCGGATGACGAGAAGTCCGGTGACGCGGGGGATCAGGCCGACGAGGAGGACGCCGGGGACCAGCCGTCCCGGGGCGGCGGGCGCCGGCCCGACCACCACGCCGGGCGCTGACGGGCTCCTCGTCGTCCATGGTCGGAAGCACTCACCAGGCGTCGAAGGTGGGCACGATCGCCTCGTCGATGGCACGCAGCAGCGCCGAGGCGATGAACGGTTTGGTCAGGTAGGTCGCGCCCATCGCGCGGCCCGCCTCGATCTCGTCGTGGCGCACCAGCGCGGACAGGAAGATCGCGGGCAGGTTGTCGCTGCCCTCCATCGCCCGCAGGTGCACGAGCAGCTCCATGCCGCTCATCTCGGGCATCGTGACGTCGAGGATCGCCACGTCGGGCCGGCCCCGCTCCGCCACCGCCTGGAGAGCGGTCTTGGCCGAGGTGGTACCGATCACCCGGTGCCCGTTCGACTGTAGCCTGAACGTGACGATGCGAACGGTGTCCGGATCGTCGTCCACCACCAGTACCCGGGCCATGTCGCGTCGTCCCAACCGTAGGAAGCAGTTTCGTCCGGTGGGATGTTCGGCCCCCAGGAGCGTGATCTTGAGCCGGACATCTCCCGGCACAGAAGTGCCGCCGATCGCTTCATCCCGGCGGCCGTGATGTCGAAACGCCGGGGGTGACCCTTGCGACCCCTCTGGCGGAACCTGCTCGGGGCCGCCCCGGCCGGTGGCGGTTCATCTGTGGGCTCGCGCTGCTCGCCGTGCTGATCGTGGTGCCGACCGCCGCCGCGGTGGTGTCGTACGACCGGATGGTGCGCTCGAACGCCGAGCGCGAGATGCAGAACACCGCCGACCTGGCCGGGGTGTTCCTGGAGCAGCAGAACGCCAGCACGGCCGCGCTGATCTCCTCGGTGGCGGTGGACAGTGCCATGGACGAGGCGCTGACCTCGCTGGCCGCCGGTGAGAACGCCACCGCGCGGGCCACGGTCAACCGGGTGCTGCGCACACTGGAGGCCGCCACGCGCGACCTGTCCACGGTGATCGTGCTGGACGCCGACCTGAAGGTGCTGGGCGACCTGCCCGCCCGGGTGCCGGTGGGTTACGACCTGGGGCGGCAGAGCTGGTTCCCGGACATCGCCGAGGCGGCGCCGTACTCCACCTCGTCGGTGTTCCGCAGCCCGGTCTCCAGCAACGACGTCAGCCTGATCACCGTGCCGGTGCGGGGCGGCTCCGGCGACCTGCTGGGCTACGTCGGCATCTCCCGCAAGGTGAACGGCTACCAGCGTTACGTGGACAGCTACGCCGAGGGCCGCGGCGTGCGGCTGAGCGTGCTCGACGACACCGGCCAGCTGGTGGCCGACAGCGAGGGGGCCGCCCCGACCGGGCTGGCGCGGGCCACCCGGCTGGCGCGGGGTGCCACGGTGCTGGCCGGCAGCGGGCAGATCGTCGCGGCCAGTTCGTCGTCACCAGGTGGTGGGGACGGCTGGCGGGTGGTGGCGCAGGAGTCGGAGACCGAGGCGATGCGTCCCGCCGTGTTCTTCCGGGCGGTGGCGATCGGCACCGCCGCGGTGATCCTCGCCGGTGCGGTACTGGTGGCGACCCTGCGCCGGCGGGCCAACTGGGCCGCCCTCCAGGCCACCCGATCGCTCGGCGAGAACCAGCGCCGGATGCGGGATCTGGCCAACTCGGCACCCGGCGTGCTGCTGCGGCTGGAGCGTGACGGCACGGTGGACTTCTGCTCCGTGGCGGCCGAGGAACTGCTCGGCGTGCCGGCGGACGACCTGGTCGGCCGCGACCTGGCCGAGTTCCTGGTGGCCGAGAGCGACCCGGACACGGCCACTCGGCTGGCCACCCTGGTGCGCACCGGTGAGCAGCAGGTGTTCCTCGCCCGCACCCGCGGCCCGGGCGGCAGCCGGCGGATCGTCGAGTGCAACTTCCGGGTGCGCGCCGAGGCCGGTGACCCGGGAGAGACCGAGATCTGGGGTTCGCTCCAGGACGTCACCGACCGGCTGAGCGCCCGGGACCAGGTGGAGCAGCTCTTCCAGCTCTCCACCGACTTCATGGCGGTGGCCGACCTGGACGGCCGGCTGGTGCAGACCAACCCGGTCTGGTCGGCGTCCCTGGGCCCCGGCCCGGAGGAACTGCTGGGCCGCCGGTTCGAGGAGGTGTTCCCGGGCAGCGAGGAGACGGACCGGCAGCGGGTGGCCGGTCAGCTGGCTCGCCTGGCCCGGGACCCGGGCGTGGCCACGTTCGAGAACCGGTTCGTGCGCGACGGTGTGACCCGCACCCTGCTGTGGACCGCGGCCTCGGACCCGGACCGCCGGCTGATCTACGCCGTGGGCCGGGACATCACGTCGCAGAAGGAGCTCCAGAACGCACTGTCCGAGACCCGCGACCAGGCGATCGAGGCGTCCCGGCTGAAGTCCGAGTTCGTCGCCACGATGAGCCATGAGATCCGGACCCCGATGAACGGTGTGATCGGGCTGACCGACCTGCTGCTCGGCACCCCGCTGACCGAGACCCAGCGGCGTTACGTCGAGGGCGTGAGGACGGCGGGGGACGCCCTGCTCACCGTGATCAACGACATCCTGGACTTCTCCAGGATCGAGGCCGGGAGGCTGCTGCTCGACCGGGTGGACTTCCGGCTGGAGGACGTGGTGGACGACGTGGTGACCCTGGTGCGGCAGAACGCCGCGGCCAAGGGCCTGGAGCTCACCGTGGACTACGAGCCCGGGGTTCCGTTCGCGCTGAACGGGGACCCCGGCCGGCTCCGGCAGATCCTGCTCAACCTGACCCACAACGCGGTGAAATTCACCGAGCACGGCGGGGTCTCGATCGCGGTGCGGCCCGGGCGCCCCCGCAGCGACGGGCAGGTGCCGGTGAACTTCGCGGTGTCCGACACCGGGATCGGGATCGAGCCGGCCCGCCTGGACCTGCTGTTCGAGCCGTTCCGGCAGGCCGACGAGGGCACCAGCCGGGCCTACGGCGGCACCGGTCTCGGGTTGTCGATCAGCCGCCGGCTGGCCGACCTGATGGGCGGAACCATCCGCGCCAGCAGCGAACTCGGCGGCGGTGCCACGTTCGTGGCCGAGCTGGTGTTCGCCCCGGCCGAGGACTGGGGCCGGTCGGTGCGCGGCCGGGACGCGCGCGGCCTGGCCGTGCTGATCGTGGACGACAACGAGGTGAACCGGCTGGTGATGACGACCCAGCTGACCCGCTGGGGGATGCGCCCGGTCTCCTCCGAGTCGGCCTCCGAGGCGATGGACCTGCTGACCAACCGCTCCGCGCCGGCCGGTGGCTACGACCTGGCCGTGATCGACATGCACATGCCCGACCGGGACGGGCTGACCCTGATCTCGCAGATCCGCGCGGTGCCGGCCCTGGCGAACCTGCCGGTGATCCTGGTCAGCTCCGGCGAGGACGTGGACGAGGAGACGGTGGCCGCCCACAACATCAGCGCCCACCTGACCAAACCGGTGCGCCAGTCCGACCTCTTCGGTGCGCTGACCAGGGTCAGCATGCCGACGACGGAACCCGCCGAGGCGCCGGCCGCCGAGGCGCTGCCGCCGGCGCCGGCCTCTCCGGAGCGCGCTCCGGCGGTGACGCCGGAGACGCAGCACCCGCGCCGGGGCCGGTTCCGGCTGCTGCTGGTGGAGGACAACGACATCAACCAGACCGTGGCTCTGGGCATCCTGTCGCAGCTGGGGTACCAGGTGGACGTGGCCGGGCACGGCGAGCAGGCGCTGACGATGACCGCGCAGCACGCCTACGACGCCATCCTGATGGACTGCCAGATGCCGGTGATGGACGGCTATACCGCGACCGTCGAGCTGCGCAAACGCACTGCCACGCAGAATGTTCCGATCATCGCGATGACGGCGGCCACGTTCGCCGCCGACCGGCAGCGGTGTTTCGACTCGGGCATGGACGACTTCATCGCCAAACCGGTGCGCTCCACCACGCTTCAGGCCACCCTGAACCGCTGGCTGCGCACCGGAGACGACGCACCGCCGGCCGGGCGGGCGGAGCGCACCCAGCCGATGGAGCGGCACTATTCGCAGGTGCGCGACAAGATCGCGGCGTTCCGCGACAGCGAGCACGTGGCGGTCATCCCCCCGGCCTCGGTCGGGTTGCTGGAAGAGACCGCACCACAGCCGGTTCCGGCGGTCCCGGCACAGTCCGGGCCGCGGGCCGGGTCATCGCAGGAGAGACGGGAGGTACCGGCCATCGCCGACACCGACGAACGAATCGCCGAGCTGCTCGGGGACGGCACCGAGTTCGAGGTCGAGCTGGTGCGCGACATCATCTCGTCGTTCCTGTCCCGCACCGTCGACCTGTTCCAGCGCCTCAGCCTGGCCGTGTCGGCGGACGATCCGGAGGGCGCCTACCTGCACGCGCACAGCCTGGCCGGGGCCGGACTCAACCTGGGCACGGTGCGGGTGGTCGAGATCGCCCGGCTGATCGAGGCCGAGGCCAAGGCGGGGCGCGCCGGTCAGTGCGGCCAGCTGCTGGTCGATCTGGAGGTGGCACTGGACCAGTCCCGGGTGCGGCTGCGGGACATCGCCGCGAATCTTCCGGACGCGCCCTAGCTGCCGCGGTTCAGCTCGGCCTGCCGCGGTTCAGCTCGGCCTGCTGCGGTTCAGCTCGGCGGGGCCAGGTAGCTGTAGCGGTGGTGCCGGGTGAAACCGGCCTTCGCGTAGGCGGCCAGAGCCTTCTCGTTGCTCTCGGCGACCTGGAGGAACAGCGACCGGGCACCGTGTTTCCAGCCCCACTCGGCGATCGTGCCGACCAATGCCGTGGCCAGGCCGCGGCGTCGCCAGGCCGGGGCGATCTCCAGGGCGGTCAGCCCGGCCCAGCTCTCCGCCAGCGAACCGCGCACCACGCCGACCGTCTCGCCGCCGCCGGTGCGGACCGACACGAACACCTGCCGGGGCGCCGAGGTGAGCAGCCGCACGCCGTGGTCCGGCACGGCCTGGCCACGGTAGGAGTACTGGCTGATCCAGGCCGGGTCGGGCTCGTCGTCCGCCGTGACGGTCAGCCCCTCGGGCAGCTGCTGCCAGATCGCGTGGCCACGCAACTCCCCGGTGGCGCCGGTGAGCACGGCGGTGGAGGTGTCCGGAACCTGCTGCCAGCCGGCGTCGCCGAACGCCGAGGCGGCGGCCAGGAGCTGATCGGTGTCGCCGTCCTCCAGGGCGGGTTCCGGTGCGGCCGCCACCGGCCGCAGGCCCCGGTCGGCGTACCAGTCCACCACCTCGGTCACCGCGACATCCATCGGCATTCCTGGTTCTCCCACTGCCAGAACCGAATTCGCCCGGTTGGTGAAACCCCCGGAGGCACGCAGCAGCCAGCCGCCGAGCCACTCCTGCTCCCCGGCCTGCCAGTGCTTGGCCATCGCCAGCTCCAGGTCGGCCACCGACAGGGCGAGGTGCGCAGGTGCGGGCCTGGAGGCCTTCGGGGGGACCGGTTTGCCGGCCACGACGCTGCCCAGCGGCACGTCCACCGGCCCGTCGCGCCCCTCCACCCGGAGGGTGCCGCCGTTCACCGACAGCAGCTTCCCCAGCACGTCGTGCAGACCGGAGGCGTCTTTCAGCCGCACCACCACCCGGGAGCCCACGTGCTCGGCCCACTCGCTGCTCGACGCCGGTTTCACTTAGTGGACCCTTCGCAGACACGGTCTTTCTGAATCAGCGATACTAGGCCGGGCCCTGATGTGATCCCGCTGACGGCCCGGTACCTATCCGCCCTGGAGAGCGACCAGGGCCGCCATACCTGGAGGACCCGACGTGACGTACGTCATCGCGCAGCCTTGCGTGGATGTGAAGGACAAGGCCTGCATCGAGGAGTGCCCGGTCGACTGCATCTACGAGGGTGAGCGGATGCTGTACATCCACCCCGACGAGTGCGTGGACTGCGGCGCCTGCGAGCCGGTCTGCCCGGTGGAGGCCATCTTCTACGAGGACGACGTGCCGGACCAGTGGGGTGACTACTACAAGGCCAACGTCGAGTTCTTCGGCGACCTCGGCTCGCCCGGTGGCGCCTCCAAGATGGGCCTCATCAACAAGGACCACGCCTTCATCTCCGCCCTGCCGCCGCAGGCCGGGGAATGACGGCGTCCCGCCTGGTGCTGCCCGACTTCCCGTGGGACAAGCTCGCGCCCTACAAGGCGCGGGCCGGGCAGCACCCGGACGGGATCGTCGACCTGTCCGTCGGCACCCCGGTCGACCCGACGCCGGAGCTGATCCAGCGGGCGCTCGCCGCCGCCGCGGACGCTCCCGGCTACCCCCAGACCTACGGCACGCCCGCGTTGCGTGAGGCCGTCGCGGCCTGGTTCGCGCGCCGTCGCGGTGTGCCCGCGCTCGACCCGGACGGTGTGCTGCCGACGGTCGGGTCCAAAGAACTCGTCGCCTGGCTGCCCACCCTTCTGGGGCTCGGCCCGGGCGATGTGGTGATGCATCCCCAAGTGGCATATCCCACGTACGACGTGGGTGCGCGGCTGGCCGGCGCCACCCCGCTGGCCGCCGACGGCACGCTCCAGGTCGGCCCGGCCGCCGGAACGGTGAAGCTGGTCTGGCTGAACTCGCCGGGCAACCCGACCGGAAAGGTGCTCGGGGTCGAGCACCTGCGCAAGACCGTCGAATGGGCCCGCTCGATCGGTGCGGTCGTGGCCAGCGACGAGTGCTACGCCGAACTCGGCTGGGACGGCGTCGAGGTGCCGAGCATCCTCGACCCCGAGGTCTGCGGCGGCTCGCACGAGGGCCTGCTCGCGGTCTACTCCACCAGCAAGCAGTCCAACCTGGCGGGCTACCGCGCGGCCTTCGTGGCCGGGGATCCCGTTCTGGTGCGCCGCATTCTGGAGATCCGCAAGCATGCCGGGATGATCGTCCCGTGGCCGGTGCAGGAGGCCCTGCGGGTGGCGCTCGGCGACGACGAGCACGTCGCGCAGCAGCGGGAGCGGTACGCCCGGCGGCGTGAACTCATGCGTGAGTGGCTGGTCGCCGAGGGCTTCAAGATCGATCACTCGGAAGCCGGACTCTACTTCTGGGCCACCCGTGACGAACCCTGCTGGGACACCGTCTCGGACCTCGCCGCGCGTGGGGTGCTGGTCACACCCGGGGACTTCTACGGCCCTTCGGGCGCCCGGCACGTGCGCGTGGCTCTGACCGTCAGTGACGAGTCCGTGGCGAAGCTCGCCCGCCGCACAGCTGGTCCGGATGGCTCACCCGGTTCAACGGGGGGTAACTTGCGTTAAGGCCGTGTGTCCCCGAGACACCCGGTCGATAGACCCTGGACCCAGACACCAGCGTGGGAGCGTCTTCATGTCCGACGGATCTGATCAGATCACCCTGAACTACCCAGGCGGCGAACTCGACCTGGGAGTGACCCGGGCCACCGAAGGTGGATCCGGTTTCAGTGTCGCCTCCCTCCTCTCCACGACCGGTTACGTCACCTTGGACCCGGGTTTCACCAACACGGCGTCCTGCACCTCCGCGATCACGTACATCGACGGCGACGCGGGAATCCTGCGCTACCGCGGTTATCCGATCGCCGAGCTGGCGGAGAAGTCCTCGTTCATCGAGGTCAGTTACCTGCTGATCTACGGCGAGCTGCCGACGGCGGCCCAGCTGGAAGACTTCACCACCCGGATTCAGCGGCACACCCTGCTGCACGAGGACTTCAAGAACTTCTTCGACGGTTTCCCCCGCGACGCGCACCCGATGCCGGTGCTGTCGGCGGCGGTCTCGGCACTGGGCACGTTCTACCCGGACAGCCTCAGCATCCGCGACCACGACCAGGTCGAGCTGGCCACCACGCGTCTGCTCGCCAAGCTGCCCACGATCGCGGCCTACGCCTACAAGCGGTCGGTCGGTCAGCCGCTGCTCTACCCGGACAACTCGCAGGGCCTGGTGGAGAACTTCCTGCGGATGACCTTCGGGTTCCCGGCCGAGCCCTACGACGTCGACCCGGTTCTGGCGAAAGCCCTTGACCTGCTGTTCATTCTGCACGCAGACCACGAGCAGAACTGTTCGACGTCCACGGTCCGGCTGGTCGGCTCCGGCCAGGCCAACCTGTTCGCCTCGGTCTCGGCCGGCATCCACGCGCTCTCCGGTCCGCTGCACGGCGGCGCGAACTCGGCGGTGCTGGAGATGCTGGAAGAGATCCAGCGTTCTCCCGACGGCCCCGACACCTTCATGAACAAGGTGAAGAACCGCGAGGGCGGCGTCCGGCTGATGGGCTTCGGCCACCGCGTGTACAAGAACTACGACCCCCGCGCGGCGATCATCAAGAAGACCGCCGACGACATCCTGCGCGGGCTCGGCGTCGACGACCCGCTGCTCGAGATCGCCCTGCGGCTCGAGGAGATCGCGCTCAACGACGACTATTTCATCGAGCGCAAGCTGTACCCGAACGTGGACTTCTACACGGGCCTCATCTACAAGGCGATGGGTTTCCCGACCAAGATGTTCACGGTGCTGTTCGCCCTCGGCCGTCTGCCCGGCTGGATCGCGCAGTGGCGCGAGATGACCGACGACAAGCAGACCAAGATCGGGCGTCCGCGCCAGGTCTACATCGGCGCCACCGAGCGCCCCTACCTGGACCTCGGCGAGCGCTGAGCGTCAGTTCCACCGAAGAAGCCCGGTGATCGTTGGGTCCGATCACCGGGCTTCTTGTTGGTGGACGACGAAAGACCGCTCCACGCGCGGCCTTCGGCCCTCAGTACACCGTGATCTCGACCTCGCGCGCGCTCAGCCCGGTGTCCACCGCCACCCAGCCGTCGCTGGACGTGGCGCGGTCCCAGCGGTGCCCGGCCAGAGCCACCTGACGCACCCCGAGCTCGTCGGCCCGGCCCAGGGCCCAGGACGCCATGGCCCAGGCGTACCGGTCGTCGGTGTCGGCCGGGACCGAGAAGGTCAGCCCGGTGCCGGCCGCGTCGACGGTCGACTTGTTCCGGCCCAGTTCCTCTTTCGCCGCCGCCTTCACACTCTCGGCGCGGGTGGTGAGGCCGTTGTCGCCCGGGGTCTCGGCGGTCAGCTCGTCGTCTTCCCGCAGGATGCAGTTCCAGCCGCCGGGGGAGTAGCCGGCCAGCGGGGAGACCACCATGCGGGCCTCCGGCTCGTGGTCGGCGTAGGCCTCCGGGTAGGCGGAACGCTGCACCTTCTGCGCGGCCTCGGTGATGGTCAGCTCGTCGAGATCGCCGATCTTCTCCAGCTCGTCGTAGAACGCGTTGGTGGCGTAGATCGGGTCGAGCAGCTCTTCCTTGGTGCCCCAGCCCTGCGAGGGACGCTGCTGGAACAGGCCCACGGAGTCACGGTCGCCGTAGGTGATGTTGCGCAGCTTGGACTCCTGGATGGCGGTGGCCACGGCGATCGTGGCCGCCCGCACCGGGAAGTCGCGCTTCTCGGCGACCGCGGTGATGATCGCCGCGTTGTTCGCCTGGTCGGTCTCCAGGGTGTGGCTGGAGCCGTCGGTGAACTCGCCGGTGCAGATCTCGCGGATCGTCACCGGGCCGACCGCCCCCTGCAACCAGAACCAGGCCCCGCCCACGGCGATCCCGGCGGTCACCAGGATCACCGTGAGCGCGACCAGGAGGCCGCGGAAGGGGTTGCGCTTCCTGGTCTTACGCGTGCGGCCCATCTGGTTACCCGGTTCACGGTCGTGGGGCTGGTCTTCGTAGGGCTGTTCGTCGTAGGGCTTTTCGGTGCCGCCCGGCCGCCCCGCCCGCATCGGCTGGGTGCGGCCGTACCGGTTGCCGGGCCGTTCCTGCCGCGGTGTGCCGGCTCTCGGGCCGCCGGAGGGAACGGGACGGGTGGGGTCGATGTCGGTCATGCCCTTCCTCCCCGGAGGTGGAACTCCCTTGCCGTGACGTGTTTCAGGCGTTGGCGTGCAGCGCGGCGTTCAGCTCGAACGAGAACGAGCCGCCGGTGCGGGCCAGGGCCTCGACGGCGCCGGTGACCGAGTTGCGGCGGAACAGCACGCCGGTGGCGCCGGACAGCTCACGGGCCTTGATCAGCTGCGGGTTCTCCGCGCGGGCGCCGGTCTTCGGGTCGGTCAGCAGCAGCACCTTGGTGCCGGCCGTCAGGTAGAGCCCCGCCTCGACGATGCTGTCGTCGCCCAGGCTGATGCCCAGGCCGGCGTTCGCGCCCAGCAGGCAGCGCTCGCCGATCGAGACGACCTCCTTGCCGCCGCCGGAGAGCGTGCCCATGATCGACGCGCCGCCGCCGATGTCGGAGCCCTCACCGACCACGACGCCCTGCGAGATCCGGCCCTCGACCATCGAGTGGCCGACCGTGCCGGCGTTGAAGTTGACGAAGCCCTCGTGCATCACGGTGGTGCCCTCGGCCAGGTGGGCGCCCAGGCGCACGCGGCTGGCGTCGGCGATGCGCACACCGGTGGGCAGCACGTAGTCGGTCATCCGCGGGAACTTGTCCACGCCGGTCACCTCGACCCGGGTGCCCGGGCCGCCGCCGGCCCGGATGCGCAGGCGGGTGGCCTCGAAGTCGTCGGCCGGGCAGGGGCCGTGGTTGGTCCACACCACGTTCGGCAGCGCGCCGAAGATGCCGGTCAGGTTGATCGTGTTGGGTTTGACCAGGCGGTGCGAGAGCAGGTGCAGACGCAGGTAGGCGTCCGGGGTGTCCTTCGGCTCGGCGTCCAGGTCGATGACCGTGCGCACCACGTGCAGCCGGACCTTGCGGTGCGGGTCGGTGCCCTCCAGCGAGGCCAGGTCGGCGGGGACGGCGTAGGGGCTGTCTTCCGGTGCCTCGCCGAGCTGCGGCGCCGGGAACCAGGTGTCCAGCACGACCCCGGCCTCGGTGCTGCTGGCCAGGCCATAACCCCAGGCCAGGCGGGAAGAGGACGGGGTAACGGGGGACGTGGAACTTGCCTCGGTCATGCCCAGCATCCTAAGGGCGGTGCCTGTCCGCTCCGGACCGCGGCATGATCACTGCATCCGACCTCACGTTTTGCCGTGCTGGGGGCGTCTTCCCGGGTGGGAGGGGCTTGGGGTAGGGCTGGGTGGGTAGGGTCACGGGCATGACTGACGCGGCTGCCCCGGTTCGGCTCGACCTGACCGGAGACATCGCCGATCTCACCCGGGCGCTGTGCGACATCCCCTCGGTCAGCGGTGACGAGCAGGTCATCGCCGACGCGATCGAGGCCGCGCTGCGCGGCTACCCGCACCTCGAGGTGATCCGCGACGGGCACTGCGTGATCGCCCGTACCCACCTGGGCCGGGCCGAGCGGGTGGTGCTCGCCGGGCACATCGACACCGTGCCGATCGCCGGCAACCTGCCCACCCGCACCGTCGACGGGGTGATCCACGGCCGGGGCACGGTCGACATGAAGGGTGGGGTGGCGGTCGCGCTGGCCCTGGCCGCCGGGGTGCCCGAGCCGACCCGCGACGTCACCTACGTGTTCTACGACTGCGAGGAGATCGAGGCCGTCCGCAACGGGCTGGGCCGCCTCTCCCGCACCCGCCCCGAGCTCCTGCGGGCCGACTTCGCGGTGCTCGGCGAACCGACCTCGGCGGTGGTCGAGGGAGGCTGCCAGGGCACGATGCGGATCGAGGTGACGACCACCGGCACCGCCGCCCATTCCGCCCGGTCGTGGATGGGGTCGAACGCGATTCACCACGCCGGGCAGGTTCTCGACGTCCTCAATCGGTATGCGGCACAGCAGATCGAGGTGGACGGCCTGGTGTACCGGGAGGGGCTGAACGCGGTCGGGATCTCCGGCGGGATCGCCGGCAACGTGATCCCGGACCGGTGCAGCGTGCTGGTCAACTACCGCTTCGCCCCCGACAAGACGCTGGAGCAGGCCGAGGCGCATCTGCGCGATCTGTTCGCCGGGTTCGAGATCACCGTGACCGATGCCTCGCCCGCCGCCCGCCCCGGCCTGAACGCGCCGGTGGCAGCCGGTTTCGTGGCGGCGGTGGGCGGAACCCCGGGCCCGAAGTACGGCTGGACCGACGTGGCGCTGTTCTCCACGCTCGGCGTGCCGGCCGTGAACTTCGGCCCGGGCGATCCGTCACTCGCGCACAAGGACGACGAGCGGTGCCCGGTCAGCGATCTGACCACCTGCCTGGACGCGCTGCGCCGCTACCTGCTCGCCTGAGACGCGGCTCAGGCCACCGCGAACAGGTGGTCGACGATCGGGTCGGGCACTGCGTAGGAGTTGGCGCCGTCGATGGTCAGGCAGGTGGTGGTGCCCTGCATGTACCAGACCACGTCGTCGAACTCGAACGGCACCACCGGCCGCATCAGCCAGTGCTTGAACGATTCCCGGTGCATGACCGCGAGCGTGCGGTTGCCGTACCAGAGGGTCACGGTGTCGATGCGCACGACCACCTCGATCGTGCCGACCCGCCACCCTCGGCTGTCGGTCAGGTCGAACTCCAGCCGCCCGGTCCACTGCACCGGGGGGTGGGGGTTGACGGGTGTGCGCGGGGTCTGGGATTGGTTGCGCGCCGATGCCTTTGACCGGTCGGGCTGGGAGGTGTCGAGTCGGCTGCCGCTGGTCTGCTGCTCTGTCATCAGGTCTCGATTCCGCCCGTCGCCGTCGCCGAACTCCGTACTGCTCCGGGTGGCAGGGATGCGCACGTCAACCACGACGCGCCCGCGGGTCGGCCAGTCCACGCGGGGACACCACTGTCACCGTCACCACTGTCATCGCCGTGCGCGCGACCGTCCGCATCGCGTCCCCCGCTTCGTTCCGCGCTTCGTTCCGCACCGTCACATCGTGCTCACGCATAGGCTTAATCAAAGAGTGATTAGAGCGCAATATGCCCTTTTGCGCACCTGTAGAGTGCATCGAGCGTTCGCCGAGGCAAGTGGACAGGCGAATCCGGATGAGCATGAGGGACGCCCGGGGCCGGGGGAGCGGGTGTGGTGGTCTTCCGGGCGGGTCGGGGGAGGAAGTCGGCTGCCCGGCCGGGGCGCGGGCAACCGGAAGGTGCGGTGCGGTTGCCGTGAGCGTGCGGTCGGCCGGTGCAGGGTCACGGCCGGTGCAGGTTCACGGCCGGGCAGTCGGGTACGCGGGTCGTCGTCCTGGTGGACCTGGTGGCCCCGTGGGCCTGGTGACTCGGTGGCCCTGGCGTCCCCGTGGGGCTGGCGACTCGGTGGGCCCCGGTGACTCGGTGGGCCCCGGCGACTCGGTGGGCCCCGGTGACTCGGTGGGCCCCGGTGACTCGGTGAGCCCGGCGTCCCGGTGAGCCTGGTGACTCGGTGAGCTTGGCGTCCCGGTGGGCCTGGCGTCCCAGTAGGGCTGGTGACTCGGTGGGCCTGAGGACCCCGTGAACCTGGCGACCCCGGCGCCCCCCAGTGAACCTGGCGCCCCCAATGAACCTGGCGACCCGGTAAGCCCGATGAACCCGGTGACTCGGTGAACCCGGCTACGGCGAGCGGCTGCTGGGGCGCTGAATCGCCGACCGCGGAGTGGCGCACGAGGATCCGGGCGTGACCGTTCACCGTCACCATGGCGCGCGAAAGACCTGATGCGGCAGGGCGGTACGGGTGAGTGCCGGGTCGGTCCTGGGTCGTTCCCAGGTGAGTGCCGGGTCGGTCTTGGGTCAGTCCTGAGAGCTGCGATGCCGGCGGCGGGCCGAGAGGTCGATGATCGCCTGGCGCGAGGTGGGCGGGCCCAGGGGATCGCGACGGCCGGTGCCGGGCAGCTGGTCCGACTGCTTCTCGCGCACGTCGATCTCGTCTTCGTCGGGCCAGCCGGTGGAAGCACCCCCGGAACCGCGCGCACCGGCGTAACCGGTCGGCGAGCTGCCGGGCCGGTCACCGCCCCAGGGCTGCTCCGCGGCCGGGCGCCACGGGGTCTCCGGCTCGTCGGGGGTGTTGCTGTACGGCGAGGGGTAGCCGGACGGCGGGGCAGCCGGGGAGGACGACGTGTACGACGACGAACCGCCCGGGTAGCTGCCGAACGCGTCACCGGAGTAACCGGACGACGACGGGCCGGAGGACACCGGCGTGCTCGGAGCGGGCGGGGTGCTCGGAGCGGGCGGCGACGGGTAGCCGGAGCCGTAGCCCGGGTAGCCGCTGCTCGAAGCCGGGCGGCCGGAGCCGGCCGGGCTGACGGAGTTGCCCGGGCTGCCGGAACCGCCGAAGGCGGCCGACGACGAGCCGGGCAGCGGGTCGTTCAGCGGGTCGCTGAGGGCGCGGATGGTCTCGGTCGACGGACCCAGGTTGGGGTCGGGCCGGTAGATGCTGGCCGCCGCCTCCTGGAAGCGGCGTTCCGACTCGGTCTGCTCGCGGCTCGGCAGCGCCGGTGCCGACGGGGTGGTCGGCGACTCGACGGCCGCGGCGCCGGGCATCATCCAGCTGCCGGTGTTCGGGCCCTGCACGGTGGGCCAGCTACCGGTCGACGTGGATGCCGACGCGGCCAGCTTGGCGGCTCGCTCGTAGGCCTCGCGGCGGATCTCCTCGGCGGCCCGGCGTACTTCTTCGAGCCGCTGGCGCTCCGCCTCCTCACGGGCGGCCTGCTCGCGGGCGGCCTTCTCGGCCTCCTCGCGCTCGGCCCGCTCGCGGGTCTCGCGTTCCCGGCGGGCCGCGGCGGCACGTTCGCGCGCCTCGTGGATACGGCGCTCGCGCTCGATGCGCTGACGTTCCAGCCGCTCGGCCTCCGCCTTGGCGAGGGCCTCCTTGCGCTCCTTCTCCAGGCGCTCCTTCTCGGCCTTCTCGGCCTTCTCCGCGGCGACGCGCTCGGCCTCGACCCGCTCCGCCTCGATGCGTTCGGCCTCGATGCGTTCGGCCTCAGCCTTGGCGCGGGCCTCGGCCTCCTTGCGCTCGCGCTCCAGCCGTTCGATGCGTTCCGCCTCGGCCTTGGCGCGGGCCTCGGCTTCCTTGCGCTCACGTTCCACACGTTCGCGCTCGCGACGCTCGGCCTCGATGCGCTCACGCTCCAGGCGCTCCCGCTCGCGGCGCTCCGCCTCCTGGCGTTCGCGTTCGCGACGCTCCGCCTCGAGCCGCTCGGCCTCAAGACGCGCTGCCTCGACACGCGCTGCCTCGACACGTTGTGCCTCAAGGCGTTCCGCCTCGAGACGCTCTCGCTCGATGCGCTCCCGCTCCAGCCGTTCACGCTCACGGCGCTGGGCCTCGATACGTTCGCGTTCCTTGCGCTCCCGCTCCCGGCGCTCGGCCTCGACGCGTTCCCGCTCCAGGCGCTCACGGCGCTCGGTCTCGATCCGCTCGCGCTCCAGCCGTTCGGCCTCGCGGCGTTCCGCCTCGATCCGCTCACGTTCCAGCCGCTCAGCCTCGGCCCGGGCGAACGCCTCCTGGCGCTCCCGCTCCCGGCGCTCCGCCTCGGCACGGGCCTCGGCCTCACGGCGCTCCCGCTCGGCCTGCTCGGCCAGGCGGCGGGCCTCGGCCTGCCGCTCGCGCTCCTCCTGCTCGCGACGCTCCGTCTCGGCGCGCTCGCGAGCCTCCCGCTCGATCCGGGCCCGCTCCACGCGTTCCCGGGCGGCCCGCTCCGCGGTCTCCCGCTCGGCCTCGGCCCGGGCCTGCTCCCGCTCGTGCGCCTCGGCGGCCTGCCGCGCCGCCTCCTCGGCCGCCGCCCTGGCCGCCCGCGCGGCCTGATCGTCGGCCGACACCCCGTTCATCGCGCTGCTCGCGACACCGTTGAGCGCGGCGGCCGCCTCGGCCCCGCGGGCGGCGCGACGGGAACGCCGCGTGCCGCCGGCCGGTGTGGGACCGGCCGACCCTCGTGCGGTGTCGCCCCCGGCGGGACGGGACGTGGACGACGACGCCGCACCGGCATGACGGTGGTGACCGGTGCCGGGGCTCACGTCGTCCACAGGCTGGTGGTCGGCGAGCTCGGCGAGCGACGGGTCACCGGCGGGCGGCAGGCTCGGAGTCACGCCGTTGACCGGGACGCGCGCGCCGGTGGGTGCCTCGTCGGTGCCGGCGTCGAACTCCGGGTCGGTGGCGCGCCGGCCACCGTTCAGGCCCTGGGCCGGGGCGGGCCGCGAACCGGGACGGCTGTGCGGCCCGATCACCTCGGCACCGAGCGCACGGCTGGGCGTGGGCGGCATCGAGACCGCGGCCACGTCGTCGGCGTTGTCGTCGTCCCAGCGACTGGTGGGCGCGGTGAAGTGGGACCGGCTCTCCTGGTCTTCCGGGCGCTCCCGCTTGGCCGCCTGCAACCGCTCGTCGGCGCGGCGGAACAGCTTCTCGGCATCGGCGTCGGGGCGCCGCCCGGACAGCGACCAGACGGCCGCGACACCGGTCATGATGCTCACGTCGAGGCCGTCGGCCAGCTCGTTCCAGGGGCGGGCGTCGACCGCGACCCGCATGCGCTCGGCCACCGCGTTGGCCTCTTCGTCGCCGGTGCCGGGCAGCAGCACGACGAACTCGTCGCCGCTGTAACGCAGCAGCTGGTCGTCGGTGCGCAGCTGGAGCGACAGACTGGCGGCGACCCGGCGCAGCACCTCGTCGGCCACGACGTGGGTGAAGCGGTCGTTGATCTCTTTGAAGTGGTCGACGTCGACCAGGATCAGGGCGAGTGGCAGCGGCCCGAACCGCAGAATCTGGCGTAGCTCCTCGTCGAGGGCGAGGCGGTTGCCGACCCCGGTGAGGGCGTCGGTGCGGCTCTCGGTGCGCAGGGCCTGGTGCTCCAGCGCCTGACGGGCGGTGTCGGCGACCAGGTCCATGCCGCGCCAGCCGAGCCGGACCAGCAGCTCGGTCATCCGGTGCAGCACCGGCACGACCTCACCGTTGGCGTAGGTCTCCAGCCAGAGCCGTTCCCGGGTGCGGCAGACCTCGAGCACCAGGTTGGGCAGCGTGGCCGGCGGCGTGATCGCGGAGTCGTCGAGGCTGCGGGCGGTGGCCAGCGAGCCGACCAGGGCGTGGGCGCGCATCGCGGCCAGCGACACGATCTGCCGCTCGGCGGCGGGCAGGTCGCCGACGTTGCCGAAGGCGTCGGGGCCGAGCAGGCGCAGCGCCTCGGACGGCCGGCCGCGGTAGGCGGCGGCCAGGGCACGCACGCCGTTCGCGCCGCGGCGCAGGGTGCCGGGCACCGCGTCGTCCTGGAGCCCGTCGACCTTGGCGGCCAGCTCGACCGCGCGGCTCATGAGTTCTTGCTGCGGGTCCTGCGCGCCGCCGGCCAGCGGTTCCATCGCCCGGGCGGCGAGTTCGGTGGCCCAGGTGGCCCAGTGCTCGGCCTGGTCGAGAGTGCTACGCGAGGAGACGTGGTGGTCGATGCGGGTGCGCATCTCGTCGGCGCGGTCCTGCAACCGCAGCCCGGCGTAGACCACGGCCAGACCGTTCAGCAGCCGGTAGCCGCCGTCGTCGGTGAGGTCGTCGCCGGCCAGTGCGGAGTCGGCCCGGGCCAGGTCGGAGGTGGCGCCGCCGATGTCGCCGGAGTCGACGCGGAACTGCGCGCGGGTGGCGCAGGCGATGGCGGCCCACAGCCCGGCCTGGCGCTCGTGCGCCGCGCGTTCCAGCACGTCGCAGGCGGCGATGGCGGTCTGGTGCCCCCCGCCCAGCCTGCGCAGCAGCACCGCCCGGCCGTACAGGGCGAGCAGCAACGTCTCGTCGTCGGCCGTCTGGGCCAGGCTCGGGATCAGCGCCTCGAGTCGCCGAAGGGCGAGATCAGCGCGCCCGTACCGGCCTTCGACGACGAGCTTCTCGACGTCCGCCAGTGGAGACACGCCGTCCCGGGTCAACTCCTCCGGCAGACCGCGCACGTGCCGCACACTATCTGGGTTTGAGCTCAGGGCTCGAGTGTCACAGGTCGGAATTTCCTGAGAGCGGGCGCGGCGTCACCTTCCGGTCGAACCGCGCGACGAACGGTGACGACGACGACCGGTTGCGTGCGGGTCACCTGCCCTCGCCGCCCGCATCGTTGGCGCTAGCGTCGGCGCCATGAGCACGCGACCCGACCACGACCGGCCCGACGACCCGCAGATGCCGAAGGACGAGCACACCTCGGGACCCACCACGCTGCGCGGGGAGCTGGTGCCCGGGTCCACCACCGACCAGCGGCTGCTCGACGGCCGTGGCGCCAGCGACTGGGTGCACACCGATCCCTGGCGGGTCATGCGCATCCAGGCGGAGTTCGTCGAGGGCTTCGGGTCGCTCGCCGAGCTCGGCCCGGCGATCAGCGTGTTCGGCTCGGCCCGCACGCCCGACACCGCGCCCGACTACAAGCTCGCCCAGCAGGTCGGGAAGGGCCTGGTGGAGGCCGGTTTCGCGGTGATCACCGGGGGTGGCCCGGGGGCGATGGCCGGCGCCAACCAGGGCGCGCACGAGGCCGGCGGGGTGTCGGTCGGGCTGGGGATCGAGCTGCCCTTCGAACAGGGCATGAACCGCTGGGTGAACCTCGGCGTGGACTTCCGCTACTTCTTCGCCCGCAAGACCATGTTCGTCAAGTACGCCCAGGGCTTCATCGTGCTGCCCGGCGGTTTCGGCACCTTCGACGAGCTGTTCGAGGCGCTGGTGCTGGTGCAGACCCGCAAGGTCACGTCGTTCCCGATCGTGCTGCTGGGGACCGACTACTGGCAGGGGCTGAAGGACTGGCTGGCCGGGCCGGTGCTGTCCCGGGGCATGATCCGGGCCGCCGACCTCGACCTGCTCACGATCACCGACGACGTGGACGAGGCGGTCGGGCTGATGGCCGCCGCCCGCTCCGAACACGCCGCCGCCGACGACCCCGCCACGGGCGGTCCAGGCCTCGGGTGACAATGGCGCCGTGGCCCGGATCTGTGTTTTCTGCGCGTCGTCCCTGCGGATCGACCCCTCCTACGTCCAGCTCGCCGCGCGGGTCGGGAGGGCGATCGCGGCGCGGGGGCACGACCTGGTGTCGGGCGGCGGCTCGATCTCGATGATGGGTGCGGTGGCCCAGGCCGTGCGCGACGGCGGGGGCCACACCATCGGTGTGATCCCGCAGTTCCTGGTGGACCGCGAGGTGGCCGACCACGCCTCGGACGAGCTGATCGTCACCGACGACATGCGCAGCCGCAAGGGGCGCATGGAGGAGCTGGCCGACGCGTTCATCACGCTGCCCGGCGGCATCGGCACGCTGGAGGAACTGACCGAGGTCTGGACCGCCGCGTCGCTGGGCATGCACGCCAAGCCGGTGGTGGTGCTCGACCCGACCGGGCTCTACGAGCCGTTGCGGGTGCTGGTGCAGCGGCTGACCGACCAGGGCTTCCTGAGCGAGGCCGCGGTGGAGTCGCTGACCTGGGCCACGAGCATCGACGAGGCGTTCGCCTGGATCGACCACGGGCTCGGCGAGGTCGCCGTCACCCCCGCCGTCACCGACCAGGTGGAGTCCGCCCCGTGACGGTCCCGCCCCCCTCCGCCCGGCTCCGGCTCGGCGGCCGCGACTTCGCGCCGGGCGTGCCGGTGGTGATGGCGGTGATCAACCGCACGCCCGACTCGTTCTACGCGGGCAACCGGATGTACGACGAGGACGCCGCGGCCGAGGCGGTCGCCCGGGCCGAGGCCGAGGGTGCCGACATCGTGGACGTCGGCGGGGTGAAGGCCGGTCCGGGCACCGAGGTGGACACCGCTGAGGAACTGCGCCGGGTGGTGCCGTTCATCGCCCGGATCCGTTCCGCGCATCCGGGCCTGCTGCTCAGCGTGGACACCTGGCGCGCCGAGGTGGCCCGGCAGGCCTGCGCCGCCGGGGCCGACCTGATCAACGACACCTGGGCCGGGCACGATCCGCAGCTCCCCGCGATCGCGGCCGCTGCGGGCGCCGGGCTGGTGCTCTCGCACACCGGTGGTGCGGTGCCGAGGACACGCCCGCACCGGGTGGGCTACGGGAACGGCGCCGAGTCGATCGTGGACGACGTCCTCACGCACCTGATGGGCAGTGCGAGGACGGCGACGGACGCCGGGGTGCCGGGGGAGTCGCTGCTGCTCGACCCGACCCACGACTTCGGCAAGAACACCTGGCACGGGCTGGCCCTGCTGCGCCGCACCGAGGCGCTGGTGGCGCTCGGGCACCCGGTGCTGATGTCGTTGTCGCGCAAGGACTTCGTCGGCGAGACCCTGGACCTGCCGGTGGACGACCGGCTGGAGGGGACGCTCGCGGCCACCGCCGTGGCGGCCTGGTGCGGCGCCAAGGTGTTCCGGGTGCACGACGTGGCCGCGAGCCGCCGTGCGATCGACATGGTGGCGAGCATCCGGGGCGAACGGCCCCCGGCGCGTGCGGTGCGAGGGCTGGCCTGAATGGTGGACGACGCCGGGCTCCGCCCGGATGTGCGGGACTGGTTCACCCGGCGCACCTGGCAGCCGGTGCCCTGGACCGCGGGAGAACTGACCGGGCTGAAGGCCGGCCGCACGGTCAGCGTGGTCCTGCCCGCCCTGAACGAGGAGGAGACCGTCGCCGGGGTGGTCGCCGCGGTCCGCGCCGCCGGGCCGCTGGTGGACGAGATCGTGGTGATGGACGGCGGCTGCACCGACCGCACCGCCGAGCGGGCCGTGCGGGCGGGTGCCCGGGTGGTGGCGCTGGACCAGGTGCTGCCGGGGCTGGAGCCGTTGCCGGGCAAGGGCGAGGTGCTGTGGCGCTCGCTCGCGGCGACCACCGGTGACCTGATCGCGTTCGTCGACGCCGACCTGGTGGAGGTCGGGCCGGAGGTGGTGGTGGGGCTGCTCGGCCCGCTGCTCACCGAGCCCGGCGTGCAGCTGGTCAAGGGCTTCTACCGACGTCCTCTGCGGTTGGGGAACACCGAGCAGCGCAGCGGTGGCGGCCGGGTGACCGAGCTGGTGGCACGCCCGCTGCTGGCCCGGTTCGAGCCCCGGCTGAGCGGCGTGGTGCAGCCGCTGGGCGGCGAGTACGCGGCCCGTCGCGAGCTGCTGACCCGGCTGCCGTTCGCCGGCGGCTACGGCGTCGAGATCGCGCTGCTGATGGACACTCTGCGGCTGGCCGGGCTGGACGCCGTCGGCCAGGTGGACCTGGGGGTGCGCAAGCACCGCAACCGGGATCTCGCCGATCTCGGGGTGATGGCCTCGGAGATCCTCGCCGTGGTGCTCGACCGGGCCGGCGTCGACGCGGGGCCGTTGCCGGTCGACCTGGTGCAGTTCGCCGAGGGGGCTTCCGGCGGCGAACCGGGGACGACGGACGGCTCCGGCTGGCACCCGGTGGCCCGGCACGTGGCGCGGGCCGGGCGAGGGCCGGTGGAGACGTTCCTGACCAGCAGTTAGCTGTGGAAATCCCGAACTGTCGGTACCCCGTGGGACGATCTCGTCGTGACCTTGCTGATGGTGCTGCTCACCCTCGTGGTGGTGGCCGGGGTGATCGCCGTCGCCACCGGTGTGATCCGCGGCGGCCTCGACGAACCCGCTCCGACGATCCCGGTGCGGGCGCTGCCCGCCGACGACATCACCGGTCGCGACGTGACCGCGCTGCGCTTCGTGCAGGGATTCCGCGGCTACCGCATGGACCAGGTCGACGCCGCGCTCGACTCGCTGGCGCTGGAGGTCGACCGGCTGCGCGCCCAGGTGGTGCAGGAGCGCTCCGCGCGGCTCCAGCTGGCCCGGGGCGGTGCCGTCACCACCACCGGCGAGGGCGTCGCCACGATCGACGCGCCGCCGGTCGACGAGGGCGGCGTCCCGGCACCCGATCCGGCCTACCCGCTGACCGGGCCGATCACCCGGCCGCTGCGCAGGCCTCGGCGGCGGGCGGAGAACCCGGACGACGCCTCGCCCGGTGCGCAGGGCACGGCGGGCGGCCCGGCCGGGCCGCCGACCACCGGCGAGATCCGGCCGGGCGCGGAAGACCGCGACTGATGGCCCGTTTCCGGGTGGAGGTGCCGGTCGCGGCGCCGGTGCCGCGGGTCTGGGCCCGGCTGACCGACTGGCCCGCCCACGCCCGGCTGGCGCCGCTCACCAGCATCCGCGTGGTCGGGCCGGGCGACCGGCCCGGCTCGGTCTTCGTGGCCCGCACCGGGCTGGGGCCGCTGGCGTTCGACGACCCGATGCGGATCGAGCGGTTCGAGCCACCGTCGGGCGCGAGCGGCACGGGCCGGTTCCGGGTGGGCAAGACCGGCCGGCTGCTGCGCGGCTGGGTGGAGGCCGAGGTGCGGCCGGACGGGCAGGGCAGTCTGCTGGTCTGGCACGAGGAGCTGCGGGTGCCGCCCGAGGCGCTGACCCGGTTCGCCGGGCCGCTGATCGGTGGGGTGGCGGGGGCGGCCTACGGGGCCGCGCTGCGCCGGCTGGGGCGTGAGGTGGAGACAGAAATGGGTGGGCGTGGCTGAGACACGGACGGCACTGGTCACCGGCGAAGACGGGCTGAGGCGCTGCTTCTGGGGCGCCTCCACCCCGGACTACCAGGCGTATCACGACCAGGAGTGGGGCTTCCCGGTGCGCGGCGAGAGCCGGCTGTACGAGCGCATCACCCTGGAGGCCTTCCAGTCCGGGCTGGCCTGGATCACGATCCTGCGCAAACGGGAGAACTTCCGGGCCGCGTTCGCCGGGTTCGACCCGGAGAAGGTGGCAGCCTTCGACGAGGACGACGTGTCCCGGCTGCTGACCGACACCGGCATCGTGCGTAACCGGGCCAAGATCGAGGCGGCCGTGCGCAACGCCCGCGCCGTGCTCGAGGTGCGCGACACCGTCGAGGGCGGGCTCGACGCGCTGATCTGGTCCTTCGCCCCCGGGCGGGCGCCCCGCGCACCCCGCCTGCTCAGCGACGTGCAGGCCGTCACCCCGGAGTCCACGGCCCTGGCCAAGGCGCTGAAGCGGCACGGCTTCGCGTTCGTCGGGCCGACCACCGCCTATGCCGCGATGCAAGCCTGCGGGCTGGTCAACGACCACTTCCAGGGCTGCCACGCGCGCACCGCGGTGGCGGGTGACAAGCCGGTCAAAAAACCCGGTCGCACGGCACCGGACGCGCGCGATGTCGCTCGATCATGACAAAATTCGTGACACCAGCCGATGTAAGAAAGCCCTCTAGGGTGGCAAATCCTGCATCGCAGGGCGTGGTGGCAGCAAAATGAGACGTGCGGAGCCCGCCGGGGGCCACCGCGTTTCGTAGTGGAACCGGTAAGCGGGATAATGCTCGAGGTCACGCTCCGTGCTTGGCACGGGTAGGCGGCGGGCGTTGTGCCCATAGCATTCAGCGATTCCCAAGATCGGGAATCGCGCCGAGGAAGGGGAGCCACATGGCGGCCATGAAGCCGAGGACCGGCGACGGACCGCTGGAGGTCACGAAGGAAGGACGCGGCATCGTCATGCGCGTTCCTCTTGAAGGTGGCGGCCGGCTGGTGGTTGAGATGTCCGCCACAGAGGCGAGCGAGCTGGGCGACGCGCTCAAGGCGGTAGGCAACTAGTAGGCGGGTCGGCCGGTGCCCGCACCGGCCCCGGCGACGGAGGTCAGGCAGCAGATGGTGGCGGTAGCACCGGTCCAGGTCGCACCCCGGGTGGGGCCGCGGACCAGCGTCGCGAGCAGGTCGGGATCACTCGTCTCCGCACTCCGGGAGACGGTAGACGCCGACCTGGTCGCGGTGCCGGTCCGCAAGACCGGTGACACGGTCGTCGCGGACCGGCACGGAGATCAGGTCGCGGCCGCCTACGGCGTCGACCTGGCCGCGGTGATCGGGGCCGAACGGGTCAAGGGCGGTGCCGGGCAGGTCGTCCGGGTCCCGGTCATGGCCCCGTCCGGGCTGCCGCAGCGCTTCCTGCTGGTCGGGATCGGCGACGGTTCCCCGCGAGACCTCCGTCGGGCCGCGGCCGCACTGAGTCGCTCCGCGCGCGGTCGCAGTCACGTAGTGACCACCCTGGGTGATGGCTCCTCGGTGGAGGGGGCGCGTGCCGTGGTCGAGGGCTTCGTCCTCGGCGGGTACACGCCGCCGAGCGCCGGCCTGAAGCCGCGGGAGGACTCCTCGCCCGCGGCCCAGGTCACCCTGGTCGGCTCTCACCCGGCCACGGGTCTGGACCGGGGCCGGGCGCACGCCCGGGCCACGGTGCTGGCCCGTGACCTCACCGAGACGCCCGCCAACCTGAAGAACCCCGACTGGTTCGCCCGGCAGGCCGCCGACCTCGGTGCCGCCGCCGGACTGGACGTGCGGATCTGGCACGAGGACCAGCTCGCCGACGAGGGTTTCGGCGGAGTGCTCGCCGTCGGCTCCGGCTCCGCCACACCGCCGCGGTTCGTCCGCATCGACTACCGCCCCGAGGGCGTGCGCGACCGCCGGCCCGTGGTGCTGGTCGGCAAGGGCATCACCTTCGACACCGGTGGCATCTCGATCAAGCCGCGCACGTCGATGGTGGCCATGAAGAGCGACATGGCCGGGGCCGCCGTGGTGCTCGCGGCGCTGCTGGCCTGCCCCGAGATCGGTATCCGCCGGCCGGTCACCGCGCTGCTGCCGCTGGCCGAGAACGCCTTCGGCGCCGGCTCCTACCGGCCCGGCGACGTGGTCACCACCTACGGCGGGCAGACCGTCGAGATCCTCAACACCGACGCCGAGGGCCGCATGGTGCTGGCCGACGGGCTGGCCTACGCGGCGCGGCATCTCGATCCCGAGGTGATCGTCGACATCGCCACGCTGACCGGGGCCGCCTCGCTCGGGCTGGGCCGGCGGCACGCCGCGCTCTACAGCACCACCGACCGGCTGGCCGAGGCCCTCGCCACGGCCGCCACCGGCAGCGGCGAGCAGGTCTGGCGCATGCCGCTGGTCGACGAGTACCGCTCCGTGCTCGACTCGACCGTCGCCGACATCCGGCACGTGACCGGTCCGGGGGCCGAGATCAGCGGTGGTGGTTCCATCGCCGCGGCCCTGTTCCTGCGCGAGTTCACCGCCGGGGCACGCTGGGCCCACCTCGACATCGCCGGCCCGGCCCGCGCCGAGCGGGACGAGCACGAGGCCACCCGCGGCGCCACGGGTTTCGGCACCCGGTTGCTGCTGCGCTGGCTGGAGGGCCTGCACTGACCCGGTCCTTGCCCTGACCCGGTCGGGGCGCCGTCCCGCGGGTCAGGCGCCCTGCACCGCGGCCACCTGCCAGGTGCTCACGAAGTCCGGGTCGACCACGATCTCGCCGGTGTCGCGCAGGGTGTAGCGGCCGGTGCGGGCCTTGCGGTAGGCCGCGACCTCGGCCGGCAGCACGGCCGGTTCCGGCTGGCCCGGGCGTTCCACCACGACCACGCCGTCGGCCACCTCCAGCACCCGGCCGCAGAACTGCTGGGCGTTGGTGACGTTGCCGTCCTCGTCGAAGAACGTGATGCCCACCAGCAGGCGATGGCCGACCATGACGCCGAGTTGCTCGCCTCCACGCATCAGACGGCGCGGGGCGGAGGGCCGGTTCGGGTCGATCGGGCCGGTGCGGTAGTGACCGGTGCGCTCTTCCTCGGTCAGGCCGTCATCCTGATCGTCGGTCAGGTCGTCGGTCAGGGGGCCGGCCGGGTGGCCGGCGTAGGGCTCCTGTTCGTACCGGGTCAGGTCGATGCGCTCAGCGGGCGGTGCGGGCACCGGCGTGGAAGTCGCCGTGACGGACGGGGTCTCGGCCGAGGCAGCGGCGTCGGCGACCGCTCCCAGATCGATGCCCCGGTATCCGGACGCCACGACCACCGGGCTGATCACCTGCTCGGTGCCGGGTCTGTCCCCGGTGCCGCCGCTCAGCGCTTCACCGCCAGCAACAGCCCGCCACCGGTCGGCAGCAGCGCGGGGAGCAGCTGCTTGTGGTCGCGCACCGCCTTGCCCAGGTCGCGGATCGAGGTGGTGACGGCGTCGCGCTGCGCCGGGTCGGCCACCCGGTCGCGGTGCAGGGCGCCGTCGAGGGCCAGCGCGCCACCGGGGCGCAGCAGCCGGACGGCCTGCTCCAGGTATTCGTCCACGTCGATCGTGCCCGCCTCCAGTAGCACCAGGTCGTACGCGGCGTCGGTGAGCCGGGGCAGCACCTCGAGGGCCCGGCCGGGAATCATCCGGGTGCGGTTGGGGCGAATGCCCGCCTCGGCGAACGCCTCCCGGGCGGCCCGCTGGTTCTCCACCTCGACGTCGATCGTGGTGAGCACGCCGTCGGCGGGCATGCCGCGCAGCAGGTGCACACCGCTGACGCCGGCGCCGGTGCCGATCTCGACCACCGCGCGGGCCTTCAGCGCGGCGGCCAGCACGCCCAGAACCGCGCCCGCGCCCGGGGCGATGGCGGAACAGCCCAGCTCGTCGGCGCGGGCCCGGGCGCGGGCCAGCACGTCGTCCTCGGGGACGAACGTCTCGGCGTAGGCCCAGCTGGCGGGCGTCGGGGCTTTGATCGCTGGCTCCAGTGGCGGTGTAGCTGGTGGTGGAACAGCTCCACCAATACCGCACAGCCTAATGCTCCGTCCCCGCGACACTCATCTACTACAGACAGGGGACGTCGCCCGCCGGGCGTACCGCGCGTGGTGCACGAGGGGGAACCGGTGTACCGCCGCTGCCCTGGGAACGCCTCAGGGTCGGGCCGGGGAACGGCCTGATGGCGCCCGGCGGCCCGGACGCCGAGGATGGTCGGGTGATCGAGGGACGACGAGCTCCCAGGAAACTCCAGGGTTCGGCTGACAGCGTTCATCGGTATCGATCGGGAACGCGGCACCCAAGTGACGCGTTGGGACCAGTTGAGTGAGAGGCGCTCACGTGAGTGGCACGAGGCCCGAAGCGTGGGCGAGGATGGGAGGCAGGGTGTCGGCGTACGCGATACCTGCGGGGTCGTTCCCGCTGAGGCTGTTCGGTCGGGGTCGCGCGCAGGACCGGACGGGCCGAGGCGTGGGTGAGTCCCGCCTCGCACCGTCCGAAGGGTCCGGGTTGCCGCACGAGGCACCGCAAACGTCAGAGGCACGCGCCGTGGAGCGTTCCACCTCGCCTGCCCAGGCCGCTGCGGCGGAGGTCGCCTGGACGCCGCCGAGCTGGGACGAGATCGTCCGGGAGCACTCGGCCCGGGTGTACCGGCTGGCCTACCGGCTGACCGGCAACCAGCACGACGCCGAGGACCTCACCCAGGAGGTCTTCGTCCGGGTCTTCCGCTCGCTCTCCTCCTACACCCCGGGCACGTTCGAGGGGTGGCTGCACCGCATCACCACCAACCTCTTCCTCGACCAGGCGCGGCGCAAGCAGCGCATCCGGTTCGACAACCTGACCGACGAGGTCACCGACCGGCTGCCCGGTCGCGAGGCCGGTCCGGAGCGGGCCTGGGAGCACAACAACCTCGACTACGACGTGCAGCGGGCGCTCGACGCGCTGCCGCCCGACTTCCGGGCCGCGGTCGTGCTGTGCGACATCGAGGGTCTGTCCTACGAGGAGATCGCCGCCACGCTCGACGTGAAGCTCGGCACCGTGCGCTCCCGCATCCACCGCGGTCGTGCGCTGCTGCGCGAGGAACTGGCGCACCGCCGGCCCACCGTGCCCGCCTACACCCAGGGCAGCGTGGTCGCTCCCTCCGGTCAGGTAGCCCCATGAGCCATCTCGGTGGACGTCTGAGCGAGCTGGTCGACGGCGAACTCGAGGGTGCCGCCGCCGACCGCGCGCTCAGGCATCTCGCCGATTGCCGGGACTGCCGGGACGCGCTCGAGATCGAGCGGCTGATGAAGCAGCGTCTCGCCAGCCTGGTGGTTCCGGAACCGGGCGACGACCTGCTCCGGAACCTGCTCGACCTGGGCGGTCCGGCCGGCCCGCTCCCGCCCCGGCGGGAGCACGTGCCCGGCAGCCCGCGACCGGCGTTCGTCTCGCCCGGCGCGGGTCTGCGCCCGGCAGGTCGTCACGACGTGCGGGTGTTCGCCGCCCCCGCCCCGCCGAGCCGGGGCAACGCGCTGGCCGGTCAGCGCCGTGCTCGTCTCAGCCGTCCCCAGCGCCGTGTCGCCGCCACCCTGGTCGGCGCCGCCTGCCTGGTCGGGGCCGGTGTGGCCGGAGGTGTGGCCAGCCACGCGGTCAGCGCGGCCGACGTGGTCACACCGGTCGACAGCTTCGTGGTCCGGCACATCGCCACCACCAACATGAGTCCCTTCAGCTCGGAGAACAGCTGGACGGGCCTGGGCGGTCGCTGAATCCCGCCCGCGCGCACGTAGAGTGCGTCCGTTGGTGTCGATGCGCCGCGCTCTGACAGGCGTGCGAGAGTTGGGCCCGGGCCTGAACCGGCCGCCCACCGCACGCTCATGAGCACCACCGCCGAGGAGCAGGGATGACTGACGAGGACCAGCCGTCAAAGGACGAGCAGGTCTACTGGGCGCCGCCGGCCGGGACGCCGGCGACCGGAGCGACGCAGCCCGGAACGCCACAGTCGGAGACGTTGCAGTCGGGAACGCCACAGCCCGGGACGCCGCAGACGGGAATGACGCCGTCCGGGGCGCAGCGGTCTGACGAGGCGCGGTTCGATGAAACGCAACCCCGTGCGACGTACGGCCATCTCGCCCAGCCCGGGGAATCGGCTGCGAAGGCATCGGGATACGGCTCTGCGCAGTCCTTTTCGGCTGATCCGGAAGACCTGTCGCCGCGGTCCGATGCCGCGCCGGACGTTCAGCGGACCCGCCCCCTGGGGTACGGTGACCAGAGCGCGACGCTCGCGGGTCACGATGCGCAGCCGGGTGCCGAGCACTCCCCGCAGTCCTACGGTTCCACGTCCGAGCTGAACCGGCCGGAGCAGGCGGAACTCGACAGCGACACGGCAGCCACGAGCCCGTCGCACGAGGCCGACCGGCCCGGCGTGCCGACGCCTCCCCAGACCGTCACCGCCCCCGCCTGGCCCGCCTACCCGGCCAACCAGCAGCAGTCCCAGTTCAGCAACGCCGACGACGCCACACAGCACACCCCGTACCCGCAGGCCGCGCCGGTCCAGGCCGAGCAGCGCACCCCGCTGTTCCAGGCCCCGCCGAGCGCCTGGTCCTCACCCAGCGGGCCGAATCCCGGCCGTCCGGGCCCGTGGTCGGCAGACCTGGGTGACAACCCGGGCCAGCAGCACCCGAACCAGCAGTACGGCACCACCACCCAGCAGAACCAGTACGGCCAGCAGAACCAGTACGGCTACGGCCCCCAGCCCCACCCGCAGCAGCCAAGCGACGGCGCCACGCCGGGCACCCAGCCCTGGGGCCCGCCCCCGCCGATCCCCGCGGGCCGGGCCACCGGCCGCACTTCCGGTCGCGCCTCGCTGATCGCGGCGGCGCTCGGGGTCGGGCTGCTCGCCGGAGTGCTGGGCGGGTTCGGCGGCAGTGCCCTCTACGACGACATCTCCGGCACCGACGGGCGCGACCCCACGGTGTCGCTGCCCGACCCGGTGAAGGACAACCGCGAGCAGACGGCCGGTGAGGTCACCGCGGTGGCCACGGCGGTGACGCCGAGCGTGGTGTCGCTGGAGGTCACGGCGGGCACCACCGAGGGCACCGGCTCGGGTTTCGTGGTCGACGCCGAGAAGGGCTACATCCTCACCAACAACCACGTGGTGTCGGCCGAGACCGACAGCACCGCGTCGTCCATCCAGGTCGTGTTCCAGGACGGCACCCAGGCCAAGGGCACCGTGGTGGGGGCCGACGCGTCGTACGACCTGGCCGTGGTCAAGGTGAAGGCCAAGGGCCTGCAAGAACTCACCTTCGGTGACTCCGACGAGGTGCAGGTGGGCGACCCGGTGGTGGCGATCGGCGCCCCGCTGGGTCTTCAGGGCACCGTCACCACCGGCATCGTGAGCGCCCTGAACCGCCCGGTCGCCGCCGGCGAGGGCGACACCCCGGCCTTCATCAACGCGATCCAGACCGACGCCGCGATCAACCCCGGCAACTCCGGCGGCCCGCTGGTGAACGCCGCGGGCCACGTGATCGCGGTGAACTCGGCGATCGCCCGGGTGCCCGACTCCACCGGCACGAGCGGCACCACCGGCGGCAGCATCGGGCTGGGCTTCGCGATCCCCAGCAACCAGGCCCAGCGCACCGCCGAGCAGCTCATCCGCACCGGTAAGGCCGACCACCCGATCATCGGCGTCACCCTCGACTCGTCCTACACCGGCGAGGGCGTGCTGGTCAGCCAGAGCGCCACGGACGGCCAGGACCCGGTCACCTCGGGCGGCCCGGCCGACGAGGCCGGCATCGAACCGGGCGACGTGATCACGAAGTTCAACGGCCGGCCGGTGACGGCGCCGGACGAGCTGATCGTCGCGATCCGCGCAGAGACGCCGGGCGACACGGTGACCCTGACCATCCGCCGCGACGGCGGTGGCGAGAAAGACGTGAAGGTGAAGCTGAGTGCGTCCAGTGACTGAGCGTGGCGACTACGGGAACCACCAGACCAATACGGCGTACCGGGCGGTTGGAGTTCCGCTCGGCAGCGCCTAGTCTCGCGTTGTGTTCGGTATCAATCCGGCTGAGTTCATCGTCTTGCTGGCGGTGGCTGCGGTCGTGCTCGGCCCGGAGCGGCTGCCTCAGTACGCGCAGCAGCTCGCCCGGATCGTCGTCGAGCTCCGGCGGATGGCGCAGGGCGCCAGCCGTCAGGTGCGCGAGGAGCTCGGGCCCGAGTTCGACGAGATCGACTGGCAGAAGCTCGATCCGCGCCAGTACGACCCGCGCCGCATCGTGCGCGAGGCGCTGGCCGACGCCTGGGACCCGGACGACCCGCTCGGTCTGAAGGAGAACGGGTACACCAAGGAAGGGCTGAGCACGGACGGCGCCAAGCCGTCGGCCAACGGTGCCGCGGCGCGCTCCTCGTCGTCCTCAAGCAGTTCGGCCCCGGGCGGCTCGGAGAAGAACGACGACACCCCGAAGCCGCCCGCCGGCACCCCGGCCTTCGACCCCGACGCCACCTAGGCAACCGGACCTAGGCAACCGGAGTGACGGATCGTGCGGAGGCAGCTGCCTCCGCACGATCTCGCGTCTCTAGCGACCCGCCGGGGTCAGTCCCAGCGAGCGCCCGGCCAGCCCACGCGCCCGCTTGCCCAGCCTGCGCGCCACCTGGGTGAGCGCCTGGGAGGCCGCGCTGTCGGGGTGCGACAGAACCACGGGCGTCCCCACGTCACCGCCCTCGCGCAGCGAGGTGTCCAGCGGAATCTGGCCGAGCAGCGGAACCGGCGCGCCGATCGACTCGCCGAGCGAGTTCGCCACCGTCTGGCCACCACCCGAGCCGAAGATCTCCAGCCGGCTGCCGTCGGGCTGCTCCAGCCACGACATGTTCTCGACCACGCCGACCACCTGCTGCTTGGTCTGGAGCGCGATCGACCCGGCCCGCTCGGCCACCTCGGCGGCCGCGGTCTGCGGGGTGGTGACGACCAGGATCTCGGCGGTCGGCAGCAGCTGGGCCACACTGATCGCGATGTCGCCGGTGCCGGGCGGCAGGTCGAGCAGGAGCACGTCGAGGTCGCCCCAGAACACGTCGGTGAGGAACTGCTCCAGCGCCCGGTGCAGCATCGGCCCGCGCCACACCACCGGCTGGTTGCCGGGCACGAACATGCCGATCGAGATGACCTTCACGTCGTGTGCGACCGGCGGCAGGATCATCTCGTCCATGCGCGTGGGCGGCCGGTCGACGCCGAGCATGCGGGGCACCGAGAAGCCGTAGACGTCGGCGTCGAGCACGCCGACCGACAGGCCGTCGGCCGCCATCGCGGCGGCCAGGTTGACCGTGACCGACGACTTGCCCACACCGCCCTTTCCGGAGGCGACCGCGTAGATCCGGGTCAGCGAACCCGGCTTGGCGAACGGGATCTCGCGGGCGACCTCGCCGCCGCGCAGTTTCTCGCGCAGCGCCCCGCGCTGCTCGTCGGACATCACGCCGAGGTCGACCCGCACCTCGTCGACGCCGTCGAGCGCGCCGACCGCCGCCTTCACGTCGGAGGTCAGCCGGTCACGCATCGGGCAGGCCGCCACGGTCAGCAGCACGGAGACCCGGATCGTCGAGCCGTCGACGTCTACCGACTCGACCATGTCGAGTTCGGTGATCGGACGGCGGATCTCGGGATCGTTCACCGTGGCGAGAGCGGCGTGGACGGCATCGAGCAGCGGCGCTGGCATACACCGATGGTATGACCCTCGCGACACGGTGCAGGACGCGCGGGTCGGTTGATAACGATTCGGCGCGCGGAATGGCGCGATGTGCTCCAAGATGGTCCCGGGCCCGGGGGCGCCCAGCGATTCACGGGACCACGACCGGCGGGGGAGAAGAGCGTCGGTCGGAACGACCTTGGAGGTGTGGTGGTACTACCGCCACGAACCCCGCTGCCGGCGGGTGCGGTGCCGAGTTTCGACGAGCTGTGCGTGCGCACGGCCTCCCGGCTGGGCAGCCCTGTCGCCCTGATGACGCTGGTCGACGAGGAGGGGCAGGCCCTGCCGGGTGCCTTCGGGCTGGCCGAGCCGTGGAGCTCCGAGCGCTGGACCCCGCTGACCCACTCCTTCTGCCAGCACGTGGTCACCTCGGGCGAGCCGTTCGTGGTGGCCAACGCCAACGACGACCCGCTGGTGGCCCGCAACCACGCGATCATGGAACTCGGGGTGATCGCCTACGCCGGGGTGCCGCTGATCGCCGACGGCGTCGTGGTGGGGGCGCTGTGCGCGATCGACCACAAGCCGCGCCTCTGGACCGATTCCCAGGTGGAGGAACTGCGCCTGCTCTCCGCCGAGGCCGCCCTGCTGCTGAAGAAGCAGCTAGGTGGGTAAGGCGTTGCGGCAGTAGGGGCACAGCCGCCAGTCCGCCTCGACCGAGCGCCCGCAGTTCTGGCAGTGCCCGCGGTCCAGGTTGGTGCCGCAGTACGGGCAGGCGATCATGTCCTCGCCCACGTGCCTGCCGCACTGCGGACAGGCATGGGCGGCCTCGGCGTCGGACTGGGTGACCCGGATGACCTCCTCGTAGGTGGTCTTGCCGGCCCTGGCCTTGCGCAGGCCCGAGGCCCGCAACGTGGACATCCCGGCGGCCCGCGCGGCCGCGCTGATCGCGGCCTCGCTGGCGTCCTTCATCAGTACCTGGCGCATGGTGTTGTCCACCACGAGCACCTCGTACACCGCGGTGCGGCCCTTGTACCCGGTGCCACCGCACTCCGGGCAGCCGGTGCCCATCAGCGGGGTGGCCCCGGCCAGGTCGGACGGCAGCAGCCCGAGCACGGTCAGCGTGTCCTGGCTCGGCAGGTACGGCGCCGCGCAGCTCTGGCACGGCGTGCGCACCAGACGCTGGGCGATCGCGCAGGTCAGTGACGACGCGACGAGGAACGGCTCGACGCCCATGTCGACCAGGCGGGTCAGGGCCGCGACGGCCGAGTTGGTGTGCAGCGTGGTGAGCACCAGGTGACCGGTGATCGAGGCGGTCAGCGCCAGCTCGGCGGTCTCCTCGTCACGCACCTCACCGACCAGGATGATGTCCGGGTCCTGCCGCAGGATCGAGCGCAGGCCGGCCGCGAAGGTCATCCCGATCTTGGCGTTCGCCCCGACCTGGGTGATGCCTGGCAGCTGCACCTCGACCGGGTCCTCCAGCGTCACGATGTTCTTCTCCGGGTCGCTGATCTGCGCGATCGCGGAGTACAGGGTGTTCGTCTTGCCCGAGCCGGTGGGCCCGGTGATCAGCACCAGGCCCTGCGGCACGGCCAGCGACGCCTCGAAGTTGGCCAGCTGGTCCGGCTCGAAGCCCAGCTGCGACAGCGACGGCACCTCGTCGCCGCGGGTCAGCAGCCGGATGACGACCTTCTCGCCGTGCAGGCTGGGCAGGGTGCTGATGCGGCAGTCGATGGCCATGCCCTCGACCACGATCCGGGTTCGGCCGTCCTGCGGGATCCGGCGCTCGGAGATGTCCAGGCCGGACATGATCTTGATCCGGCTGATCACCGAGGTGGCGATCCGGCGCGGCGCGTTCATCACGTCGCGCAGCAGGCCGTCGATGCGGTAGCGCACGCGCAGCACCTCGCGCTGCACCTCGACGTGGATGTCGGACGCGCGCAGCCGCACGGCGTCGCCGAAGATCCGGTTGACCAGCTTGACGATGGGCGCCTCGTCGTCGGTCGCGCCCAGCAAGGTGAGGTCGGCCTCGTCCTCCTCGACGCTCTCCTCGGCCATCGACACCGCGCTGGAGTCGGCGCCGAGCGACCAGGCCCGGGCCAGCTGATCGCGGATCTGGCTGTCGGTCGCCACCATCACGGTGATGTCCGCGCTGCGGGTGTACAGCTTCACGTCGTCGAGCGCGAGCACGTTCGTCGGGTCGGCGGCCGCCACCAGCAGGCCCTTGGAGGTGCGGTCGAGCACCAGCACGCGGGTTCGCTCGGCCACCGCGCGGGGCAGCAGACGCACCACGTCGGGGGCGGGCATCGTGCGCGAGAGGTCGACGATCTGGAGGCCGAGCAGTTTGGCCAGGGCCTCGGCGACGTCGCGCTCGGTGGCCAGGCCGAGGTCGGACACCACCTGGCCGAGGCGGCGGCGCGGGGCGTCGGGGCGGCGCTGGTCGTTGAGGGCCAGCTCCAGCTGCTCGGCCGTGAGCAGGCCGGACTCCACCAGCACGTCACCCAGCCGCCGACGTCCGGCGACTGGCGACGGCCCGGCCTGCCGGGGCGGCCCGGCGTTCGGAGGGCTCGTCGTCACGAACTCTCTGTCGGCACCGAGAGCTCGTTGTTTAAGCCGTAACGGTGACCAGTTGGCCGGGAACCGTTGCGGTCCGTACCCGGCGCAGACGTTCGTGCCCCGTTCGAGCCGCCGTTCGAGGGTTCCTTCGGTGACTTGGGGTTCTTCTTCTTGGTCCGGGGCGGCCGGTCGTCGATCTCCTCCAGCAGGGCCCGCAGCTCCGACCGGACGAAGTCCCGGGTGGCCACCTCGCCCAGCGCGATCCGCAGCGCGGCCACCTCGCGGGCCAGGTACTCGGTGTCGGCCAGGGCTCGTTCTGCCCGGTCCCGGTCCTGCTCGGCGGCCACCCGGTCCCGGTCGGCCTGCCGGTTCTGGGCCAGCAGGATCAGCGGCGCCGCGTACGACGCCTGAAGGCTCAGCAGCAGCGTCATCAGGGTGAAGTTGAGCCGGCGCGGGTCGAACTGGAGGCTCTCGGGCGCCAGCCAGTTCCAGGCCAGCCAGCCCCCGACGAACACCGTCATCCCGACCAGGAACGAGGCGGTGCCCATGAACCGGGCGAACCGCTCGGAGGCCCGCCCGAAGCGCTCGGCGTCGACCGGCGGGCCGCTGCGGCGGCCGCGCAGCGAGGCGTCCAGGGGCGTGTCCAGCCCGCCACCACCGGACGGCAGAAAACGCCGCACCAGGTTCCGGATGTCAGACGACACGCGGGATCTCCCCGGTCAGGGTGAAGTCGCGCAGGTCCGCCGGGTCCTCACGCCAGTGCTGCGGCAGCAGGTGGTCGAGCACGTCGTCGACCGTGACCGCGCCGACCAGCCGGCCGAGCTCGTCGGCGACCGGTACCGACACCAGGTTGTAGTGCGCCATGTGCCGGGCCACCTGCTCCAGCGGGGCGTGGGTGGGCAGTGGCTTCACGTCCTTGTCCACGATCTGCCCGAGCGGCTGGTGCGGGGGCTCGCGCAGCATCCGCTGGATGTGCACCATGCCCAGGTACTTGCCGGTGGGTGCCTCCAGCGGCGGACGGCAGACGAACACCGCGGCCGCGATGGCCGGGGACAGGTCGGGATGCCGCACCCGGGCCAGGGCCTCGGCAATCGCGGCGTCGGGCGGCAGCACCACCGGTTCCGGCGTCATCAGGCCGCCGGCCGTGTCGTCGCCGTAGGCCAGCAGCCGGCGCACGTCCGCCGCCTCGTCCGGCTCCATCAGCTCCAGCAGCTGGTCGCGCTGCTCCAGCGGCAGTTCTGACAGCAGGTCGGCGGCGTCGTCGGGCTGCATCGCCTCCAGCACGTCGGCGGCCCGGCCGCTCTCCAGCTCGGTGAGGATCTCGACCTGTGCCTCCTCGGGGAGCTCCTCGAGGACGTCGGCCAGCCGTTCGTCGGTCAGCGCCGAGGCCACCTCGTGGCGGCGTTTGGGGGCCAGTTCGTGGATCACCTCGGCCAGGTCGGCGGCCTTCAGCCCGTCGAAGGCGGCCAGCAGGTTGGCCGCGCCCTGACGTTCCTCGACGATGCCGAACCCGTCCAGCGCGTCGATGTCGACGACGAAGGCTTCACCCCTTCGGGCGAAGCGGCCCTGTCGCACCCGGCGCACGTACGCCTTGCACAGCCGCCACTCCCTGGACCGCGTCGGCTCCATGGCGACGTCCTCGATCGTCACCCGGCTGCCGTCCTCGGTCAGCGTGACGGTGCGGTCGAGCAGCTCGCCCAGCACCAGTGTCTCGGTCGGGCGCTGCTCGAAGCGGCGCATGTTCACCAGGCCGGTGGTGATGACCTGACCTGCGTCGATGTTGGTCACCCGGGTCATCGGCAGGAACACCCGGCGACGCCCGACCACCTCGACCACGAGCCCGACGACGCGGGTCGGCTTGCCGGGCCGGAACATGCTGATGACGTCGCGGACCCTCCCGACCTGATCGCCGAGCGGGTCGAAGACGGCCAGACCGGCCATCCGCGCGACGAACACCCGATTCGCGGCAGTGCCCACGTGCCTCAGACTAGGCGGAGGGTGCGGGATCGGCTCGCCGAGCGCCGGTGGTGCTGGTCACCCGATGGTGGACGACGAAACACCCGGACCGGGCTCCTCGTCGTCCTCAGTTCTGGTCGTTCTCGCGACGCCGCCGCAGCCGCAGGGCGCGCCGCAGCCGGCCGCCCAGATGGAAGGGCTCCCGCTCGGTGGTGGTGCCCGGGCCACCGGGCGGCGGCAAAGCTCCCGCCGGCGTCTCGTCGTCGCCCTCCGCGGCCACGGTCACCGCGATCGGGCGCAGCAGCGAGATCACCGCACCCGACGCCCAGCGCTCGCGCTGCTGGGCCACGTCCACCGCGTTCAGCCGGGCCGCCGACAGCACGGTCGCGGCCGCGTCCCACTCCGGGGTGTGCGCGGTGAGGGTGTCGACGTGGGCGAGGAACCCGATGACGGCGGCGCCGGTGTCCTTGCTGCGCGCCATCACCTCGAGCTCACCGCTGAGCATCGGCAGCATCTGCTCGCCCGAGCCGTAGACCACGGCCACCGCGTCGTCGTGCCAGGTGTGCCAGACCGCCTGATATCTCTCCGCCCCAGCGGGTTTCAGCCAGACCACGTCGCTCCGGCTACAGGCCTCGGCAACCAGTGCGGCCTCGACCGGTGACAACGGACGGCGCAGCTGCTGGCCGTTGCCTTGGGCGGGGTGGGTGGTCACACATGCGAGAGTGCCACACCCGTCTGGGCGTTCCGCCCGGTCCGGGCGGTCCGCTACCGAGCTGTGGCCAGAAGGTGACCTGATCACCGCGCGGCCGTGACTTGGGGCTCTGGTAGGAGTGTGGTGTGTCCACATTTCGCGCCTGGATCCTCGTAGCCGTCGCCGTGCTGGGGGTTTCCACCTCGGGCCCGGTCACCGCGGGCACGCTCGCCCCGGTCGTGGCGATCGCGTTCTGGCGCAACGTGGCCGGGGCCGGGGTCAGCGGAACCTGGGCGCTGCTGCGCGACCGCCCCGGGTTCGGCGCCCTCACCGCCCGCCGGTTCTGGCTGTCGGTGTTCTCCGGCCTGGTCCTGGCCACGCACTTCACCAGCTGGTTCGCCGGGCTCCGGCTGACCAGCGTGGCGGCGGCGACCGCGCTGTGCGCCACCACCCCGATCTACACGGTGGCCTTCGACCTGGTGCGCCGGGTGCCGGTGCCGCGCGCGGTGCTGATCGGCGTCGCGGTGTCGATGCTGGGCGTCGTCTCGATCACCGGGGTGGACGCCGGGCGCTCCGCCCAGGCCCTCGCCGGTGACCTGCTCTCGCTCTACGCGGCCGGGGCGATGGGGGTGTATGTGCTGACCGGGGAGAGGGTCATGCGCACCACGTCACCCGCGCTGTACACGCTGATCGCCTACGCCTCGTGCGCGCTGGTGCTGCTGCCCACCGCCCTGCTCACCGGTACCCCGCTGACCGGTCTGAGCACCCGCAGCTGGATCGAGATCGGCGTGGTCACGGTCGGCGCGCAGGTGCTCGGGCACACCCTGATCAACGTCACCCTGCCCACGCTCGGGGCCACGCCGGTGTCGCTGGCCATCCTCTTCGAGGTGCCCGGCGCGGCCCTGCTGGCCTGGGCCTGGCTGGGCGAGGCGCCGCCGCTCGCGGTGCTGCCCGGTGCGGTGCTGATGCTGGCCGGGCTGGTCGTGGTGGTGCGCTCGCGGCGGGCACCGGCCCCGGCCGAGGTGCTGGAACCCGCGGCCTAGCCGGAAAGTTCCTGGCCGGAAAGCTCCTGGGCCAGAGCCAGAATCCGCTTCGCGTTCTCGGCGTGCAGGTTCTCGACGAGCCGCCCGTCCACCGTGGCCACGCCGCGGCCGTCGGCCACCGCCCGGTCCCAGGCCGCCAGCACCGCCCGGCTGTGCTCCACCTGCTCCGCCGACGGCGCGAACACCCGGTTGCACGGCTCCACCTGGGCCGGGTGGATCAGCGTCTTGCCGTCGAGGCCGAACTGCCGGCCCTGCACGCACTCGGCCTCGAACCCGGCCAGGTCGCGCACGTCGTTGTACACGCCGTCGAGGATCACCCGGCCCTCGGCCCGGGCACCGAGCACCGCCAGGCCGATACCGGCCAGCAGCGGTGCGCGGCCCGGTACGTGCTCGGCGTGCAGCTCGTTCGCCAGGTCGTTGGTGCCGAGCACGAGCACGCCCAGTCGTGGTGACGAGGCGGCGATCTCGCGGGCGGCGAACATCGCGGCGGGCGTCTCCAGCAGGGCCCACACCGCCGTGCCGTCGGGGGCCCCGGCGGTCTCCAGATCGCGCTCCACGGTGTGCACGGTCTGTGGGCCGGACACCTTGGGGATCAGCACGGCGTCCGGCGCCACCCGCGCCACGGCACGCAGATCGTCCGCGTACCAAGGGGTTCCGGGGGCGTTCAGGCGCACCACCAGCTCCCGCCCGGACCGGGCGAGTTCCGGCACCGCAACGCAGACCGCCTCCCGGGCGGCGGTTTTCGCCTCCGGGGCGACCGCGTCCTCGAGATCGAGCAGCAGCACGTCGGCCGCCAGGGCGCGGGCCTTCTCCAGGGCGCGCCGGTTCGAGCCCGGCACGTACAGGGCCGAGCGCCGGGGCCGGCCCGTCACCACCGTCGTCACCGGGGGTGTGTGGCCAGGAAGGCGGCCCCGGCCCGGGCCCGGGCGATCACCACGCGGGCGGTGAACCCGGTCAGGGCGAGGATGAGCACGCAGAAGACCAGCCGCAACGGATCGGTCGGGTCGCTGACCGCGATGCCCAGGGCCGCGATCGCCCCACCCAGGCAGAACCACACGCCGATCCGCCGGGCCACCATCCCGTCGGCCGTGGCCCGCAGCCGCGGCAGGTCCTGGGCGCGCACCCGGCCGTTCTCCTCCACCGTGCGGCGCAGCCCGGCCTGGTCGGCCGGGGTCAGCCCGCTGAGCTCCGGCGGCACCCGGCCGATCGCCGAGCCGCCCAGGGTGGCCCGTGCCATCGGCACGATCATCACGATCACGCCCACGACGACGAGGATCAGGCCGCCGATCGCGAGTACGTCTTCACCGGTCACCGCTCCAGCCAATCGTCCCGGCACCGGTGAGTCCAGCCCCGGACGGGCCCGAGTGACCGAGTGCACCCGCCCGGCCGACGACGGCGACGTGGCGCACGTGCCGTTCACATGTGCCGTTCACCGGAGGAACCGGGGCTCTGGGATCCGCGTTGGGCACGAGTACATGCTGCCGGGAGGAAGCGCGGGTACGTTGAGAGACATGAGTGCCGATGCGGTCCGGCCGCCTGCCACGCTGGTGGGCCAGGCGGTCGTCTGCGGAATCGCCGTCGCCGCGGCCCGGTTCGTGCCGGTGCCGCTGCTCGACGACGCGATCCGGCTGCGAGCCACCCAGGTCGCCGTCGTGCGCACCCTGCGCGCGGGTCAGCGCACCTACCCGTCCAAGCGGGTCGCGCCGCTCTACGAGGGTGCCGACGGCGGGGTCTTCCACGACGCGATGAAGTACCTGCGCTCGGTACCCCGCCGCGTCGTGCTCTTCCCGGTCCGCAAATACGTCGCGATCTTCGGCGCGGTGAAGGGCGTCCCCACCGACGTGATGAAGGTGGTGCTGCTCTCCCGCGTGCTGCACCGCAGCCTGGTGCAGAACCGGTTACCTGAGGACGACGAGGAGGCCGCGCGCGAGCAGCAGGCCCTGCGGATCCGCCAGGCCTACGACGAGGCCTTCAAGGGCATGGACCTGCGCCTGCTCTCGGCCGCCATCGCCGACGGCCTGTCCCAGGGTCGCAGGCTCACGCCCGCCGCGGTGAAGTTCGCCCGCAGCACGTTCGGCAAGCCCGACGACCAGAAGGTGACCGACGCCGAGCTACGGCCCGACGGCGCGGTGGGCGAGAGCGCCGAGCGGGTCGAGGAAGCCCTCGACCGGCCCGAGATCCAGCTCATCCTGGAGCGTTTCGACGAGGAGTTCGAGCGGGTCCTGGCCCGCGGCCCGCGTTCCTGAACTCGCCCGCGTTCCGGAACGGCTCAGAGGTGGATGCCGCACTCCGACTTGGCCCGCCCGGCCCAGCGCCCGGCCCGCGCGTCCTCGCCCGGTGCCACGGCCCGGGTGCAGGTCGAGCAGCCGATCGAGCGGTAACCCATCTGGAGCAGGGGATTGCTCAGCACCTCGGGGTGGGCGTCCTGGTAGTTCTGCACGTCCTCGTCGGTCCAGGCCGCGATCGGTGCCAGCTTGAGCAGGTCCCGCTTGGCGTCCCAGCGCACCACCGGGGTGCCGGCCCGGTCGGGGGAGTCCACCCGGCGCAGGCCGGTGGCCCAGGCCCGGTAGCCGCGCAGCGCGTTGTCCAGCGGCGCCACTTTGCGCATGGCGCAGCAGGCGTCCGGGTTGCTCTGCCACAGCTTGCCGCGCCTGGCCTCGTGCTCCTCCACCGACTCCTTCGGCCGGATGCTGAGCATGCGCAGCGGGTAGGAGTGCTGCACGGCCTGCGCGGTGCCGATGGTCTCGGCGAAGTGATATCCGGTGTCGACGAACAGCATGTCGGTGCCGGGCACCGCACGGGAGGTCAGGTGCGCCAGCACGGTGTCGCCCATCGACGCGGTGATCACCAGGCCCTTGCCGAAAGCCCTTCCGGCCCAGCCCAGCACGGTGAGCGGGTCGGCGCCCTCGAGCACACCGTTGGCCTCGTCCGCGAACCGCTGCGGGTCTTCTTCCAGGGCGGCCGCGACGTCCTCGGGCCGGCTGATCAGGGAACCGATCATGATGGCGTCACTCTCCAGTGCGGGTGCCGGGGGTGGGGCCCGCGGAATGGGAACGTGAAAGGGGGATAGGGGTTTCGATCTGCTCCGGTCGGTGCAGTCCGTGGAAGGCCAGGCTGAACACGCGAAGACAGCTGCGGCAGTGCCAGCCGCCGCGGGTCAGACCCTCGACCGTGCCGCTCGCGACCGGTCGCAGGTCTTCCTCGCCGCAGAACGGGCAGCAGTACGGCACTGCGCGCGAGCTGTCGGAACTCATGTCAGGTCAGCCTCTTCCGCCCGGTTGACCCAGGCCGCGAAGGTCTCGTCGTCCTTGCGCTGCGCCAGCCAGCGGCGCACCATCCGCTCGACGTAGTCGGGCAGATCGGCGGCGGTGCTCTTCAGACCGCGCACCTTGCGGCCGAAACCGGCGTGCACGCCCAGGCCACCGCCGAGGTGGATCTGGAAGCCGTCCACCGTGTCGCCCTGCGGGTCGGCCGGATTCGGCAGCTGCACACCCTTCAGGCCGATGTCGGCGATCTGGGCACGGGCGCAGGAGTTCGGGCAGCCGTTCATGTTGATCGACAGCGCCGGGCCGTCGAGGGTGAACAGCTCCGGCACGTCGGCCAGCCGGTTCTCCAGCTCGGCCACCAGGTCGGTCGCGGTGCTCTTGGTGGCCGTGATCGCCAGCTTGCAGAACTCGATGCCGGTGCAGGCCATCGTGCCCCGCCGGAACGCGGAAGCCCTTGCCGTGAGCCCGATCTCCTCCAGGTTGTCGAGCAGGTCGGGCACCTTGGAGGCCACGACGTCCAGAATCACGATCTTCTGGTGCGGCGTGAACCGGATGCGGTCGCTGCCGGCCTGCTCCGCGGCGTCCGCCAGCCTCGCCAGCGACTCGCCGCTGACCCGGCCGACCACCGGAGCCACCCCGACATAGAACTTGCCGTTCTTCTGCCGGTGCACACCCACGTGGTCGTGCCGGCCCTCGGGCAGCTCCGGAGCCGGGCCGTCGACCAGCTTGCGGTGCAGGTACTCGTCTTCCAGCACCCGGCGGAAGACGTCCGGGCCCCAGTCGGCCATCAGGAACTTCAGCCGGGCCCGGTTGCGCAGCCGGCGGTAGCCGTAGTCGCGGAAGATCCGGATCACGCCGTGCCACACGTCGGGCACCTCGTCGAGCGGCACCCAGACACCCAGGCGCTGCGCGAGCATCGGGTTCGTCGAGAGCCCGCCGCCGACCCACAGGTCGAAACCCGGCCCGTGCTCGGGGTGGTTCACCCCGACGAACGCGATGTCGTGGATCTCGTGCGCGACGTCCTGGTTCGGGTTGCCGCTGATCGCGGTCTTGAACTTGCGCGGCAGGTTCTGGAGTTCCTCGTCGCCGACGTACATCTCGCGGATCCTGAGGATCGCGGGCGTCCCGTCGATGATCTCGTCGGCGGCCACTCCGGCGACCGGCGATCCGAGGATGACGCGCGGCGTGTCACCGCAGGCGTCCACGGTGATCAGGCCCGCCTCGCCGAGTTCCGTCCAGATCTCCGGCATGTCCTCGATCCGGATCCAGTGGAACTGGATGTTCTGCCGGTCGGTGACGTCTGCCGTGTCTCGGGCGTAACGGGTGGAGATCGAGGCGAGCGTGCGCAGCTGCTTCAGGTCGACCGCACCGCCGTCGGTGCGCACCCGGAGCATGAAGTACTCGTCGTCCAGCTCGTGCGGCTCCAGCGAGTTGGTGCGGCCGCCGGGGATTCCCGGACGGCGCTGGGTGTACAGACCCCACCAGCGCATCCGGCCCCGCAGGTCGTCACCGGGGATGCTGGCGAAGCCACCCTGGGCGTAGGAGTCGAAAACCCGCTCCCGGACGGCCAGTCCGCCCTCTTCCGCCTTCCATGCCTCGTTGGGCGTGAGCGGGCTGGTCTCACCCAGGGCCCACTGTCCCTCCGAGCGCTTGGGCCGGGGCGGGAAGACGGTACCGGCCCCGGTCTGGGCGGTTTCGGTGGTCACGGGCGGTTCCTCCGGGTGAGGGCAGAGTTGCGGTCAGTAGTGCGCACACCTCAGACCGCGGTCACCACCCGGCCGGGGCCGCGAAAAAAGGGCCGGTTCGGGAAGGTGGTGAGCGATCGGGTGTGAAGATTGGCTGAGGGGCGCGAGCAGGTTCGGATCGGCGATTACCGACAGGCCGCGCTCGCGGTCCTGAGCAGGTCGACGTAGGCGCGCCTCGTCAGGTTCTTCACGGTGGCGCTGGTGGCCGATGAACCGTCGGGCGACAGTCGGGCTCGCATGTTCTCCTCCATCGGTCCTGGCGGTAGCACCGGGCCCGGCAAGCTGGTTGCGGGGTGGTTGCTGCGACGTCTTCGAGCCAGGTCTCTCGGCCGCTCTGGATGGTTTTCTTGACCGTACGTTCACATAACGACTGCGTCAACGAGAAAGTCCATCATGTGGGACGACGAACGCGCGCCGTGCCCACCCGCCGGACTGGCCCCTCTGCGGTCAGTCATGGAGAACCCGCAGGTGGAGGGCGCCATTCCCGCCGTGGAGCAGTAATCGGCCGGATGCTCTTCGTTACGCAGTGGTGTCGCTCACAAAAGCTCACATAGGCGTACCGCCAAGCAGCGGTTGGAGCCGGGCGCCGAAACGCCGGTCGCGTCGCCACGCCGGGCCCCCGGTTTTCGGCGGACCTCTCGAACTGCGACGCGAAGGCCCCCGACCTAACGTGTCCGCATGGCTACCACGACTACTTCCCGACAGGAACAGCTCGGTACGACCCAGGTCAGCCCCAACCAGCCGGACGCCTTCCAGGGCAAGCCGTCGTACACGGTGCCCGGGATGACGATCGAGCAGGGCGCTGCCACGGCGGCCGTGCTCCAGAAGATCCTCAACACCTACAACGACCTGCACCTCACGCTGAAGCACGTGCACTGGAACGTGGTCGGCCCCAACTTCATCTCGGTGCACGAGATGATCGACCCGCAGGTGGAGACGGTCCGTGGCTACGCGGACGCCGTCGCCGAGCGGATCGCCACGCTGGGCAGCTCGCCGCAGGGCACCCCGGGCGCGCTGGTCGAGCAGCGTGACTGGGACGACTACTCGATCGGCCGGGCCGGCGCGATCGAGCACCTCGCCGCCCTCGACACCGTGTACGTCGGCGTGATCAGCAGCATCCGCAAGGCCGCCGCCGACACCGAGGAACTCGACGACGTCACCAACGACCTGCTGATCGGTCACCTGCACGAGATCGAGCAGTTCCACTGGTTCGTGCGGGCCCACCTGGAGAACGCCGGTGGCGTGCTCAGCACCGAGGGGGCGACCACCGAGAAGGGCGCCGCGAAGAGCGCCACGTCCTGAGGCGGCCGGGTTCAGCTGTCGGCATAGGGCCGGCCGAAACTCCCCCGAGGGCCTCACGCGTTCAGTTCTGTGAGTCACCTGACGAGATCCCGGCGGTCCCTGGCGCGGATGCGCCGGGGGCCCGGGATCAGGGAGAATGATCATATGTCGAACCTCAGCTCGCTCCGGTCGCAGCCCCAGCCGGGCCTGCCCACGCCGCCCCGTGGCGACACCATCGCGCAGTACGCCACCTACCTGGAGGCGCAGCGGGCGGTCGACTACCTCTCCGACAACCACTTTCCGGTCCAGGCCGTCACCATCGTGGGGGTCGACCTCCAGATGGTCGAGCGGGTCACCGGGCGGCTCACCTACTCCCGGGTGGCCGTGGCGGGGCTGCTGTCCGGTGCCTGGTTCGGTCTGTTCGTCGGGCTGCTGATCTCGTTGTTCGGCAGTGCCGAGGGTTTCAGCGTGCCCGCCGCCATGCTGATCGGCGCCGCGTTCGGTGGTCTGTTCAGCCTGATCTCCTACGCGTTCACCGGCGGTCGCCGTGACTTCACCTCGAGCAGCCAGATCGTGGCCGGCGAGTACCGCGTGCTCTGCCTGACCGAGCAGGCCGGTGCCGCTCGTCAGCTGCTGAACAAGCTGGCTGACGAGGGCGGCCCGCGCAGCCGGCCCGAGGGGGCCGACCAGAACGTCGCGTATTCGCAGTCGCCGCAGGGGCAGTCGTACGGCCAGCCCTACCCGGCGCCGCAGAACCAGCCACAGAACCAGCCGTGGGGTCAGCCCTGGGGCCAGCCCGGATCCGGGCCGCAGGGGCAGGCCGGCCAGCCTGGTCAGCACGGCCAGCCGGGTCAGTACGGCCAGCCTGGTCAGTACGGGCCCTCAGGCGGATACGGGCAGCCGGGTCAGTACGGTCAGCCTGGGCAGTACGGTCGGCCTGGCCAGCCCGGGCAGTACGGCGACCCGAGCCAGCCTGGTCAGTTCGGGCAGCCGGGTCAGGGTGGTCAGCCGCAGGAGCAGCAGGCTCCGCCGGTCACCGGGCCCACCTACAGCGAGATGATGGAACGCAAGCGCGCCGAGGAGCGTGAGGCGGCGGAACGTGAGGCCGCCGAACGTCACCGCCGCGAGCAGGCCGAGCGTGAGGCCGCCGAGCACCGCCGCCAGGAGCAGGCCGGTCTCGAGCGGGCGGAACGTGAAGCCGCAGAACGTCGTCACCGCGAGCAGGCTGCCGCCGGGCAGCCCGAGGCCGAGGCCGGGGCGGCGTCGGCCGAGACGCAGCAGATTCCCCCGACCCAGGTGCAGCCCACCCGGCCCGGGCACGAGCAGTAGCCCGCACGAGCAGCACTGGCACGAGCCGTGGCCGGGCACGAGCAGTAGCCGGCGCCGAGCGGTGGCGGGCCGAGCGGTGGCCGGGGTGAGGGTGCCGAATCCCGGCCCACCGCGCGGTGATACGGGTCAGCGGAGGCTGGGGAACCGCTCCCGGTACGACGGCACCGCCACCCCGCCGGATGCCGTGCGGTCCACGCCGTTCGCGGCGAGCACGGCATCCATGACCGCGAGCATCACTGCATCCGCCGCGGCTGCCTGAACGCCGACCGTGGTGGTGAAATCCACCTCGATCTCGCCGGTGGCCAGGGCGAAGACCGTGTCTCCGTCGAGCAGGGTGTGGGCCGGGGCCAGAGAACGCGCCAGACCGTCATGGGCCGCGGTGGCGGTTCGCCGTGCCCGCGCCGGATCCAGGACAGTGTTCGTGGCCACCACGGCCAGCGTGGTGTTGGCCGCGGAGGGCGCGGTGGCGGCAGCGAGATCGCCCAGGTAGCGCGCGTTCTCGGCGGGATCGGGCAGGCCGGGGCGGGTCAGGCCGGGCGGCACGAAGGCCGTGCCCAGCAACCCGCCGGTGGTCGCGTCGAGGGGCGACCCCAGAGCATTGAGGACGACGAGAGCCCCGACCACCACCCCGCCGGGCAGCGTGATCGACGCCGTGCCGATGCCGCCCTTCAGGGTGCCCCGGGCGGCCAGGGCCCCGGTGCCGGCTCCCACCACACCGCGGGGTGTGCTGGTGCCCGCCGCCCCGGCGGCTTCGTGACCCAGGGCGAAGTCGGGGCGGGCGGACAGGTCGCCGCCGCGGCCCAGGTCGAAAACCGCTGCGGCGGGCACGATCGGCACCAGGACCGAGGACGGGTCGGAGGGTGGCCCGGCGGCGAAGCCGAGACCCTGCTCCAGGCACCACTGTTGCACGCCACCCGCACTGGCCAGGCCGAAAGCGCTTCCGCCGGTCAGGGTCACGGCGTCGACCGTGGGAACGAGCGTGGTCGGGTCGAGGGCGTCGGTCTCGTGGGTGCCCGGTCCACCGCCGCGCACGTCGACGGCGCCGACAGTGCCCGGCGGCGGGATCACCGCCGTGACACCGGTCAGCCAGCCGTCACCGGTTCTGGTCGCGTGGCCGACCCGGATGCCGGGCACGTCGGTGATCGAACCCCAGAGCGGTGTGGGTGTTTCGTCGTCCATGATTGAAAACTACAGCCAGCCGTTGCGCTTGAAGCCCCGGAAGAGACCGGCGCAGATGGTCGCCATCAGGCAGAGCACGGCCGGATAGCCCCAGGGCTGGCGCAGTTCCCACATGTGATCGAAGTTCATGCCGTAGATGCCGGCGATCATCGTGGGCACCGCGGCGATCGCGACCCAGGCCGAGATCTTGCGCATGTCCTCGTTCTCGGCGATCGAGACCCGGGCCAGACCGGCCTGGAGGATCGAGGTGAGCAGCTCGTCGAAACCCGCGACCTGCTCGTGCACCCTGGAGAGGTGGTCGGAGACGTCGCGGAAGTACTCGCGGATCTCGGCGTGGATCAGCCGCCGGGGCCGCTCGGACAGCTCGCGCAACGGCCCGGTGAGGGGCTGCACCGTGCGCTTCATCTCGATGACGTCGCGCTTGAGCTGGTAGATGCGCTCGATGTCGGTGTTGCCGCGCGGGGCGAACACCGTGCTCTCGATCTCTTCCAGGTCTTGCTGCACCGAGTCGACCACGGCCAGGTAGTCGTCGACCACCTTGTCGGCCACCGCGTGCAGCACCGCCGACGGGCCGCCGGAGAGCTGCTCGGTGTCTTCTTCCATCCGGCGCCGCAGACTGGCCAGGGCGGTGTGCTTGCCGTGCCGCACGGTGATCACGAACCACTCGCCGACGAACACCATCACGGCGCCGGTCTCGACCACGTCGCCACCGGCGTCGCGGTCGACCGAGTCGACGTAGGCGAGAGTGCGCATGGCCAGGAACATGTCGTTCTCGTGGCGCTCCAGCTTGGGCCGCTGCCGGGCGCTGGCCGCGTCTTCCAGGGCCAGGGGGTGCAGCGAGAACACCTCGCCGAGCTGCTCCAGCTGCTCCGGCGACGGCTCGTGCAGGCCGAGCCAGACGAAACCGGCTCCTTCGCGCGCGGTTTCGACAGCGTGGTGGAAGTCGGTGGACGGCATGCGGTGGCCGTCGCGGTAGAGCCCCCAGTCCACGGCGGCCTCGAGAAGACCGGCGGTGTTGTCGGTCTCGGTGTCGAGGCGCTGCTTGAGCACGTCGAGAGGGCCGTAGCGCAGCGCCGGGTAGACGTTACGCAGCTGCGTCCGGGGAAGAGCCAGGGACCGGGCGAGGCCGGTGCGGTTGGTACGAGCCATGTTGGGGGTCACCTCCGAGAAAAAAGGCAGCCCCGCGGCGGGTGGCGCACGTCAGATCGGGCGCAACCCTCAGAAAGCTCCGCTGGCCCGGAACGGGACGGCGCGGAGCTCGTGATCCGCGGGGGAGTCGGTACTGGCAGGGGTGTCATCTCTGGACGGCACCGATCTCACCTCCCTCATCCGGGGACCATTCGTCGACCTGCATCGGCCTGGTGGCCACGCTCGTTGATCAGCCGTACGGGCGGGCTGGAACAGCGTTCGGGCCCGGCTCATGCTAACCGCTCGGTAGCGACAACACCGGCCGATCCCTGGACATTCACCGTAAGAGCCGGTAACGGATTGACCTTGCTCACGTGAACACACGCTGTGACCGCCATTGGTCGGGCTCGCGCCGAGAAGTACATCGCCCGGCCCGGCCAAAGCGTTACAGCCCGCCCCCGATTCACCTCTCGTAGGGGTGCGGGGACGGGCTGTGACCGGCTGTGACAGGCTGCGAGGCGGTCAGCGCAGTGACGCCATCCAGGCCTCGATCTCGTCCGGGCGGCGGGGCAGACCGGCCGAGAGGTTCTCCACGCCGTCCTCGGTGACCAGCACGTCGTCTTCGATGCGGACGCCGATGCCGCGCAGCTCCTCGGGGGCGAGCAGGTCGTGCGGGCCGAAGTAGAGACCGGGCTCGATGGTGAACACCATGCCCGGCCGCAGCTCGGCGTCCAGGTACATCTCCTTGCGGGCCTGGGCGCAGTCGTGCACGTCGATGCCGAGGTGGTGGCTGGTGCCGTGCACCATCCAGCGGCGGTGGAACTGGCCGTCCTTCGCCAGCGACTCCTCCGCGGTGGCCGGGATCAGCTCCCACTCGGCCAGGGTCGCGGCGATCACCTTCATCGCGGCGGCGTGCACCTCACGGAACTTCACCCCCGGCCTCGCCACGGCGAACGCGGCGTCGGCGGCGTCGAGCACGGCCTGGTACACCCGGCGCTGCGGCTCGCTGAACCTGCCGGAGACCGGCAGGGTGCGGGTGACGTCGGCGGTGTACAGCGTGTCCACCTCGACCCCGGCGTCCACCAGCACCAGGTCGTCCGGGCGCACCGGGCCGTCGTTGCGGATCCAGTGCAGGGTGCAGGCGTGCGGGCCGGAGGCGGCGATGGTGTCGTAGCCGACGCCGTTGCCCTCGCGCCGGGCGCGGCTCTCGAACACCGTCTCGACCACGCGCTCGCCCCGTACGGCCTGCACGGCCTCGGGCAGAGCGCGGACGATGTCGGCGAATCCGCGGGCGGTGACGTCGACCGCGCGGCGCATCTCGCCGATCTCGAAATCGTCTTTCACCAGCCGCAGTTCGGACACCACGCGGGCCAGCTCGTGGTCGGCGGCGAGCGCCTCCTCGAGGTCGGTCCCGGCGGCCAGGCGGGCGTCGTCGAGGGCCGCGTCGAGCGCCGGGTCGGCGTCACGAACGATGCGGACCCCGACCGCACCGGCGTCCTTGGTGACGGCGGCCCTCAGATCGGCGAGCGGGCGGCAGGTCAGGCCGGTCTCCGCCGCGACCTCCTCCAGGCTGGGGCGCACACCCACCCAGAGCTCGCCGTAGCGCGGGTCGGCATAGAACTGCTCGGTGTCGCGCTCGGCGCGCGGCTGGATGTAGAGGACGGCGTCGAACCCGTTCTCACCCGGCTCCAGCACCAGGGCGGCGTCCGGCTCGCGGTCGGTGCCCAGGCCGGTCAGGTGGGCGAACGCGGAGTGCGGGCGGAAACGGTGGTCGGTGTCGTTGCTGCGCACCCGGAACACCCCGGCCGGCAGCACCAGGCGCTCGCCCGGCAGCTCGGCGGTCAGACGGGCCCGGCGCTCAGCGGCGTAGGGGGCGGAGGGCAGCCGGGCCGGGAGGCCGGCCGGCCGCGGCGCCCAGCCGGACGCGATGAACGCGCGGAAGGCCGGCGAGCTCGGCCGCTCCCGGTGCTCGACCTCCTGCGGCTTCGCCGACTCGCCTTCGGGGCCCTGCACGACGGGTTCGTTCTCGCTCATGTGCACATTGTGCCGCGTGAGGACGCTCAGGGGCAGGCGGGATTCGGCGCATGCCGGGGACGTCCCCGGCCGCTGGGCCGTCCAGGTCGGGTCTGCCCGGCGCGATCCGTCGCGGGGCCGCCGGCCTGCGGGGCCGGCACGCCGATCACGGCACCGCACGCGCGGCGGCTTGACCTGCGTCCCCAGGAGCGGAACCGTCGGTACGTGACCCTTCTGCGTACCTGCCCGCGCTGTGGCGCGGTGGCCCGGGAGCCGGGAGACCACGCGCCCGCCTGGACCTGCGAGCTGCACGGTGAGATCGTCCCGGTCGGCCCGGCGCAGGTGCCCACGCAGAAACTGCTCCGCCAGGTCGCCCTGGACTCGCTGGTGCCGGTCTGGATGCCCAGACCGCTGCCGGAGGGCTGGCAGGTGACCGGCCTGCAATGGGCAGGGGCGGGTGCCGGCGGCACGGTGGCCTGCGTGGTCGCGGTGTCCGGGCCGCACCCGATGCCCGAGGTGGTCGACGAGGAGCCGACGGTCGACCTGATCTTCGTGGCCGAGCAGCCCGGCATCGGGCTGGGGGCGCACCTGGCCGGCCTGGACGGGGTGGATCCCGGGCCGCTGCTGGCCGAGAAGGCCGCGCACGACCCGGCCGAGATCAAGCTGCACGCCGACGAGCACGAGGTGCCGCTCTGGTCGGTCCCGGTCGACGGCGGCCTGGCCTACGTGGGCGAGGCGTCGGGCGTCTGGCTCTGGGTGCTGGCCTGGCCGAGCTCCGCCGCGCTCGTCCTGCTCAACCGGTTCTCCCTGGTGGACGCCAGGAACGTGGAGACCGAGCCCGATCTGCCCTGCGGTCCGCTGACTCCCCGCCTACGCTGACCTGCGTGCGAATCGACCTGCATGCCCACTCCAACGCCTCGGACGGAACCGACGCACCGGCCGGGGTGATGGCCGCCGCGGCCGCCGCCGGGCTCGACGTCGTCGCACTGACCGACCACGACACGACCTCGGGGGTGCCGGCCGCCGCCCGGGCCGCCCGCGAGCTCGGGCTGACCCTGGTGCCCGGCGACGAGATCTCCTGCCAGGTCCGCGGCACCGGCGTGCACATGCTGGCCTACCTGCACGACCCGGACGACCCGGCGCTGCTGGCCGAGCAGGAGCAGACCAAGACCGACCGGCTCACCCGGGCCCAGCGCATGGTCGGCAAGCTGGCCGAGGACTTCGACATCAGCTGGGACGACGTGGTGCGCCAGTGCGAGCCGGGGGTCGCGGTCGGCCGCCCGCACATCGCCGACGCGCTGGTCGAGGCCGGTGCGGTGGCCGACCGCGACGAGGCCTTCGCCACCGTGCTGCACGGCCGCTCGCCCTACTACCTGCCTTATCACGCACCCGAGGCGTCGCTGATCGTGCGGCTGGTGCTGGCCGCCGGCGGGGTGCCGGTGATGGCCCACCCCCGGGCCGGGAAACGCGGGCGCCTGGTGGCCGACGCGGACATCGCCGCGCTGGCGGAGGCGGGCCTGGCCGGGCTGGAGGTGGACCACCGGGACCACGCCGAGGCCGACCGGGCGCGGCTGCGCGGGCTGGCCGCCGACCTGGGCCTGCTGATGACCGGTTCCAGCGACTACCACGGCACCGGCAAGGTCAACCGGATCGGCGAGAACACCACGGCCCCCGAGGTTCTGGAGAAGATCATCGCGATGGGTACGCCAGAGCGGGTGGTGCGCGGGTGAACGACCAGCTCGAGCTGATCGGGATGCCGGAACCGCTCTACTCCTGCACCCCCACCCGGCTGGCCGGCTGGCGGGACTGCCGGCGTCGTTACCGGTTCACCTACCTGGACCGGCCGCAGCCGCCGAAGGGACCGCCCTGGGCGCACAACAGCATCGGCGCCGCGGTGCACTCGGCCCTGGCCGACTGGTGGGCCACGCCGGTGGCCCGGCGCACCCCGGAGACGGCCTATCAGCTGGTGCGAAAGCGCTGGCTGAGTGATGGTTTCCAGGACCGTGACCAGTCCGCCGAGGCCGGTCGCCGGGCTGTCGGCTGGGTTCAGGACTACCTGTTCGGCTCCGACACCGATCCGATGGCCGAACCGCCGGGCGTGGAGCGCACGGTCCAGGCGCGGACGGCGCGGTTGTCGTTGTCCGGCCGGGTGGACCTGATCGACCTGCGCGACGACGAGCTGGTGGTGGTGGACTACAAGACCGGACGCCACGTGCCGGACGAGGCCGACGCGTTCGCCAGTCTCGCCCTGGCCGTCTACGCCGTCGGCACCGCCCGCACCTATCGACGGGACTGCGTGCAGGTCGAGCTGCACCACCTGCCCACGCAGACCCGGGCTGTGGCCCGCTACGACCTGGCCGGGCTGGAACGCCGCCTGGCGGAAGCAGATTCGCTGGGTGCCGAGGCCGCAGCGGCCGATGCCGGGTACGCCCGCGGGCGCACCGGCGACGACGCGTTCCCGCCCGCTCCGGGCTCCTGGTGCGGCTACTGCGACTTCCGCCGGCACTGCCCGGAGGGGCGGGCGGCCTCGCCGGAGCGCCCACCGTGGAACGCCCTGCTGAACCGGGCCTGAGCAAGCACCGGGCAGAAGCTGGGCGAAGCCTGGACGGGTGGGGATCAGCTGCCGGGCAGGGCCTGCCGCACCGCCTCTTCCGGGGTGTCCACGTAGCTGATGCCCTGGTCCACCGGCTGCCCGTCCGGGCCGACCACCCGCCAGCCGTCGAGCACCACCACCGGCACCCCACCCCGGCGGCGGGCCAGTGCGACCTCGCTGAGTGTGCCCCAGGAGCCGCCGACCGCGATCACCGCGTCGGCGCTCCAGACGATGACGGCGTTCCGCGCCTCGCCCAGGTTGGTGACGATGGTGACGGACAGGTCGGGACTGGCACCCTCGGTGTCGGCGCCGGGCCGGATGCCGACCACCGTGCCACCGGCCGAGCGCACGCCCGAGGCCACGGCCGCCATCACCCCGACACCGCCGCCGCAGATCACCACCACCCCGGCCCGGGCCAGCAGAACGCCGACCCGGTAAGCGGATTCGGCCTGCCCGGGTGTGCAGTCGCGGGGGCCGCAGACCGCCACCTGGACAGCACGCCCAGCTTCACCACGCTGGGTCGTTCCGTCTGCGGCGGTGACGCCCGGGCCCTGCGGCGCCGCGGTTGGGTCGCGAGCGTCAGACACCGAACCGGGGCCGGGTGCGGGGCTGGGATCGGGTGTGGGGCTGGGGAGTGAGGGCAGCACGTGCGGGTCCCTTCGCAGAGCCTGGGCCGGCCGCCGGCTCTACGCCAGGGCGTCCGACAGATCCCGTCGGGCCGGATAGGCCCGGAACAAGGCGATCTCGTCACGTAGCTGCCGGGAAAGGGCTGAACGGGTGAAATCCGGTGATGCGAGGGTGGAGGCCGCGCTGGAGATGCGCCCGACGATCGGCTCGGTGCGGTTGTCGGCCGGCAGCGACAGCACGGTGCGCAGCTCGATCGCCGCCGCGTCGAGATCGGCCAGCGCCAGGTGAGCGTTGCACAGGTCGAGCCGGGCCGCGGCGATCAGCTCGGGGGAGCGCTGGGCCGGGACGGCCACGTGCAGCAACTCCAGTGCCTCGGACGCCTCCTGCGCCGCGAGCCGGGCGTTGTTGTCGCCGCCCAGCGCCAGCCAGGCCTCGCTGGCGTAGTACGCGGCCTTGGCCGGCTCGAAGCGGAACACCCCGGCCTGCTGGTCGTCGCCGGTGTCGCGGTCACGCGCCGCCCGGGCCACGTCGAGGGCCAGCCGCACCTGGCGGGTGTCGCCGCACGCCGCCCAGGCCCGGGCCTCGGCGCTGGCCAGGCGCAGCAGGTTGCTGCCCTTGGTGGCGTGCCGCCGGCCGCTGTTCGCGATCCGCGCGGCGCCCGGGAAGTCGCCACTCCAGTAGGCCACGTTGGACTGGACCCAGCGGATGAACGCGCGCAGCGAGTCGTCGTCGGCCAGCTCGGCACACAGCCAGGCGGTGCGGGTGTTGGTCTCGGCCGCGACCGGATCGCCGAGATCGGCGCTGGCGTGGGCGATCAGGGCGCAGAGCCGGCCCGCCAGCGAGTAGAGCGGCGCGGTCAGGCTGGGGCGCTGGCGCTTCTCGAGCAGGTCGAACACCTCGCGCCGCAGCCGCCAGACCGGGTTGACCAGGGCCAGGGGCGGTTGGGTGAGGTAGTCGGTGGCGAGCTCCCGCACCTGACCGGCGATCTGGTCGAGCAGGTCGTGGTCGGCACCGCCCCGGCTGCCGGGCGCAGGCACTCGGTTCATCCGCGGACCGCCTCATTCAGGCTCGGGGAGCGGGTCAGTTCCCCGAACCGGGCGCCCGGGCAGCCTTAGGGTAATGGCTGGCGCGGGGTTTTGGGCGCTGAATCAGACGTTCCGTGATGGTGTGCGTACTTCACGCGATCCGGATGGGCCGGACGGGTCGACTCGGGTGTGTCGTCCTCGTCCGCCCCGCCGGTGCGATCAGTGACGGGCCAGGTGCAGTTCGTCGCGCAGGGAGTGCAGGGCCACCGTGGTGGCGGCCGGCGCCAGCGACCCCGCCCCGTCGCCGGGGACGGACGAGTACATCGACCGCGCCCAGTTCGGCAGCGACGACCAGGCCAGCCCGGCCACGGGCGCCCAGGACGGCCGGTTGCGCTGGGTCAGGGCCAGCAGCTGGGGCAGGGCCGGGGCGATCACCGAGGTGATGAAGGCGCGAGCCTCGTGAGTCATCCGCAGCTGCGGCCGCATCCGGCGGAAGTAGCGGGTCAGGTCACGGCGCGTGGCCGGCACCCGGTCCGGCTCCAGGCCCCAGACCGCGGCCGTGCGCAGCTGTTCCTGGATGTAGGTCTCGTGCTCCGCGTCGCTCAGGGGGAGCCCACCGCGCCGGGTGACCTCGACGAACGAGGCGACCTGACAGCAGTGCATCCACAGCACGAGTTCCTCGTCGTCGCCCCGGAAGTCGTCGCCGTTGCCGGCGTACCCGCTGACCTGACCCATCACCGCGCGCAGCCGGGCGCCGGTCATCGCGGCCTCGATGCTGTTGCCGAAGATCACCGCGCCGATGTGCCGCTGCGCCCACTGGAGCCGGTCCCACGGGTCGTCCACCCGCCGTGCCGTGGCGAAGACGTTCGCCATCCCCTCCGGGTGCAGCACCTGCATGGTCAGGGCCCGCAGCGTGGCCAGCCCGATCAGCGGGTCCGAGTGCACCCGCCAGGTGACCGTGCGTGGTCCGAAAAGGCCCCACCGGCCCACCTGGTCGGCGTCCGTGTCCAGCGCCGGATCGTGATCGTTCTCATGCTCCGGGGCAGGTCCGCCGGCCCGGCCCGAAGGGGCCGAATCGGCCGGGTGCTCGAGTTGGTCCCACTGCTCGCGGGCCATCTGGTCCACTTCGCGTTGCTCCACCTGACCTCGCCGTCCCCAGGCCCGCTCTGCCCTCCGCACCGCGGTGTTCCCGGATCCGGGCTGCCTGCGGGCGGATTCGAGATCGATCGTCCGCGGGGCAGCGCCGGCCGGGGGAAGAAGAGCACTGCTTCGTTCCCAGCTGTCGTCCGTCGCGCTCGCTGCCATGGTGCAAGCCTGTCGGATTCGACCCTTGATCGCCTGTCGAGCTCACCGACGGCCCAAGGGGACACAGTCAGTCGATAGTCTGAAAGCGGGTCTTTCCGGCCCGCCGTCTCCGGGAGCAGATGAATGGGCCGCGTAATCGCCGTCGCCAACCAGAAGGGTGGCGTCGCCAAGACCACCACGGTGGCGTCGCTCGGCGCGGCGTTCGTGCTGCGCGGGCTGCGCGTCCTGCTGGTCGACCTGGACCCCCAGTCGTCGCTCACGTTCAGCCTCGGCATCGATCCCGAGGTGGTCGAGTACTCGATCTCCGACGTGGTCCGCGGCGAGGTGGAGCTGTCCCGGGCCCGGCTGCGCACCAGCGAGGGCATGGACCTGGTGCCCTCCACCATCGACCTGCTCGCCGCCGAGGCCATGCTGCTGCCCGCCCCGCAGCGTGAGTTCGTGGTGCGCCGCGGTCTGGAAGACGTGCTGTCCACCTACGACGTGGTGCTGCTCGACTGCTCGCCCAGCCTGGGCCTGCTCACGCTGAACGCGCTGGCCGCCGCCGACGAGGTGCTCGTGCCGCTCCAGTGCGAGATGCTCAGCCACCGCGGCGTGGGTCAGCTGCTCGACACCGTGGCCGACGTGCACCGCCTGCTCAACCCGCGGCTGCGGGTGCGGGGTCTGCTGCCCACGATGTACGACAAGCGCTCCACCCACGCCCGCGCCGTGCTCGCCGACGTGAAGCGGCGCTACCGGGTGCCGGTGCTGAACCCGATCCCGCGCTCGGTCAAGTTCGCCGAGGCTCCCAGCGTGGGCACCTCGATCATCGCCACCTCGCCGAGCTCCTCGGGTGCCCGCGCGTACTTCCGCATCGCCGACGGGTTGTTGCGGGCCTGGCGTTTCGGCGGCCGCCGGGTCGCCCCCGGCCGGGGTTCACGCACGAGCTTGAGGACGCCGCTGGCCTCCGGTGAAGGCGGCTCGGCCGGCGCGGGTGCCCTTTGACGTCGTCCCGTTCCCGGTGATGGTTCCGGTTCTCCCGCAAGGCAAAACACGTCGGCCCGCACCGAACGGTGCGGGCCGACGCTGTTCACGCTCAGCTGTCGGCGGAAACCGATGCCTCGGAGGAGGTCTCGGCGGATGCGGCGGAGGAGCCGGAGCCCCGGCCGCCACGGCGCCGACGGCGGCGGCGACGCTCACCGTCACCGTCACCGGCGGCGGAGTCGGCGCTCCCGTTGTCGCCCGTGGCGGTGCTGCCCTCGGCACCCTCGGAGGCACTGCCGGCCTCTGAGGTGCTGCCGTTCTCGGTGGCGTTGCCGGCCTCGGCGCCCTCGGCCGCGTCGACCGGAACCCCGCGACGCGTGCGGCGGCGGGTGCGGGTGCGGGCCGGACGCGGCTCGCGCGGCTCCTCGCCCCCCTCGGTGCCCGCGGCGTCGTCGGTGGGGGCGTCGCTGACGTCACCGGCGTCGCGGTCCCGGCCGCGCCCACGGGAACGGCCACGGTCACGGCCGCCGTCGCGCGAGCCGTCACGGCCGCCGTCCCGGCGGGAGCCGCCGGACCGCGTGCCACCGCCGCGCTTACCGCCGGTCTCGCCCAGGTCTTCCAGCTCCTCGGCGTCCAGACCGGCCCGGGTGCGGGCGGCCCGGGGCAGCGTGCCCTTGACGCCCGCCGGGATGTTCAGGTCTTCGAGGAAGTGGTCGGACGTGGAGTAGGTCTCGGCCGGTTCCGGGATGCCCAGGTCGAGCGCCTTGTCGATCATCATCCAGCGGTGCAGGTCGTCCCAGTCCACGAAGGTGACGGCGACACCGGTGTTTCCGGCCCGGCCGGTGCGGCCGATCCGGTGCAGGTAGGTCTTCTCGTCTTCCGGGCAGGCGTAGTTGACCACGTGGGTGACGTTCTCGACGTCGATGCCGCGGGCCGCGACGTCGGTGGCGACCAGCACGTCGATCTTGCCGTTGCGGAACGCTCGAAGGGCCTGCTCGCGGGCGCCCTGGCCGAGGTCGCCGTGGATGGCGGCGGCGGCGAAGCCGCGGTCGGCCAGCTCGTCGGCGATCTTGGCGGCCGTGCGCTTGGTGCGGGTGAAGATGATCGACAGCCCACGGCCCTCGGCCTGGAGCAGCCGGGCCAGCATCTCGACCTTGTCCATCGCGTGCGCGCGGTAGATGAACTGCGCGATCGCCAGCACCGTGGCGCCGGAGTCGGACGGGTCGGCGGCCCGGATGTGGGTGGGCTGGGTCATGTACTTACGAGCCAGCGAGACCACGGCGCCCGGCATGGTGGCCGAGAACAGCATGGTCTGGCGGCCGTCGGGGGTCAGCGACATCAGCTTCTCGACGTCGGGCAGGAAGCCCAGGTCGAGCATCTCGTCGGCCTCGTCGAGCACCAGCGTGCGCACGTGGGCCAGGCTCAGGTGGCCCTGCTGGGCCAGATCGAGCAGCCGGCCGGGGGTGCCGACGACGATCTCGATGCCCTTCTTGAGCGCCTCGACCTGCGGTTCGTAGGCCCGGCCGCCGTAGACGGTGAGGATGCGCAGGCTGAGGTTTTTCGAGGCCACCTTGAGGTCTTCGGCGACCTGCCCGGCCAGTTCCCGGGTCGGCACGATGACCAGGGCCTGCGGGGCGCCCGGCTTGGCCAGCTCGGCGAAGCCCTCGTCCTTGGGGCCGGTGACGCGGTGCAGGAGCGGGATGCCGAAGCCGAGGGTCTTGCCGGTACCCGTCTTGGCCTGGCCGATCACGTCGTTGCCGCCGATCGCGACCGGCAGGGTCATCGCCTGGATCGGGAAGGGCGCGGTCATACCGGCCTTGGTCAGGGCCTCGACGATGCGCGGGTCGGTGCCCAGCTCGGCCCATCCGGGGGCGGCGGACGCCTCGTCGCCGTCGTTGTCGACGACCGCGATGATCTCGCCGGCCTGGTCGACCGCGATGATCTCGGCGGCCTCGTCGAGAGGCGAAACGGCCGGGGGCTCGACCGGTGAGTGCTGGTTCTCGGAATCGCTCGGTGAAGCGGACACGCAGTGCCTAACTCTTCGGGGGCGCAGGCCTGCGGCCGGATCGCGCCGGCCCCAGCGGTGGGGGCGGCGGAAATGGCGCTCCGGCGGGCCGCGCTGCGGCATTCGGAAGCCGACCGTGTGAGCGACCGGTCATCCACTTACAGGTGTAACAGTTACCTCTAACCAAGTGATCCTACCTGGTCCGGGGCTCGTTACCCTCCTCATCATGGAGCAGCAGGAGGACAGGTTCACCGATCCGGCATACCGGGCGGCCGTGATCGACCTATTGGGCACCCTGGCTTATGGCGAATTGAGCGCCTTCATCCGGCTTTCCACGGATGCGGACCTCGCCCCGACCCTGGCCGCCAAGGCCGCGGTGGCCGGCCTGGCCGCCACCGAGTACGCGCACTTCGACCGGCTGCGGGCCCGGCTGGTCGAGATCGGGGCCGACCCGGAGCAGGCGATGGCGCCGTTCGTGGAGGCGCTGGACGCCTTCCACGAGCGCACCAAGCCGTCGAGCTGGCTGGAGGGACTGGTCAAGTTCTACGTCGGCGACGGGATCGCCTCGGACTTCTACCGGGAGATCACCGCCTACGTCGACCCGGGCACCCGCGACCTGGTGCTGGGCACGCTGGAGGCCGACAAGCGGGCCTCGTACGTGCTGCACGAGGTGCGCCAGGCGATCAGCGAGGACCCGATCAAGGGCAGCCGGCTGGCGCTGTGGGCCCGCCGTCTGGTGGGGGAGGCACTCAGCCAGGGGCAGCGGGTCGCGGCCGACCGCGACTCCTTCTCCACGTTGCTGAGCGGCACCGGCGAGCTGCCGGGCATGGGCCTGGCCGGGATCGTGTCGATGTTCAGCCGGATCACCGAGCAGCACACCAAGCGGATGGCCGAGATGGGCCTGTCCGCGTAGACGCCGAAGGCGCCGCCCCGGAAGGAGCGGCGCCGACAGCCATACAGAACTACAGCGTGCCGAAACCGACCCGACGGGTCTCTTCCGCGCCGATCTCGACATAACCGATCTGAGCGCCGGGAACGACGATCAGGCGGCCCTTGTCGTCTTTCAGGCGCAGCAGCGTGTTCGAGCTGATCGCGGACTCGACCGCCTTCACCACCGAATCAGCCGTGTCGGTGGACTCCAGCACGATGTCGCGCGGGATGTCCCGGACGCCGATCTTGACCTCCACGCGAGTGGCCCCTTCCGTCCTTGCCGGCCCCCTCGCGGGGCAGCTCTACCGAATGGTCGATGAAAGCCTAACCGTCCGCGACCCGTCGCGGACCGGTGGCACGCTCGGGTTAGCCGACAGCGGAATCGGGGCACCGGGCACATGCCGGTGCCCGGACCCGGCCGGACGAGCCGAGGAGAGCCGGTGGACGAGCCGGGGCAGCTCGAGTACCAGCTCGTGGGGCGGTCTCGAACGAGCCGACGGTGTCCGGGTTCTCAGGACCGGTGCGTGGCCGTGTGGTCCTCGCCCAGCCCGGTCAGATCGGTCACCGGCGGTGGCCCGCTCGGCGTGACGGGCGTGGGGGCGGCGCCGTCCGAGGGCTTGACCAAGGGCTCGTCGAGCATGCCGTCCTGCAACGGGATCGCCGCGATGCCGCGCCAGGTCAGGCCGGCCAGCAGCCGCACGGCCTCCTCGCGGGGCATCCGGCGGCCCTTCTGGAGCCACGACCGCGCGGCCACGTGGGCCATGCCGGACAGGCCGGTGCCGATCAGCTCGCACTCCAGCCAGGGCCGGCCGGTCTCCTCGTGGATCAGCTCGGCGATCATCCGGCCGCACTGCTCGTTGACCGCCTCCACCCGGCCGCGCACGTCCGGGTCGTTGGTCAGGTCGGACTCGAAGATGAGCCGGAACGACTCGTTCTCGCGGTCGATGAAGTCGAAGAAGGCGCCCATCGCGCCCGCCACCCGCTGTTTGTTGTCGCTGGTGCCCTCGATCGCCCCGCGCAGACAGTCGATCACCTCGGCCGAGTGCTGCTCGATGAGCGCCAGGTATAGCTCGCGTTTGCCGGGAAAGTGCTGGTAGAGAACCGGCTTGCTGACTCCGGCGCGCTCGGCGATCTCGTCCATCGCCGCCGCGTGGTAGCCCTGGGCCACGAAGACCTCCCGGGCCGCCCCGAGCAATTGGCTGCGACGTGCCGTCCTCGGCAACCGGGTTCCGCGCGAGCGCACCTCTGGTGTCGACATTGCTTGCCTCCCCGCATCAGTGCCCGTCAGCGGATGCTAAGACGCTTCGGCTGCGCCCCCGCGATTCCGATGCTTTAAGTGATTGTAAGGCTACGAGGCGTTACCAAAGTCCGGTGCGGGTCGGCACTCTGCTGCCTGGAGGACATCCATCCGAGTGATCGTCCCCACGTTTCAACGCTCATAGAAGGGGTATAGCCCCTACCTCGCGGTTCCTAACCCTCCTCATACTGCCGCCTTTTCCGGCCCGGTCGCCGCCGTCCAGCCTGCCGGGTGCCCGGTCCGGCCGTCGCATCGGCCCCCCTTCGCCCGCCCGGCTCGGGCGTCACGCCGGATCCGGGTAGCGTGCCGCGCGGAAAGCGGGACTGCGAGAGGGAGTAACGGAAAATGCGCACGCCCACGCCGGTGACCCGGCCGACCCGGCTCACCCGGTCACTGATCTGCGGATCGGTCGCGGTGCTGGTGACGCTGACCGGTTGCTCGTCCGGTTCGTCAGGGCCGGCCGGGGCGGACTCCGCCTCGTCGGGCGCCGCGCAGCAGACCACCACCCCGTCGTCCTCCGCCTCCGGCGGCACCGCCGAGGGCGAGGCCGACGCCACGCCGTCGGCGCAGGAGACCACCACCGCCCTGCCCCCAGGACTGACCGAGGACGACGTGGAGGCCGGGCTGACCTCGGCCAAGGTCAAGTGGGAGGCGTCCGGCACGCTCCAGACGGTGAAGGGCAGCACCAGGGCGCCGGGCAAGGGCAAGGTGTACAAGGTCCGGATCCAGGTGGAGAAGGGCATCGCGGTGGACGGCGAGAAGTTCGCCGACTTCGTGCTGGCCACGCTGAACGACGACCGCAGCTGGACCGAGAACGGCACCCGCCGGTTCGCCCGCACCGACAAGGCGTCGGAGGCGTTCACCACCGTCACCCTGGCCAGCCCGCAGACGTCGGCGGACATGTGCCAGCCGTTGCAGACCTACGGCAAGCTCTCCTGCCGCAACGGCAGCCGGGTGATGCTGACCACGTACCGCTGGGTCAAGGCGATTCCCGAATACAAGAAGGACCGCGAGGGTTACCGCCACTATGTCGTCAATCACGAGGTGGGTCACGCGCTCGGTCACGGTCACGAGTACTGCGCGGGCAAGGGAAAGCTGGCCCCGCTCATGATGCAGCAGACGAAGGGCCTGCTCGGCTGCAAGCCCAATCCCTGGCCGCATCCGTGATCCCGCTGGTCGCCCCGGGGCCGGAGCTGACCGGTGACGAGATCACCCGGTACTCGCGCCAGGTGCTGCTGCCCGGGCTGGGCACCGAGGGCCAGCGCCGGCTGAAGAACGCCCGGGTGCTGGTGGTCGGCGCGGGCGGTCTGGGCAGCCCGGTGCTCACCTATCTGGCGGCTGCCGGCGTCGGCACGATCGGCGTGATCGACGACGACGTGGTGGAGCTGTCGAATCTGCATCGCCAGGTGCTGCACGCCGCGGCGGCCCCGGGAACGGCCAAGGTGGACAGCGCGGCCGCCGCCCTGCACGACCTGAACCCCCTGGTCACGATCGAGCGGCACCGCACCCGGATCACCCGGGAGAACGCGCTCGACCTGGTGGCGGGCCACGACCTGGTGCTCGACGGCACCGACAACTTCGCCACCCGCTACCTGGTGGGCGACGCCTGCTCGGTGGCCGGGGTGCCGCTGGTCTGGGGCTCGGTGTTCCGCTTCGACGGCCAGGTCTCGGTGTTCTGGTCGCGCCCGCCGCAGGGGCACGAGCCGGTGACCTATCGCGACCTGCACCCCACGCCACCTCCGCCCGGATCGGTGCCGTCCTGCGCCGAGGGCGGGGTGCTCGGGGTGACCTGCGCGGCCATCGGATCAGTCATGGCCACCGAGGCGATCAAGCTGATCACCGGCCTGGGTGAACCGCTGCTCGGCCGGATCATGCTGTTCGACGCCATCGGGATGACCTGGCAGACGATCCGGGTACGGCCCGCGCCGGGCTCGTCGCCGGTCACCACGCTGGCCGAGGACTACGACGCGTTCTGCGGGGTGGTTCCGTCGTCCCCGGTCGGGAGGAACAGCGGCGTGCGCGAGCTGGCCGAACGACTGGAACGGCGGGCGCGTGGGGAGGACGACTTCGTGCTCGTCGACGTGCGCGAGCCGGAGGAACGGCGGATCGCGATCATCCCGGGTGCGGTGGGGGTTCCGCTGTCGGTCCTCAGAACAGGGGACGTCGCAAGGCTTTTGGCCGACGTGGCCGGGCAGCGTCCGATCGTGCTGCACTGCAAGAGCGGCGCCCGGTCGGCGCAGGCGCTCGAGCTGGCCCGGGCCGCCGGGCTGCGCGACGTGAGCCACGTGCCCGGTGGCGTGCTGGCCTGGATCGACGAGATCGACCCGGCTCAGCCCCGGTACTGACGCGAGAAACTCCCCGGCCTCCGAGTGGCCGGGGAGTTTCCCGATGGATCAGATGTTTCAGGGGCGGAGCTGGATGGATCAGCGACGCGAGCCGACCCGGCTGCGGGCGTTGACCCCGACACCGGCGAAGTGCAGCGCCAGGCAGAACATGCCGGCCAGGAGCAGCGTCATCGGGGTGAAGGCGTCGCCGAGGTTCGCGTCGGCGAAGTCGAGGATGAGCGCAAGACCGAAGATCACAGCGGCAGCGATCGCGAGCATGGTTACCTCCTCTGAAGGTCCCCAACCATTGAGGACAATCCCTGCCCGGTGTTCCCCGGGCGATGAGACGATCTTGGGGGTGCTGTGGTGATTGCGCACTTCGAGTCAACCCGTCCTGGTTATGAGGTAGGAGACATCCGTGCCCTTCACCGGTAGTCATCCGGCGGCGGTGCTCCCGCTCATGCGCACGCCCCTGGTGCCCTCCGCGCTGGTGATCGGCAGCATGACCCCCGACCTCGTCTACTACCTGCCGCTGGGCGGTGAGCTGCGTGGGTCGCTCTCGCACACCACCCACACGGCGCCCGGCGTCATCGGGCTGGACCTGGTGCTCGGGCTGGTCGCCTTCGCGCTCTGGCAGGCGCTGATCGCCCCCTTCGCGGTGGCCGTGGCGCCGGCCGCCCTGCGCGACCGGCTCGGCCCCGACCTGCCCCGTCCTGCGCGGGAGCATCTGACCGGGCCGAAAGCCGTTGTGCTGGTCGTCGTCTCGCAGTGGGTGGGCACGGTGACGCACGTGGTCTGGGACGAGTTCACCCACCCCGGCCGATGGGGCACCGCGCACATCGCCTGGCTGGCGCAGTGGCACGGGCCGCTGGAGGGCTACCACTGGGCGCAGTACGGCAGTGGCGTGGTCGGCCTGCTGCTGATCGGCCTGGCGCTCGGGAACTGGTGGCGCCGAACCGGTCCGGAGCCGGGCGGCCAGCGGGTGCCGGCCCTGCGCCCGATGGTGTCGCTGCGGATCTGGGCGGTGGTGCTGGCCTGCGCCGGCGTCGGTGCCGCGCTCGGAGCCCGGACCGGCCTGGGCGGGCAGGACCCGCACAGCATGGGTTACCTGGTCGCCACCTACGGCGGTGGCGCCGGCATGTTCGCGGCGCTGGCCTGTGCCCTGGCGGTGGTTCCCGGGCTGCGCTCAGCCCGCTGACACCCCGCCGGCCGGGGTCTGCTCGCGCGGGCGCCCCAGCTCATCGGCCAGGGCCCGGTGCATCGGCTGCCCCTCGGCCAGCCAGCCCGCGCGCTGCGGCCAGCCGCGCTGCACGGTCTCGATGATGATCCGGTCGAAGGGCGGCAGGTCGTCGTGCTGCACCGCGGTCAGGAAGTCCGACCAGTGCATCACCTCGAGGCGGGTGAAGTAGGGCGCGAGCAGGCCCTCGGCCCGCGAGATGAACGAGTCGTTGACCACCAGCGTGCGGCCCTTGATCATCGGCGCGGTGGTGGACCAGGCCCGGAACACCGCCACGCCGCGGCCCGAGGGGGACTCACGGGTGTGTGCCCGGATCGTCACGTCGTCGCGGGTGACCTGGTACACCGGCACCATCGTGTCGTGGGTGACGCCCATCAGCCGGTAGAGGTCGTTGTCGGCCTGCTCGTCCTGAACCTGCACGGCGCGTGGGGCGCCGGACAACGCCGCCGGCGCCTCGCCGCGCGCGACCAGCGCGTCGATCACCGTCTTCGACCAGATCAGCGCGCCCTTGCTGGTCCAGTGGCTGTCACCCTTCTGGAACACCGAGCCCGGTGACTCGTCCTGTGCCGCCTGGAGCTCGCGCCACGAGGTGACGACCGGGCCCAGGGGCTGGGCGTCCCAGGTCTGCTCGGTCTGCGTGCGCACCGAGTCGGCACAGGCCAGCAGGGCGTCGGCGCGGGAGCCCAGGGCGCCGGACAGGATCGCGGACTTGTCGGGGGCGATGGCCACCATGACCGACTTCCCGGTGCCCTCGGCGATGCCGGTGAGCCGGCTCAGCCCGGAAGCGACCGCGGTGGTGTCGAATTCGTACTTGCAGGGCAGGGTGAAGTCTTCGGACAGGAACGGCGTGCGTTTCTTCCCGAGCACCACGGCCGGGTTCAGGCTGGTGCCCAGCCGGTCGCGGGAGGCCTCGCCGATCGCCTCGGTGACGTACTGCCGCAGGGCCAGCCGGTCGCGCAGCGCGGCGTCGGTCTGCGCGGCGTCGGCGCCGCTGAGCACCCCGGACGAGGAGACGTGCGGGAACGGGGTGATGGTGCGGTTCTCGGCGCCCCAGGGCAGCGGCGGGTCGAGCAGCCAGACCCCGAGCAGAGCCACCGCGAAACCACCGATCAGCGCCCGGGCCGCCCTCACGCTGCGCCTGCGCTGACGTTCCGCGCGGAACCGCTCCAGCAGGTCGTCGAGTTCCTCGGTGACCGAGGGGGTGACGGGTTCGGGGGCCGGTGCGGGGTCCGGTTCGGTGTCCGGTGGGGCCGGGTCATCGGCCATTTCGGCCGCCGGACTCCCAGCCGCTGGGTTCTCGGGAGCCGGGTTCTCGGGAGTGGGGTTCTCGGGAGCCGGACGGTGGACGACCTCGAGCCGGTCCGGGGGATCGTCCGGAAGGATGACGGTTCGGCCCACGGGGACCAGCATGGCAGAACAATCAGAACTGGAAGTAGAGGAACGGGCTGAAATCCAGCCAGAGCGCCGAGATCACCGCAACCACCAGCAGTACCGGTGCGGTGAAAGCGGCCGTGGAATACCGGAACCGCAGTTCCGGGGAATGCCCACCGTGGATCAACTGGAAACCCGTGGCATTTCGGGGCAGGAAGAACACGAGCATCCCGAGAACCAGGGCGATCTGGTTCCACGGGGTCAGCGTGATGTAGAGATCCGGTGATGGTGTGCCCCCCGAGAAGCCGAACATCGCCTGCCAGACACGGACCGCGTCGGTCAGTGTCGGGGCGTGGAACGGTACCCAGCTGACCACCACGAACAACGCCGTCACCGCACGTCGCAGCCCGGTCGTCAGGACGCCAGGGGTGGCCCGGTGCTGTCCGGTGACCCGCTCGGCGAGAAGCGCCAGGCCGTGCAGTCCGCCCCAGACCAGAAATCCCCAGGTCGCCCCGTGCCAGAGCGAGGTGAGCAGGAAAGTGATCAGCAGTGCGGCGTATTCGCGGCGGACGCCGTGCCGGTTCCCGCCGAGAGGAATGTAGACGTAATCCCGGAACCAGCGCGACAACGTGATGTGCCAGCGCCGCCAGAAATCCGCCGGGCCGATCGAGGTGTAGGGAGAACGGAAGTTCTCCGGGAACCGGAATCCGAAGATTGCGGCCAGACCGATCGCCATGTCCGAGTATCCGCTGAAATCGAAATAGATCTGGACGGCGAAGGCGAGCGCCCCGATCCACGCGGTGGCCGTGGTGAAGCTGCCGTCCGGGGTGCCGAACGCGGCGCCCGCCACCACCCCTGCCGAGTCGGCGACGTACGCCTTCTTGGTCAGCCCCCAGGCGAAGCGGGTGAGGCCGTAGGTGGCGTTCCCGAGCGTGACCTCGCGGCTGCTGCGCAGTTCCCGGGCGATCTCGGCGTAGCGCACGATCGGCCCGGCGATCTGGTGCGGGAAGAGGAACAGGTAGAGCAGGTAGTCGCCGGCCGGGCGGTCGCGGGGCAGTTGCCCGCGGGAGGCGTCGACCACGTAGGAGATGGCGTGGAAGGTGAAGAACGAGATGCCCAGCGGCAGGGCCCAGTGGATCCGCGGGGCGCCGGGCCAGGCCGTGGAGGCCACCAGTGCACCGACCGGCGGCAGGTACTTGTACAGGAGGATCGGGACCAGGACGAGCAGCACCAGGGCCGCGACGCCGGCCCGCGGCACGGGGGGCGGGGGCTCCTCGTCGTCCACCGTTGACCGCCGTGCCAGACGGGCGCCGTAATAGCTGACCAGGGCCACGTACAGCAGCACGAACACGTGGCCGCCCGCGCCCCACACGTAGAACACGATGCTCGCCGCCAGCAGGCAGGCGTTGCGCAGGCGCAGGGGGACCAGCAGGTACGCCAGGAGGGTCAGCGGCAGGAAGAGGAACAGGAACGTCGGCGAGGAGAAGACCATGTCCGCGGCGGTTGATGGTTGGAGGAGGCGTTGCCGGTCAGGGAAGCTTAGACCTTCCGGCGTCTTACTCATGGGGCATCGGGTGAACGGATGATGCTGTCGCGCAAACGGATTGAGGCGGATCGGGGTGGCCGGATGACGTCGGCGCCGGAGCGGGAGGCCTTCGTGGCCGACGTGCTGGAGGTGGTGGAGGCGATTCCGCCGGGCCGGGTGCTCACCTACGGCGACGTGGCCGGGCTGGTCGGGCGGGGCGGGCCGCGGCAGGTGGGAAAGGTGATGTCGCAGTGGGGGTCCCTGGTGCCGTGGTGGCGGGTGCTGCGGGCGGGCGGTCTGCCGCCGACCGGGCACGAGTCGCGGGCGCTGGAGCGCTACCTGGCCGAGGGCACCCCGTTGCGGCCGGACGGGGAACGCGTGGATCTGCGGCTCGCGCGGTGGTCGCCCGAGTCCGATTGAGGACGCTGTCCGGCGGGGTGCCGGTGCGGGCGGGGGCGCGGGGTTGGGTGCGGTGTGCGGGCCGGCGGCCGGCCCAACCGTTGGGGGTGAGGGGTGTGTCTCCCCGGGTGGGCGGGGTGCGTCCCCAGCCTGGAGTGTGCGGTTTTTGTCCCTCCTGAAGGCATTTGGGGTGTGGCTCGGCCAGATTGTCGGTGGGCTGTGGTCTCATGGTTCGCCGTGAGCCTCGCGACCCGTGAACGACGCCCCGCCGGGCCTTCCGTGCGGCTGGTCGGGGCGAGTGGCGATCCGGCCGGGCCGGTGGTGCCCGACCCGGCGCAGGCCCGGCTGGTCGGGCGGCGCCAGGGCAGCGGGCCGGTGGTGGTGTTCGGGGCGCCCGGCACCGGCAAGACCACCATGCTGGTCGAGGCGGTGGCGGCCCGGGTGCGGCGCGACGGGCTGGGGCCCGGCTCGGTGCTGGCCGTGGCCCCCACCCGGCTGGCGGCGGCGCGCCTGCGCGAGCGGCTGGCGGCGCGCATCGGCGGCACGGTGCAGGAGCCGGTCTCCCGCACGCCGCACTCCTACGCGTTCGGGCTGCTGCACCGGGCGATGACGATGGACGACCTGCCCGCACCCCGGCTGATCTCCGGGCCCGAGCAGGACCGCATGCTCGCCGACCTGCTCGCCGGGCACGCCGAGGGGCTGGGCAGCGCACCGTCCTGGCCGGACGCCACAGGTGACGACATCCGGCAGCTGCGCGGTTTCCGCGACGAGCTGCGTGACCTGCTGATGCGTGCGGTGGAGCGCGGTCTCACGCCGGACGACCTGCTGCGCTACGGCCAGCGGCAGGGCCGGCCGGACTGGGTGGCCGCAGCCTCGGTGATGGCCGAATACCTCGACGTCACGGCGCTGTCCACGCCCGGCGCCTACGACCCGGCGGGCATCGTCGACGCGGCCACCGAGCTGCTGCTGTCCGACGACGAGCTGCTCGACGCCGAGCGCGGGCGGCGCCGGCTGGTGGTGGTCGACGACGCGCACGAGCTCACGGTGGCCGCGGAACACCTGCTCCGGCTGGTGGCCGGCGGCGGGCGCGACATCCTGCTGGCCGGCGACCCGGACTCGGCCACCCAGACCTTCCGTGGCGCCCGGCCGAACGGCCTGGCCGAGGCGGTGGAGCACTTCCGGCGCGCCGACGGCTCGGCGGCCGAGGTGATCACCTTCGGCACCGTGCACCGGCACGGCGCCGGGCTGCGCTCGGTGGCGTCCCGGGTGGCGTCCCGGATCGGGGCCGCGGGCAAGGCTTCTCACCGTTCGGTGGAGGTGGCCACGGCGAACCCGGCGGGCACGGCCGAGGTGCGGGTGTTCGCGTCCCCGGCGCGCGAGGGTGCCTACATCGCGCAGTACCTGCGGCGGCTGCACCTGGAGCAGCAGGTGCCGTGGCAGCGGATGGCGGTGATCGTGCGGTCCACCAAGGCCACCTCGCCGCTGCGCCGGGCACTGGGCGCGGCCGGGGTTCCGGTGGCCATCCCGACCGCCGAGGTGCCGGTGCGCGACGAGATCGCCGTGGTGCCGCTGCGTCTGGCCCTGCGCTGCGCCCTGCGGCCCGAGTCGCTCACCGCCGAGGTCGCCGCCGAACTGCTGACCAGCCCGATCGGCGGCGCCGACGCGATCGCCGTGCGCCGGCTGCGTCAGGCCCTGCGCACCGAGGAGATCGCCGGTGGTGGCGGCCGGGCCAGTGACGCCCTGCTGGTGGAGGCCCTGGCCGCCCCGGCGCACCTGGCCGCACTGGAGCCGCGCGTCTCCGCGCCGGCTCGCCGGGTCGCCGATGTGCTGTCGGCCGGCCGCGAGGCCGCGGCCGCGGGCGACGCCAGCCCGGAGACCGTGCTCTGGGCCGTCTGGGACCGCACCCAGCTGGCCGTGTCGTGGCGTCGCGCCGCGCTGTCCGGCGGCCCGTCCGGGGCCCGCGCCGACCGCGATCTCGACGCCGTGATGGCCCTTTTCGAGGCTGCGGCCCGGTTCACCGACCGCTTCCCCGGGGCCGACGCGCAGGCCTTCCTGGCCTTTCTGGAGGCACAGGACGTGCCCGCCGACACGCTGGCCGAGCGGGCGCCCGCCGACGAGTCGGTGGCGCTGGTCACGGCCACCGGTGCGGCCGGGCTGGAGTGGGACGTGGTCGCCGTCGCCGGGGTGCAGGAGGGTGTCTGGCCCGACCTGCGTCTGCGCGACTCGCTACTGGGCGGTCAGCGACTGGCCGACGCGGTCGACGGCCGGGGCGACGCCGGTTTCGTGGCGCAACGCAAGGCGATCCACGACGACGAGCTGCGGCTGTTCCACGTCGCGGTGAGCCGGCCGCGCAGCCGTCTTCTGGTCACGGCGGTGCGGTCGGACGAGGTGATGCCCTCCACCTTCCTCGACCTGGTCGACCCGGACTCGGCGGACCAGGAGGAGATCCGGCCGCTGGCCGAGGTGCCGCGCATGATGACGCTGCCCGCCCTGGTGGCGCAGCTGCGCGCGGTGGTGGTGGACGCGCTCGCGGCGAGCTCGCGGCGGGAGGCGGCCGCCCGGCAGCTGGCCCGGCTGGCGCTGGCCGGGGTACCGGGCGCCGACCCGGCGCAGTGGTACGGCCTGGCGCCGGTCTCGGTCGACGCCCCGCTGCGTGAATCACAGGTTCTGGTGCGGGTTTCGCCGTCGCAGGTGGACTCGTTCGACCGGTGCTCGATGCGCTGGCTGCTCGACGCCTCGGGGGGCCGGCGCACGTCGTCCACCGCCCAGGGGCTCGGCGAGCTGGTGCACGAGCTGGCCGAGCAGGTGCCCGACGGCAATCTGATCAAGCTCCAGACGTTGCTGGCCGAGCGGTTCAGCCGCCTGGGTCTGGGGCACGGCTGGGTGGCCGACACCGAGCGGGCCCGGGCCGAGAAGATGGTGGCCCGGCTGGCCCAGTACACGGCGCAGGCCCGGGCCGCCGGGCGCGAGCTGGTGGCCACCGAGCAGAGCGTGCAGGTGGACGTGGGCCGGGCGCGCATCGTCGGCAAGGTGGACCGGCTGGAGCGCGACGAGCAGGGGCGGCTGGTGGTGGTCGACCTGAAGACCGGCAAGTCCGCGCCGACCCGGGCCGAGGTGGCCCGGCACGCCCAGCTCGGGGTGTACCAGGTGGCGATCGAGGAGGGTGGGTTCGCCCGGGCGGTGGCCAAGGCCGGCCTGAAGCTGCCCGAGGGCGCGGGGTCGGGCGGTGCGGCGCTGGTGCAGCTGGGGAAGGACGTCTCCAAGGTCTCGGTGCAGCAGCAGGTTCCGCTGAGCCGGGACGCCGAGCCGGGCTGGGCCTCCGACCTGGTGCAGGGGGCGGCCGAGGGGATGGCGTCGGGGCGGTTCCCGGCCAAGACCAACGGCATGTGCCGGGTCTGCGACCTGCGCCGGGCCTGCCCGTTGCAGAACGAGGGCCGGCAGGTGGGACGGTGAGCGGCGAGCAGGAGGAGCAGCTCGGGTTCGATCTCGGCCTGCCGGCCGCCCCACCCACCTCCGCGTCCGCCCGCCGCCGGGCCGAGGAGACATCGAAGAGGGCTGCGGGGCGCACGGTCTCGGCGTCGTCCATCGCTCGTGCTCTGGGGCGACCGGAGCCGACGCCGGAACAGGTGGCGGTGATCGAGGCGCCGCTCGAACCGCTGCTGGTGGTGGCGGGCGCGGGGTCGGGCAAGACCGAGACGATGGCGGCCCGGGTGGTCTGGCTGGTGGCCAACGGCATGGTCGAGCCGGACGAGGTGCTCGGGCTGACCTTCACCCGCAAGGCGGCGGGTGAGCTGGCCGAGCGGATCCGGGCCCGGCTGCGCGCCCTGCACCGCAAGGGGATGACGCCGGAGTCCCGCCCGGTCACCGTGTCGACCTATCACGCCTATGCCGCATCGGTGCTCGGCGACCACGCGCTGCGCCTCGGGATCGAGCCCGGGGCAAGGCTTCTGGGTGAGGCCGGGGCGTGGCAGCTGGTCGACGAGCTGGTCGAGCGCTGGGACGGCGACATGACCGGCGTCGACTCCGCGCGCACCACGGTGGTCGACGCCGTGCTGTCGCTGGCCGGGGAGATCTCCGAGCACCTGCTCGAGCCGGAGCGCATCGAGGCGCTGGCCGAGGCCGTGGTGGAACGCATCGACGAGCTGCCCAAGAACACCGGCGACCCGACACCGGGCAAGCCGAAGGCCGATGTGAAGACCATCGGCCAGCGCATGCAGGCCCGGCGCGCGCTGATCCCCCTGGTGCGCGCCTACCAGCAGCGCAAACGCGAGCTGGAGGTACTCGACTTCGGCGACCAGGTGGCGCTGGCGGCGCAGCTGGCGCACGCCGTTCCGGAGGTCGGCGAGGTGGAACGGCAGCGCTTCCGGGTGGTGCTGCTCGACGAGTACCAAGACACCAGCCATGCCCAGGTGGTGCTGCTCCAGGCACTTTTCGGCGGCGGTCACCCGGTGATCGCGGTGGGCGACCCGCACCAGTCGATCTACGCCTGGCGCGGCGCATCGGCCGGAAACCTGCAACGGTTCGGGCTGGACTTCCCGGCGGCCGACGGTGGGCGGGCCGCCACCCGGCACCTGTCCACCAGCTGGCGCAACGACCTCGCCGTACTCCGGGTGGCCAACGAACTGGCCGGCCCGCTGCGGCGCACGCCGATCTGGGGAGACCCCGACCTGACCGTGGACGTGCACCCGCTCACCGCCCGCCCCGGCGCCGGTCCCGGCCGGGTGCGCATGGAGTGGCACGCCACGCTGGAAGACGAGTCCCGGGCCATCGCCGACGTGGCCCAGCACGCCTGGCGCAGCCGCACCCCCGACGGCCGGCGGCCCTCGGTCGCGGTGCTCTGCCGGGCTCGCTCGCAGTTCCCGCTGATCGAGGCGGCGCTGCGCGGGCGCGACCTGCCGGTCGAGGTGATCGGCCTGGGCGGTCTGCTGCACGTGCCCGAGATCGCCGACCTGCGTGCGGCTCTCGAGGTGGTGCACGACCCGACCCGGGGCGACGCCCTGATGCGGCTGCTCACCGGCCCGGCCTGGCGGATCGGCCCGCGCGACCTGGACGGCCTGGGTGCCTGGGCCCGTGAGCTGGCGGCCGGCTGGCGTGAGGACGGGCGGATCCGGCTTCCTCCCGGCTCCGGCCTGACCGCGGCGAACGTGCAGCTCGACGCGGTGGACGACGCCTCGGTGGTGGACGCGGTCGACGCCCTGCCCGAGCCGGGCTGGGAAGGGCCTCAGGGGCAACAACTCTCGGACGAGGGACGACGCCGGCTGGGGCGCCTGGGCGCCGTGCTCAGAAGCTTGCGCGGCCGTCTCGCCCTGCCGCTGCCCGACCTGGTGCTGGAGGCCGAGCGGGCGCTGCTGCTCGACGTCGAGGTGGCGGCCCTGCCGGGTCGCACGCCGGCTGCGGCGCGGGCTCACCTGGACGCCTTCGCCGACGTCGCGGCGCAGTTCGCGGACAGCGGTGACCGGCCCACGCTGGGCACCTTCCTGGGCTGGCTGAGCGCGGCCGAGGCCCGCGAGCGCGGCCTCGACACCGGTGTGGTGGAGCAGCACGAAGACGCGATCCAGCTGCTCACGGTGCACGGGTCGAAGGGCCTGGAGTGGGACGTGGTGGCGGTCTGCGGCATGGTCGAGGGCACCTTCCCGGCCGGTGTGAACGGCAATGCGCCGAAGCGTTCCAAGGGCTGGCTGGGCGACATCGGCGCGGTGCCGTTCCCGCTGCGTGGCGACGCGGGCGGTCTGCCGCAGTGGAACTACCAGGCCGCGAGCACGCAGGACGAGCTCGACCAGGAGCTCAAGCGGTTCATGAACTACTGCGGCGAGCACGAGGTGGCCGAGGAGCGCCGGCTGGCCTACGTGGCCGTCACCCGGGCCCGTGACTCGCTGCTGCTGACCGGGGCGGTCTGGGGTGACGGGGTGAAACCCCGTGAGCCGTCGCGGTTCCTGGTCGAGCTGCGGGAGATGATGCTGCGCACGCCGAACGAGCCGGTCGCCGTGGGGCTGTGGACCGACCAGCCGGACGAGGGTGCCGAGAACCCGCGCGCGGTGGAGGGCCGTACCGCGGTCTGGCCGGATCCGCTGGAGGGCCGGCGTGAGGTGGTCGAAGACGGCGCCGAGCTGGTGCGCCAGGCGATCGAGGCACTCAGCGGTGAGCGCCGTCGGGCCTATGGCACTCGCCCGTCACCGGTTGCGGCGCAAGAGCTTTCCATCATGGACGACGACGAGCCGGCCGAGGTGGAGGCGTCGGAGATCGGCACGGCCGAGGTCCGGGTGACGCAGTTCGGCGTCACCGAGGTGGGCTGGAGTCCCGACGAGGACTGGATGCCCCTGGACGACTGGGCCCCGGACGACGGGTTCGAGCCCCCGCCCGAGCTGGATCCGGGGGAGCGGGTGGTGGCCCAGCCGGAGCCGGAGCCGCCCGGGGTTTCGCAGCCGGTGTGGCTCGACCCGCAGACCACCGAGGAGGCCGCCTGGGCCCGCGAGGTCGACGTGCTGCTGGCCGAGCGCGACGCCGCGGCCGGCGGCGAGCTGACCGTGCGCCTGCCCACTCACCTGTCCGCGTCCAGGGCGGTGGCCCTGGCCCAGGACCGGCAGGCCCTGGCCGAACGGCTGCGCCGCCCGATGCCGCTCCAGCCCAGCCCGCAGGCCCGGCGGGGCAGCGCTTTCCACGCCTGGCTGGAACGGCGCTTCGGGGCGGCCGCGCTGGTCGACATCGACGATCTGCCGGGTGCGGGTGACGAGCACGACGACACGAAACTCCAGACGCTCCAGCAGAACTTCCTGGCGTCGGAGTGGGCCGAGCGCACCGCCGAGGCGGTGGAGGTGTCGATCGAGACCCCGGTGGCCGGGGTGATGCTGCGCGGCCGCATCGACGCGGTGTTCCGGCGGCCCGACGGCGGCTGGGACGTGGTGGACTGGAAGACCGGCCGGCCGCCCACCCGTGACCAGATGGGTGCGCTGTCGGTGCAGCTCGCGGTGTACCGGCTGGCCTGGTCGCGGCTGCACGGGGTGCCGCTGGACCAGGTCAGCGCGGCGTTCTTCTACGCCTCGGCCGGGCGCACGGTGCGCCCGGCCGACGTGCTCGACGAGGCCGCCCTCGAAGAGTTGCTGAAAACCTAGTTCTTCAGGGTGTTCTTGCCGGTGCCGCCGACCAGCAGGTCCTTGCCCGCGCCGCCGTACAGCTTGTCGTTGCCCGCGTTGCCGTAGAGCTCGTCGGCCCCGGCGTTGCCGTACAGCGTGTCGTTGCCGGAGTTGCCGTACATCTCGTCGTTGCCGTCGCCGCCGTTGAGCCGGTCGTTGCCGGTGTCGCCGTAGATCAGGTCGATACCGGCGCCGCCGTTGACGGTGTCGTTGCCCGTGCCGCCGCGCAGCAGGTCGTTGCCGCTGCCGCCGGACACGGTGTCGGTGCCGCCGTCGCCGAACGCCTTGTCGTTGCCGGTGCCGCCGTCCAGCTTGTCGTTGCCGTCGCGGCCCTCGAGCCGGTCGTTGCCCGCCTCGCCGTACATGACGTCGTTGCCGGTGCCGCCGTCGAGCCGGTCGTCGCCCGGGCCGCCGTACAGGGTGTCGTTGCCGCTGTCGCCCAGAATGCCGTCGTTGCCGCTGCCGCCGTACAGCAGATCGGTGCCCGCGCCACCGATGACGGCGTCGTTGCCGGCGTCGCCGTACAGCTTGTCGTTGCCCGTGTCGCCGGAGAGGCTGTCGTCGCCCGCCCCGCCGCGCAGCACGTCGTTGCCGGCGTCTCCCCAGATCGTCTGGTCGCCGGTGCCGCCGGTGATGGTGTCGTTCCCGTCGCCACCGCTGACCACCACGTCGTCGCCGATCGCCTGCACGGTGTCGTTGCCCGCCATCGTCTCGATGTGCGAGCCGGTGTGGCCGGTGACGGTGTCGGCGCCGTCACCGCCCCAGATCTGGGTGTTGTAGTAGGTGTGGCCGGCGGTGGTGCTGAACGTGCTGCCGTCTTCGCCCAGCACGAACTGGTTGTTGATGCGGGTGCCCGACGGGTTCGAGAACCGCACCGTGTCGTTCTTGTCGTAGGTGCGCACCACCGCGTGCGGGTCCGGCTCGTCACGCTTCGGGTCGGGCACGAAATTGTCGATCGTGCAGGTCACCCGGGTGAGATCGGCGGGGTCGGGGTGCTCGCAGCCGGGGCTCACCGTGATGTCGACGATGTCGTCGAGGGTGTAGGTGAGCGTGGACCCGGCGGACTTGGCGAGCGTGACGGTCAGGTCGTTCCGCTGACCCTGACCGGCCCGGTACTCCATCTCGTAAGCCTTGCTGGTGGTGGCTTCGTCGAGGTAGTAGACCCGCGCGCTGGCGGTGGTGGGCTGGGCGGCGCTGGCGCGGTCGCCCAGACTGATGGCTGCCAGTCCCACCCCCAGCAGTGAGGCGACTGCCGTGAGGCTCAGCAGCTGACGGGGGCGACGGCGTAGGGCCATGCGGGTGCTCCAGGATCGAAAAGCCGGACCGGCCAGTGGAGATGGGGGATGCATCCGGAACGATCTTGGACGAATGCGGTCTGAGAGTACCGCCTGTGTGTGGCCTGTGTGACCGAAATGAACGAGAAAGCCGTGATCACGCGGAATCTCCGACAGTGCGGTTCCGCATGACCACGGCGAGGGGTGAAGGGGTCAGGCGCGGGGACGTCCCAGAGCCCGGTAGGTCCAGCCGGCGGTGCGCCAGGCGTGCGGGTCGAGAGCGTTGCGGCCGTCGAGCACGTTGCGCTCACGCACGATGCCGGCCAGCTTGGCCGGGTCGATGGCCTTGTACTGCTTCCACTCGGTGAGCAGCAGCACCACGTCGGCGCCGTCGCAGGCCACCTCGATCTTGTCTTCGTAGTGCAGGTCGGGCCACACCCGGCGGGCATTCTCCAGAGCGGCGGGGTCGGTGACGACCACCTCGGCGCCCTGGAGCCGGATCTGCGCCGCCACGTTCAGCGCGGGGGAGTCACGGATGTCGTCGCTCTCCGGCTTGAACGCGGCGCCCAGCACCGTGACCTTGCGGCCGAGGAACGAGCCCTGGAGCACCTCACGGGCCAGGTCGACCATGCGGATGCGGCGGCGCATGTTGATCGCGTCGACCTCGCGCAGGAAGGTGAGGGCCTGGTCGGCGCCCAGCTCACCGGCACGGGCCATGAACGCCCGGATGTCTTTCGGCAGGCAGCCGCCGCCGAAACCGAGGCCGGCGCCGAGGAACTTCGGGCCGATCCGCTCGTCATGACCGATCGCGGTGGCCAGGGTGGACACGTCGGCCCCGGCGGCCTCGCAGACCTCGGCCATCGCGTTGATGAACGAGATCTTGGTGGCCAGGAAGGCGTTGGCGGCGGTCTTGACCAGTTCGGCGGTGGCGTAGTCGGAGGTGATGACCGGGGTGTTCTCGGACAGCGGGCTGGCGTAGACCTGGTCGAGCAGGGCCTTGGCCTGGGCGGCCTGCTCGGGGTCGGAGGGCAGACCGTAGACGATGCGGTCGGGGTGCTGGGTGTCTTGGACGGCGAAGCCCTCGCGCAGGAACTCCGGGTTCCAGGCCAGCATGGCGCCGGGCACGGCCTCGGAGATCAGCCCGGCGAGCCGGGCCGCGGTGCCGACCGGCACGGTGGACTTGCCGACGACCAGGTCGCCCGGCTGGAGGTGCGGGATCAGGGCCTGCACGGCGGCGTCGACATAACGGGTGTCGGCCGCGAACTCACCGGCACGCTGTGGCGTGCCGACGCAGACGAAGTGCACCGTGGGTGCGTCGGGGGTGTGCGCCACCTGGGTGGCGTCGGTGGTGAAGGACAGCCGACCGGATTCCGTGGCCCGCTTCAGCAGCTCGGGCAGCCCCGGCTCGAAGAACGGGGCCTTGGCCTGCTGGAGGTCGGCGATCTTCCGCTCGTCGACATCCACCCCGATGACCTCGTGGCCGAAATCCGCCATGCACGCCGCGTGCACAGCCCCCAGGTAACCGCACCCCATCACTGATAAGCGCATGAGAGGAGCGTATCGGTGCGATGAGTCCGGCACGCGTCGTTCCGGGTGCGATACGGTGTACGTATGAGTGGCACGCGTAACTTCTGGTGGCCCGCCTGACCGGCGGCCACTTCGCGTTCACTCCATTCCTTTCGCGGCCGCCTCGTCGAGGCGGCCGTCGGCATCTGTGCCGGGGTCCTTCCCCGGCGGGCGGTCCCTGGCAGAACAGGCCGTCACATGCCCCACCAGCAGCAAGAACAGCACCGTGGCCGGGAACTCGGGCAGGTCGTGGCCCGGCTCGAGGCCGCGCCCGCCTTCGCCGTCCTTCATCGGCCCGGCGAAAACCCCTCGGCCGCCGAGATCCTCGTCGGCGCCGTGACGGAAGTCGTTTCTGTTCAAGACATCCCGGAACCGGAGGACGGCGAGGCCGTGCTCGCCGCCATCGGCTTCCGGCAGATCGCCGAACGCGGTTTCGAGGCGGTGGACGACGGAACACCGGTCCTGGCCCTGCGGGTGACCGAACGGTTCCACGTCGACCTGGGCGAACTGGTGGCCCAGCTGCCGGACGGCCCGGACGGGTTCGTGGACAACGGCTTCGACGTGAGTGACGCCGACTACGAACGCACCGTGCGGGACGTGCTGAACCAGGAGATCGCGGCGGGGGAGGGGTCCAACTTCGTCATCCACCGATGCCTGACCGGGCGGATCGACCTGGAGAACGGGTCGCGCGCGCGGGCTGCCCTCGGCGTCCTCAGAAGGCTCCTGCTGAACGAGCGCAACGCCTACTGGACCTTCCTGCTGCACACCCCGCGCACCACTCTGGTCGGAGCCACCCCGGAACGGCACGTCAGCCTGGAATCCGGTGTGGTCACGATGAATCCGATCTCCGGCACGCTGCGCCACCCGGCCGGCGGGTTCGCCGACGAGACCTCGCGGCGGGCGGCGCTGGAGACGTTCCTGGCCGACGCCAAGGAGCGCGACGAGCTGGCCATGGTGGTGGACGAGGAACTCAAGATGATGGCCGCGGTCACCCGTGGCGGTGGCCGGGTGAGCGGGCCGTTCCTCAAGCCGATGGCCCATCTGACCCACACCGAGTACGTGCTGGACGGGCAGGCCACCGCGGACGTGCGCGACATCCTCACCGCCACGATGTTCGCGCCCACGGTCACCGGCAGCCCGATCCGCAACGCCTGTCGCGTGATCGCCCGGCACGAGAGGAGGGGACGGCGCTACTACGGCGGGGTGCTCGCCCTGATCGACCGCGACGAGGCCGGTGACCAGCGGCTCGACGCCCCGATCCTGATCCGCACCGCCGAGATCGCCCCGGACGGCACGGTGCGGGTGGCCGCCGGGGCGACCCTGGTGCGGGGCTCCGGGCCGGAGGCGGAACTGGCCGAGACTCGTTCCAAGGCAGCGGGAATCATGGCCGCGCTGACCGGTGAGACGGTGCCCGGCCGGACCGTCTCGCCGACCGGACCGCACCCTGAGGACGCCACGCTCGGGCGGTTGCTGTCCAGCCGCAACGACGACCTGTCCCGACACTGGCTGCGGCCGGCCGCAGCGGCCGAGCCGGTGAACGGCCTCGTGCACGTGGTCAACGCCGAGGACGACTTCACCGCCATGCTGGCCCACGTGCTGCGGGCCCAGGGCTTCGCGGTGACCGGGCACAGCTGGGACGACCTGTCCGGCCCGCTCGGGAACGACCTGGTCACCACGGACGAGCCGGTGGTGCTCGGCCCGGGCCCGGGCGACCCGCGCGACATCATGAATCGCCGGATCCGTGCCCTGCGCTCGCTGGCGGAGGGCCGCCTGAGCATGAGCCTGCCCACCCTCGGCATCTGCCTGGGACACCAGATCCTCTCGCTGGCACTGGGATTCGAGGTGTCCCGGCTGCCCGCACCGGACCAGGGGCGGCAGCGCGGCATCGACCTGTTCGGTGAGCGTCACCGGGTCGGGTTCTACAACAGCTTCGCGGTGTCGGGCGCCGGCCGGGCGACGACGAGCACGGACGACGCCGGGCAGTACGTGTACGCCCTGCGGGCCCGCAACGTGTCCGGGTTCCAGTTCCACCCCGAGTCGGTGCTGACCACCGAGGGCGGCCGGATCCTCGCGGCCGAGCTGGGGCGGCTGACCACGTCGAGGTCCGGTCCGGTGAAGGAGCACACGATGAGCTGAAGGGATTTTCTGGATCTACGTCGGGTCGCCGGCCCGATGCGGGCCGTAGTGTGACCGTATGCGCTTCGGATTGTTCATCCCGCAGGGCTGGCGGCTCGACCTGGTCGGGGTCGACGTCAGCGATCACTGGCCGACGATGCTCCGGGTGGCCCAGCAGGCCGAGTCCGGTCCCTGGGAAAGCATCTGGGTCTACGACCACTTCCACACCACCCCGGTACCGACCTCGGAGGCCACGCACGAGGCGTGGACCCTGATGGCCGCCCTGGCCGCCACCACCAGCCGGGTCCGGCTCGGCCAGATGTGCACGTGCATGGGCTACCGCAACCCGATGTACCTGGCCAAGGTCGCGGCCACGACCGACGTCATCTCCGGCGGCCGGGTCGAGATGGGGATCGGCGGTGGCTGGTACGAGCACGAGTGGAACGCCTACGGTTACGGCTTCCCGAGCGCCGGGGACCGGCTCGGCATGCTGGCGGACGGCGTCGAGATCATGCGTCAGGCCTGGAGCAACGGCGTGGCCACCCACTCCGGCGAGCACTACCAGGTGGACGGCGCGCTGAGCTACCCGCTGCCGGTGCAGGAGGGTGGAATCCCGTTCTGGATCGCGGGTGGTGGCGAGAAGAAGACCCTGCGGATCGCCGCGAAGTACGCCGCCTACACCAACTTCGCCGGTGACCCGGAGACCTTCACACACAAGTCCGAGGTGCTCGCCGGGCACTGCCGCGACCTGGGCCGCGACTTCGGCGAGATCACCCGCAGCACCAACTACAACGTCGTCATCGGCCGCGACCAGGCCGAGGTGGACGAGCGGCTGGCCCGGCTGGAGGAGCGGTACAAGCCGTTCCTCGCGCCGGAGACGGTGGCCCGCACGGTGGAGAACGTGCGCTCCGCCGGGCTGGTCGGCACTCCCGAGCAGATCGTCGGGCAGCTGAAGCAGATGAGCGGCCTCGGGCTGGAGTACGTGATCACCTACTTCCCGGAGATCGCCACGGATTCCAGCGGGTTCGAGCTGTTCCAGAAGGAAGTGCTGCCCGAGCTGGCCTAGGCCCTGGGCACACCTAGCGACCGGTCACGCCGTCCAGCGATTCCCGGATCAGGTCGGCGTGACCGTTGTGCCGCTGGTACTCACCGATGAGGTGCACGTAGATCATCCGCAGTGACAGCGTCTCGCCGCGCACCTCGACGGTGTGCTCGATCGACACGTCGCGTACGGCCGCGTCCGCCGCCGCCCACTCGGCCAGGTAGGTGAGCAGGTCCGCCTCGGCACCGGCCGCGCTCGCCCCGTCGAAGTCGGAATCCGTTTCGGGGTAGGGGTTCGGCACGTCCTGGCCGCCGGCCCGGATCCGCAGCCAGACCCGCTCCACCTTGGTCAGGTGCCGGGCCAGGCCGATCAGCGACATCGAGGTCGGCAGCGGGCGCGCGGCCAGCTGCTCGGCGGTCAGCCCGGCGCAGACGTTCTGGAACGTCAGCCGGCAGAAACCCAGGTAGCCCTCCAGCAGCTCGCGCTCCGGCCCGGTGGTGGTGGCGTCGTGGTCGTGCGGGGATACGTCCGGCGCAGGGGCCGTCCAAAGAGGCATGGGCGTGATTTTCGGCGCAGCGCGGGGGCAGCGCCAGGCAATTTCCGTGTCTACGCTCGATGCATGAGCGACGTTGCCGACTTCCCGTACTTCGCGCTGTCCGAGGACCATCGTGAGCTCCAGGCCGTGCTGCGGGAGCTGTGCACCGAGAAGATCGCCCCGCACGCCGCCGAGGTGGACGAGACCGGGGAGTTCCCCCGGGCGTCCTACGAGGCCCTGCGGGCGAGCGACTTCCACGCCCCGCACATCCCCGAGGAGTACGGCGGGGTGGGCGCCGACGCGCTGGCCACCTGCCTGGTGATCGAGGAGGTCGCCCGGGCCTGCGCCTCCAGCTCGCTGATCCCGGCGGTGAACAAGCTCGGCACCCTGCCGCTCGTGCTCGGCGGCGGTGAGGAGCTGAAGAAGAAGTACCTGACGCCGGTGGCCGCCGGCGAGGCGATGTTCTCCTACGGCCTGTCCGAGCGCGAGGCGGGCAGCGACACGGCGAGCATGCGCACCCGGGCCGTGCGCGACGGCGACGACTGGATCCTGAACGGGCAGAAGTCGTGGATCACCAACGCCGGTGAGAGCCGGTTCTACACGGTGCTGGCGGTGACCGACCCGGACGGCCGGCGCGGCCGCAACATCGGCGCCTTCGTGGTGGAGGCCGGCGACCCGGGCTTCGGCTGGGGCGCCAAGGAACGCAAGCTCGGGATCAAGGGCAGCCCGACCCGCGAACTGCACCTCGACAACGTGCGCCTGCCCGGCGACCGGCTGGTCGGGAAGCCCGACGAGGGGCTGCAACTGGCGCTGCGCACCCTGGACCACACCCGGGTGACGATCGGCGCCCAGGCGGTCGGCATCGCGCAGGGCGCACTCGACCACGCCGTGGCCTACGTGAAGGAGCGCAAGCAGTTCGGCAAGCACCTGGCCGAGTTCCAGGGTCTCCAGTTCATGCTGGCCGACATGGCGATGGCGGTGGAGTCGGCGCGGCAGATGGTCTACGCGGCGGCGGCGAGGAGCGAGCGGGACGACGCCGATCTCGGCTTCTTCGGGGCCGCGGCCAAGTGCTACGCCTCGGACGTGGCGATGCGGGTGACGGTGGACGCGGTGCAGTTGCTCGGCGGTGCCGGCTACGTGAGCGACCACCCGGTGGAGCGGATGATGCGCGACGCCAAGATCACCCAGATCTACGAGGGCACCAACCAGATCCAGCGGCTGGTGATGGCCCGGGCGCTGCTGAAGTGATCCAAAAGCGTTACTCGGAGCCCGATAGGGATGAGCCCTGAGTTACCTCTGACATGCCCTGTCCCTGTCCGTCCCCGACGGCTACGATTGCCCCTGTGTGCCCCCGCCCCCCGTCGGGGGCACACACCTTTTGCCGGGTCCCGGTTGCTGTGGGCAACATCGTGTTGATCAAGTCGCGACACGGCGGGCGGCAATCCCGGTAGCCACACGCACACCGGGTCAAGATTGGTGCGATGCCTGCCTCACGTTCACCGGCGACCCGGGGTCCGTCGCGCCCGGGAACCGGCCCACGGGTCAGGCACTCCCAGCGTCTGCGCGTCGCGCACACCGGCGAGGTGCCGATCCGCCGCGACCCACCCGGCGGTGGCGGTGGCCCCCCGGGTGGTCCTGGCGGTCCCCGAGGCCCCGGTGGCCCGAAAGATCCCGGCGAGCCCCGGCCCCCGCGCCCGGACGTGGCCGCCCGCAGCGCACTGCGGGTGCGCCGGTCCATCACGCTGCTCGCGCTCACGCTGCTCGTGCCGGGTGCGGCCCAGCTGGTCGCGGGCCCCTCGTCGTCCCACCACCACGCCGCCGGGCTGAGCCGTGCCCGCCTGCTGGTGGCGCGCGGCGCCACCCGGGCCTGGCTCGGGGCCGCGACGCTGACCGTGCTGCTGGCCTGCCTGGCACTGATCAGCCGGGAGTGGGTGCTCGGCCTGTTCACCCACCAGTGGGTGATCCGCCCGCTCGCGGTGGTGTTCTTCGCCGGTGCGGTGGTCTGGCCGCTGCTGCTGCTCGACGCCTGGCGGATCGGCCAGGCACCGGAGCTGACCCAGCGGGCCCGGCGGTGGATCGCGCTGCTCACCGCGGTGCTGATGCTGGCCACCTTCGCCGTGCCGCTGGCCTTCGGCCGTCGCGCCTGGGCGGCGGCCGACCTGCTGTCCGGGGTGTTCGGCTCGGGCAAGGACTCGGCCGCGGTGGACGGCCGCTACAACGTGCTGCTGCTCGGCGGCGACACCGGGCCGACCCGGGTCGGCACCCGGCCGGACAGCATCAACCTGGCCAGCGTCGACGAGAAGACCGGCCGGACGGCCCTGTTCAGCCTGCCCCGGAATCTCCAGAACGTGCCCTTCCCGGCCGGCAGCCCGGCGGCGAAGGCGCTGCCGCACGGGTACGACTGCGGTGACGACTGCCTGCTGAACGCCGTCTACAAGTACGGCAACGACAATCCCTCGCTGTTCCCCGGCACCCAGGACCCGGGCGCCGAGGCGATGATGCAGGCCGTCGAGGGCGTCACCGGGCTGAAGGTCAACTACTACGTGATCATCGACCTGCGTGGCTTCCAGAGCCTGATCGACGCGGTCGGCGGCATCGACATCCTGGTCACGGCGCGCACGCCGATCGGCGGCGGCAGCGCCCCGATCCACGGCTGGATCGAGACCGGCGACCAGCACCTCGACGGCTACCACGCGCTCTGGTACGCCCGGTCGCGCGCCACCACCAGCGACTACGACCGGATGGCCCGGCAGCGGTGCGTGATGACGGCGATGGTGAACCAGCTCGACCCGGCCACCGTGCTGAAGAACTTCCAGAGCATCGCCTCGGCCGGCTCCGAGGTGATGGCCACCGACATCCCGGCGAACCGGCTGCCGGCGTTCCTCAACCTCGCCCAGAAGGCGAAGGGCAGCAACATTCGCAGCGTCCAGTTCGTGCCGCCGGTGATCGTGCCGAAAGCTCCTGACTTCGCGGAGATCCGGCGTCAGGTGGCCGCGACGGTGAAGGGCCTGGAAGAGGGCGGCGCGCAGACGACGGCGACGTCCGCCCCGGTCTCCGCCGATCCGGGCCGATCCGCGCAGAAGAGCCCGCAACCGGAGGACGACGACACGCGACCGGCGGGCTCCTCGTCGTCCACAAGCCCTCAGGCGTCGGCGACTTCGTCACGGAACGCATCCGTAGATGTGCGCTCCGTCTGTGTCGCGGGCTGATTTCTGTTCGTGGAAAAGGGAAAATGATCAGGGGACGACGAACAGCCCGTTCCCGCTCGCCCTTACGTGCATAACTTTGCTGTGACATTCTGTGCCGCGCTCGCGCGGACATGCCTGATCAGAGGCCTTCAGGGCCGACCCGTCGCGGTTTTCGCCGGAAATCGCGCACTCAGCACTCCCTGGCCCCGGCTAGGCTGACGAACGACATGGACGCCCATCTGCCCGAGGCGCTCAGCGCCCCCTCCAGCGCCGATCAGCTCCCGGCTGACGTGCCGGTCAGCATCATCCTCTGTGTGCTCAACGAGCAGCGTCACCTCGAGCAGGCGGTACGTCACGCGCTCGACCAGGACCATGCCGGACAGCTCCAGCTGGTGATCGCTCTCGGTCCGTCGAAGGATCACACCGACCAGATCGCCGAGCGCCTGGCGGCCTCCGACTCGCGCATCATCACGGTGCGCAACCCGGACCCGCACGGCAGCACCCCGGCCGGCCTGAACGCGGCGATCGCCGAGACCAAGTACCCGGTCGTGGTGCGCATCGACGGTCACGCGATGCTGCCCCGCGACTACATCCGGATCGCCGTCGAGACCATGCGCGAGACCGGTGCCGACAACGTCGGGGGTGTCATGGCCGCCGAGGGGGAGACTCCGTTCGAGCACGCCGTGGCACGCGCGATGACCAGCAAGCTGGGTGTAGGCAACGCCTCGTTCCACACCGGCGGTTCCGCCGGTGAGGCCGACACGGTGTACCTCGGCGTGTTCCGCCGCTCCGCGCTGGAGCGCGTCGGCGGCTACGACGAGACCTTCCTGCGCGCGCAGGACTGGGAGATGAACCTGCGCATCCGCCGCACCGGCGGCCGGGTCTGGTTCCAGCCCAGGCTGAAGGTGGCCTACCGGCCGCGCAGCACGGTCAAGGCGCTGAGCCGGCAGTACTTCTTCTACGGTCGCTGGCGTCGCGTGGTCATGCGGCGGCACGAGGGCACGGTCAACTTCCGCTACCTGGCCCCGCCGCTGGCGCTGGCCGGTGTGGTGGGTGGGCTCGGCCTGGCCGCCGCCGGGGTCAAGCCGGCTGCGGTGCTGCCCGCCGGCTACCTGGTCGCGATCTGCGCCGGGTCGGCCTTCGAGGGCCGGGGACTGCCCCCCGGCGCCTGGGTGCGCCTGCCCCTGGTCACCGCCACCATGCACCTCAGCTGGGGCGCCGGGTTCATCCTCAGCCCCCGCAGGCTGGCCGACCTGCCCAGCCAGATCGGTGGCGTCACGGTGCCGGACACCTCTGCCCCGTAACCCCTTTCGGGATCGTGCACGGTTCGCCCGTTCGTCGGGCGGCCGTGCACGGTCGTTTGGGCCTGGGCTCAGGCGGGGTGACACCACTCCCGGATCAGCTCGGCGAACCGCTGACCGTCGGCGCGCCAGTCCAGGTCGGCGCGGGCGGCCCGCCAGCCGGCCGAGCCCAGCAGGGCCCGGCGGGTGGCGTCGGCCCGTAGGTTGCGGATGGCCGTCTCGGCCGCGTCCACGTCGTCGAAGGGCACCACCGTGCCGCTGCGGTAGCGGCCCACCAGGTCGGCCGCGGCCGGGTTCGGGGTGGTCACCACCGGCACGCCGCAGGCCATGTACTCCATCACCTTGGTCGGCCGGGACACCGCGTAGTTGGGCTCGTCGTGCAGCAGCGCCAGCCCGGCCAGAGCCCCGGGCAGCAGCCGCAGCGCCTGCCGGTTGGGCACGAAACCGTGGTGGGTCAGCGCCCCCTCGGCATGGGCCCGGGCGATCCGGCCGGACACGTCGCCGTCGGCCGGGCCGATCAGCTCCAGCCGCACCTCGGGACCGAGCCGCCGGCCCAGCTCGATCATCTCCAGCGCGCCCCGGGCCCGGGTGATCCGGCCCAGGTAGACCACGCGGTCGGCCCCCGGCGGCACCGGCTCGGTGTCGGGCACCGGCACGCTGTTGGGCACCACCGGGTGCTCCAGCCGGAACCGGCCGCGGTAGCCCTCCTCGGCCAGCAGCAGACGGCAGCGGCCCTCGGCCCAGCGCTCGGCCGCCCGCACCGCGGCACCGGTCACCGGGCGCACCGCACGCGGCAGCCAGGACTTCATCCGCAGGGCGGCGGCGGTGTCTTCGTGCACGTCCCACACCACCAGCGGGGGACGCCGCCGCCCGAGACCGGGCACGGCGAGCAGCAGTTCGGGGTCGTGGAGCAGCGCCAGGTCGTGCTGCGGGCCGAGCCGGTGCAGCACCCGGCGGGCGGCGGAGACGGCGGACAGCCGCTGGCGCCCGGCGGCCCGGGGCAGTTCCACGGCGGTCACGCCCTCGGGCGGACGGCGCCGGGTGGCCTCGAACGGTGCCGCGTAGGTGACCTGGAGGCCCGCGGCCAGCAGGGCGGTGAGCTGGCGGTAGCGGATGCGGGCGTCGTCCGGGTCGTGCACCACGGTCATGATGAGCACCCGCGGTGCCCTTGTTACCGGCGGGAACGCGGATGAGGCCGTCGTGTCCAGGGGAGTGGGGCTTTCCTGGCTCACGACGGCCTCATCCGTGGGTCACGCGCCCTCGGCCTCGGTGTAGGCCTCGATGACCTCGTCGACCCCGCCGTCCATGATCAGCTTGCCCTGGTCGATCCACAGCACCCGGTTGCAGGTCTTGGTGATCGTCGGCAGGGCGTGGCTCACGACGAAGACCGTACCGGCCTCCTCCCGCAGCTTGCGGATCCGCTCCTCGCTGCGCTGGCCGAAGAGCCGGTCACCGACCGACAGCGCCTCGTCGATCAGCAGCACCTGGTGCGACACCGACGCCGCGATGGAGAACCGCAGCCGGGCACCCATGCCCTGCGAGTAGGTGCGCATCGGGTAGTCCAGGAACTCCCGCTTCAGGCCGGAGAACTCGACGATGTCGTCGTACTTGGCCTTGACCTCTTCGAGGCTCATGCCCAGGGCCAGGCCACCGAGGATGACGTTGCGCTCGCCGGACAGGTCGTTCATCATCGCCGCGCCGACACCCAGCATGGTGGGGTTGGCCTCGGAGTAGACCGCACCCCGCTTGGACGGCACCAGGCCGGCGATGGCCTGGCAGAGCGTGGACTTGCCGGAGCCGTTCGTGCCGACCAGGCCGATCGCGTCGCCCTCGTAGGCGGTGAAGCTGATGCCCCGCACCGCGTGCACCTCGTGCGCCCGGCGGATGCCCGGCGTGCGGGCGAGCAGGCCCTTCTTCTCGGCGTTGCGGCCGGAGGCGGACTTGCCGGTGGCGTACACCTTGTAGGTGACGTGCAGGTTGTCGACGATCACCGTGGGGCGCTCCCGGGGGCCGACCGGCACCCGGGTCTTGATCTTCTTCAGGCCGCTCGGGCCGACGCCCTTCTTGGCGGCCTTCTTGGCGGGGGCCTTGGCGGGCACGACCGGGACTTCCTGGGTGGCGTCCTGCCCTGTGTTCTCCACGGCTCCCCCGTTCCAGTCGGTGGCCACCGACCCGTTCGGTGAGGAGTTCTGCTCAGTCACGTCCGTACAGCCCTTCGGCTTGCCAGAAGAAGATGAAACCGGCAACGAACATCACGATGCCGTAGCCCGCCGCCATGAACCAGGTGGTGGCGTTGATCGCGATCTGGTTGGCGCCGTCGCCCCGGATCCCTTCGAGCATCGCGTACCGCACCAGGCTGAGATAGACGTTCAGCGGGTTGGCCTCGATGATCTTGCCGAGGAAACCCTGGTCGGCGAACCGGTTGCCGACGACGTAGAACACACCGGACAGGTAGAAGATGATCCGGTTGATGAACGGGATCAGCTGGCTGATGTCGCGCAGGTGCACGGTCAGCCGGGCGGCCACGAAGGCGACGCCGCCGCTGAACAGGGCCAGGAAGAAGTAGGCCGGGAAGATCAGCAGCCAGTCGAGGTCGGGCATCTCGCCGGTCAGCATGACGATCACGGCCATCACGATCGTGGTCGCGACCAGGTCCATCAGCTTGTTCAGCAGCGTCGCGATCGGCAGCACCGCCCGGGGGAAGTGCAGGGTGCGCACCAGACCCCGGTTGGTGACGAGCGACTTGGCGCCGTCGGTGAAGCACCCGGAGAACAGGCCGATGGTGAACACGCCGCAGACCAGGAACGCCGTGTAGTTGTGCGGCTTGCTGCTGCTGGGCAGCAGGATCACGCCGAAGATCAGGCCGTAGACGCCGGCCTGCAACAGCGGGTTCAGCACCACCCAGCCCATGCCCAGGCGGTTGGCCTCGTTCGCCGCGCGGAACCGCGATTTCGCGAATTCCAGGGCGAAGTGCCGCCGGCCCCAGAGTTCCTTGATGTACTTGCCCAGCGGGGGACGACCCCCGAGCTGGACCAGGCCGTACTCCGCCGCTCTCGCCGCGGCCCGCTGCGACGCGCCCGTCTCGGGCCGGATCGGCAGGATGCTGGTCAAAGTCGCTCCACGGTTGCACTGTCGATGATGGCGCCACGGGTGTCGAGCACGAGAGGTGCGAGCCGGGCGATCTCGTCGAGATCGTAGCTTGAGTGGCGTTGCAGCAGAACGGTGATGTCCGCCGCGCAGACCGCCGCAGCGAGGTCCGGCACGCACTTCAACGTTCCGCCCGAGGCCACGCGACCGGACGTTTCACCATCTGGTGCGAAATCGTGACCAATAGATGCACCGCCGGTCGTGTCGTGGTGACCGTCCGGGGTCCAGTCGGTGACGAAAGGATCATGAAAACTGATCCGCGCCCCCGCGGATCGCAACCGGATCGCAATCGGGACGGCCGGCGACTCGCGCTGGTCCGAGATGTCTTCCTTGTAGGTCACCCCGAGCAGCAGCACCCGGGACCCGCGCAGCGGTTTGGCCGCGTCGTTCAGCCGGTTCTGTACCCGCTGCACGACGTAATCCGGCATGGCGTTGTTGATCTCCTGGGCCAGCTCGACGAACCGGAACGGGTAGCCGAGCGCGGCCCGCACCCGGTACGAGAGGTAGTTCGGGTCGATCGGGATGCAGTGCCCGCCCACCCCCGGGCCCGGGCGGAACGCCTGGAACCCGAACGGTTTGGTGGACGCGCAGCGGATCACGTCCCACAGGTCGATGCCGAGTTCGTGACAGAACCGCGCCATCTCGTTCACCAGCGCGATGTTCACGTGCCGATAGGTGTTCTCCAGCAGCTTGGACATCTCGGCCTCGCGGGTGCCGCGGGCGATGACCACCTCGTCGACGATCTTGCGGTAGAAGGCCGCCGCCCGCTCGGCGCAGGCCGGGGTGGTGCCGCCGACCACCTTGGGGGTGTTGCGGAAGCCCCAGCGCTGGTTGCCCGGATCGATGCGTTCCGGTGAGAAGGCGAGGAAAACGTCCTGCCCGACGGTCATCCCGCTCTCCTCGAGCATCGGGCGCAGCAGTTCGTCGGTGGTGCCCGGGTAGGTGGTGGACTCCAGCACCACCAGGGTGTCGCGGTGCACGAAGCTGGCCACGGCGGCGGTGGCGCCGAGCACCATGCCCAGATCGGGGCCGCCGTCACCGGCCAGCGGGGTGGGTACGCAGATCACCACGGTGCGGGCGCCGGCCACCACCGAGGCGTCGGTGTGCGCGCGGAAACCGGCCCGGAGCATGGCCTCGACGTCGGCGCCGGACAGGTCGTCGATGTGCGAGCGGCCCGCGTTCAGCCCCTCGGTCACCGCCACGTCCAGGTCCAGCCCGGCCACGTGCAGCCCGCTGCGGCAGGCCTCCTGGGCGAGCGGAAGGCCGACATAGCCGAGGCCCACGACCACGAGGTCGGGTGCGTCGTGGGTGTTCATGCTCGGGATGTCCTTCCGCGCGCCGGTCAGCTGACCGGGCGCCGGATCCTCACGTCCAGGCTCCTGCGGCGCCCGGGTTGAATTGTGACACGCTGTGCGCATTAGTGCGGCGCGCAGTAATCAAATGCAGGTCAAGACGCAGGCCAGCCGAGTTTGCTCCAGTCCCTTTCGTCACTCTTCGCCAGGATTGCCTCGCCGGTCTCGATGCCGGGCGAGGACGGCGGTGCCAGCCGGTAGTAGCGCGCGGCGATCTCCGCCCGGGCACGCACGTAGTCGTCGCTCGCCCCGGGGAGCAGATGCTCCACGTAGCGCCCGTCGAACAGGCCCGGCGTGAGCGCGTCGGTGACCAGCAGCTGGTCGCCGCCGATCTGCGGCACACCCGCCAGACCAGGTGCCAGCAGGGGACTGACCTGGAGCGGGCCGCGCAGGTCGCCCGGCCGGGCGAGCCGGGGCGGGCGACCCACCAGGTTGGCCACGGCCGGCGGCAGCGCCCGGCCGACCACCCGGCGGGCGAAGCGCTGGGCGTGCAGCGAGGCCGCCTCCATCCGCTCGCCGGCGGGCACGCCGACCGCGGCCAGGCCGATCACCGCACGGGCCGCCTCGGTGGCGCCGGTCGGCGGGTCGAGGTCGCGGCACGAGGCGGCGAGCCGATCGCGCACCCGGTGGTCCAGCAGGCGCTCCAGCGCGGCGTCGAACTCGCGCGGCCGGTCCGGGTCGGCGGCCAGCGCCAGCCCGGTGTTGCCGACGATGCGGGCCCGGGTGCGCTGGTCGTCGGTGATCGCGTCGGCGTTCGGCACCAGCAGCGTGGGCACGGCCGAGTAGAGCAGTTCGTGCACGGCGTTGTAGCCGCTGGCCGACACCGCCGCGTCGAACGCCCGCAGGTAGCGCACCAGCGGGAAGACCGAGATCTGCTTGGGCCCGGCGGCCGACTTGGCCCGGCCGCGCAACGGCGACGAGGTGACCACCACCTGCCAGCCGGCCGCGGTGAACTGCTCCACGGTGCGCTGGTGGGCGGCGTACAGGTCGCTGCGCTTGCTGCTGCCCAGGGTGAGCAGCAGGCGGGGCCGGTCCGGGTCGAGGTCGAGCTCCTCGATCGCCTGCTCGCGGCTCAGCTGCGGCACCTGGCCGACCAGCGTGATCGGGCCGACCCGGCGGGCGTCCTCGAGATACACCGTGCGGCCCACGTCGCCGGCCGAGGCCAGGTCGCCCGGCTCCAGCACGGCGGCGAACAGCCGGCGGTAGCGCAGGGCCCGGGAGCCCGCGCCCTTCTTCCACATCGCCCGCCGGCTCCAGATGAACGGCACGTCGGGCATCCGTCGCAGCGCCCGCAGCACCCCGTCGTAGGGGTAGACGCCGTCGAAGACGAAGGCGCTGGCGTTGGTCTCGGTGACCAGGGCGGTGATCCGCTCGGCCAGGTAGGCGTCCCAGTGCCGGCGCGGCACCTGTCTGCGTTGCGAGCCGGGAGCCCACTCGGCACGCATGCCGTACTGGTTGACCACGGTGACCGCCGAGGACAGCGAGAAGATCACCGGGTCCATCCCGCCGAGCGAGGCGAGGGCGAGGGCAAGCTGGCGGGACAGGTGTCCCATCCCCTTGCCGTTGGTGGTGGCCAACACCACCGTGGGCGGTCCGGTGCGCATGGAGTGAGGTCGCCGTCCTCATCTTCATCTGGAGCCGATATTCGGAACATCAGTGTGATGCCACCTCGGCCGTTCGGAGGGGCGGGCCCTCGGTCGCGGTGGTGGGGCCCAACATACGGCAGACTGGGCCGTCGCAGAGCCGGTGCATCCCGTGACGATGCGCGTCGGCACCCGTCGGCACCCGTTGGCATCGTCGATACCTCGAGGAGAGTCCCGGATGGGAGCGCTCGCCCACTGGCGGCGCAGGCTCAGGCGTCAGTTCAGGGCGGTGCCGCGACGTGGCCGCCGGGCCGCCCGGATCGCCATCACCTACGCGGAGACCGCCGCGGCGGTGCGCCGTGACCGGGACAAGCGCCACGACGACGCGCTGCGTCTGCTGCACGACGCGGCCCGGCGCTCGCCCACCGACATGCGGGTGGCCCGGCTGCGCACCCAGCTGCTGGCCCGCACCGGGCAGCTGTCCGACGCGGTGGCCGAGGCGTCCCGGCTGGCGATGACCGCCCCCAGCGGCAAGAACGTGCGGCTCCAGCGCTCGGTGCAGGGTCGGCTGGTGGAGACCGACCCGGGCTGGCGGCCGGTCGTGCCCGGGGCCCGCCCGGCCCGGCTCGCCGATCCGCTGCCCGGCCGGGTGCTCTACCTGGCCAAGGAGTCGATGCCGCACCGCAACAACGGCTACTGCACCCGGACCCACGAAACCCTGCTCGCCGTGCGGGGTGCCGGGCGCGACCCGGTGGCCGTCACCCTCCCCGGGTTCGGCGAGGGCCGCTCCTGCCTGGTCGACGACATCGAGTACCACCACGTGATGCCCGGCGCGCCGCAGCTGTCCGCGGTGACCTGGGAGGAGTACGTGCAGCTCACCACCACCACGTTCGCCCGGCAGCTGGCCCGGGTGCGGCCGGAGGTGCTGCACGCCGGGTCCGGCCACCGCGGTTACGACCTCGGCGTGGTGGGCGAGGCGCTGTCCGACTGGGCCGGGCTGCCCTGGATCTACGAGGTGCGCTCGTTCTTCGAGACCACCTGGACCGCCGACGAGCGCTACGCCGAGCATGCCGAGTACTACCGCCGCCGGTTCGCCGCGGAGACCCGGGCGATGCACGCGGCCGACGCCGTGGTCACCCTCAGCGGCCCGATGCGCGAGGAGATCGTGCACGGCCACGGGGTGCCCGAGGACCGGGTGTTCGTCATCCCGAATGCCGTTGACCTGGAACGCTTCCAGCCCCGATCGCGGGATCCGCGGCTGCGGGCGCGACTCGGCCTGGACGACACGTTCGTGCTCGGCTACATCAGCAACCTGGACCACTTCCGCGAGGGCCAGGAGGTGCTGCTGTCGGCCGCCGCGCTGCTGCGCGCCCAGGGCCTGCCGGTCAGCGTGCTGCTGGTCGGCGACGGCCGGCGCCGGGCCGAACTGGAGGCGCTGGCGGCGGATCTCGGTCTCGGCGGCGCCGCGGTGTTCGCCGGGTCGGTGCCGTTCGACGAGGTACCGCAGTGGTACGCCCAGATCGACCTGTTCGTGGTGCCGCGGGTGCCCGAGCGGGCCGGGCGCATGGTGTCGCCGATGAAGCCGTTCGAGGCCATGGCCATGGAGATCCCGGTGCTGGTGAGTGATCTGCCCGCGCTGGTCGAGATCGCCGGGCCGGGGCACGGGCGGGCCGCGGTGTTCCGGGCGGGCGACGCCGGGGCGCTGGCCGAGGTGGTGGCACAGCTCGCCGGGCACCCCGAAGAACTGGTGAAACGTGCTGCGGAGGCGGCGGACTGGGTGCGCCGCGAGCGCACCTGGGCCGGGAACGGCCGGGCCTTCGACGCGGTGTACCGGTTCGCCGCCGAACGCCACGCGGAGAGGACGCGCTGATGCTGATCTCGATGCCCGGCCGCGACCAGAGCACCGAGGCCTGGTCGGCCGAGACCTTCTCCGCCCTGGCCCGCACGCCGGTCGACGGCCCGGATCCGGTGGTCTGGCCGTTCACCCCGTACTACACCGGAAACCCCTTCCAGAGCGTGCTCTACAGCCGGTTCACGGCACGCAACCTGGTGGCCGTCCCCACCTTCCGGGCCACCGACCTGATCACCACCACCCGCGGCTGGCCCGGCGACGTGCCGCTGGTGGTGCACCTGCACTGGCTCAACCAGGTGCTGGCCAGGGCCGGTGACGACCGGGCCGCGAACCAGGCGGTGGACCGGCACACCGAGCTGCTCGACACGCTGAGGGAGCGTGGGGCCCGGCTGGTCTGGACGGTGCACAACGTGCTGCCGCACGACACCCGGTTCGAGGCCCAGGAGGTGCGGCTGCGCGAGCAGGTGGTGGAGCGCGCCGACCTGGTGCACGTGATGAGCCCGCGCACCCCGGAGGCGGTCGGCGACTGGTTCGAGCTGCCGCCCGAGAAGGTCTACCGCTGCGACCATCCCGGCTACCAGGGGGTGTACCCGGACTGGGTGTCGCGGGCCGAGGCCCGGCGCCGGCTGCGCATCGACGACGGGGCCGTGGCGCTGCTGCTGACCGGCGCGGTGAAGCCCTACAAGGGCATCGCCGATCTGCTGGAGGCGGTGGACCGGGTGTCCCGCGCACGGCCGGGCCGGATCGTGCTGATCGTGGCCGGAAAACCCGACGACGCCCCGGAGACCAGAGACTTCGTCGCCGCGGCCGCTGCCCACCCGGCGGTGCGGCTGCTGCCCGCCCAGGTGCCGGACGCCGACATCCAGGTGCTGATGCGGGCGGCCGACCTGGTCGCCCTGCCCTACCGGCGCTCGCTGAACTCCGGGGTGCTGGCCCTGGCGCTGACCTTCGGCCGCCCGGTGCTGCTGCCGTCGAACTCCGGTTCGCTGCCGGTGGTGGAGGGCGGCGCCGCCCTGGTTTACCGGCCGGACGGGGTGGGGGCCCTGACCGAGGCCGTGTTCGGTTGCCTGGAAGCGGATTTCGCGGCGCTGGACCGGGCTGCCGCGGCCGCCGGCCGGCGGATCGACCGGACGGTGGTGAGTGAGCGGTTCGCCGCGGACATGCGGGCCTGGGCCGACACCGGCGTGGTGCCCGGCTCGGCACCGGTCGCCGAGATCTCCGTCGACCTGGGCCCGCTGTCCGGGGTGGCGGCGGGCATCCCGCCGGGGGCCGGCGGATGAGGCGAATCGTGCACGTCACCGGCGCGCGGCCGAACTTTCCCAAGGCCGCGCCGGTGCTGGAGGCGCTGCGCGGCCGGGTCAACCAGGTACTGGTGCACACCGGGCAGCACTACGACGACCGGCTCAGCCGGGTGTTCTTCGACGAGCTCGGCCTGCCCGAGCCGGACATCGATCTCGGCGCCGGGTCGGGCAGCCACGCGGCCCAGACCGCCGCCGTGATGGTCGGCCTGGAAGAGGTTTTCACCCGGCAGCGGCCCGACCTGGTGGTGGTCTACGGCGACATCAACTCCACCCTGGCGGCCACCCTGGTGGCGGCCAAGCTGCTGATCCCGGTGGCGCACGTGGAGGCCGGGCTGCGCAGCTTCGACATGACCATGCCGGAGGAGGTCAACCGCCGGGTCACCGACCAGCTGTCCGACCTGCTGCTGGTGACCAGCGCCGACGCGGTCGGGCACCTGGCCCGGGAGGGCGTGCCGGCCGACCGCATCCACTTCACCGGAAACCCGATGATCGACACCCTGGTGAAGCACCTCGACCGTTTCGACGAGGCCGCGGCCCGGGCCCGGCACGGCCTGACCGGCGACTACCTGGTGGCCACGCTGCACCGTCCGGCCAACGTGGACGACCCGGCCGCGGTGGCGCGGCTGGTGGCGATGCTGCACGAGGTGGCCGGGCGGATGCCGGTGGTGATCCCGCTGCACCCCCGGGGCCGGGCCGGGCTGGAGGCGGCCGGTCTTTCGTCGTCCACCGGTATCGTCGTGTGCGAACCGTTGCCCTACAGCGCTTTTCTGGGTCTGGTGCGGGGGGCCGCGGCCGTTCTCACCGATTCCGGTGGGGTGCAGGAAGAGGCGACCGTGCTCGGCGTGCCCTGCCTGACCATGCGGCCGAACACCGAGCGGCCGGTCACCATCACCCACGGCACCAACCGCCTGGTCACGGTGGAGGGCGTGCCGGCCGCCCTGGACCAGGTGCTGGGGGCCCCGGCCCCGGTCCGTCCCGCACCGCCGGAGCGCAGGCCCCCGCTGTGGGACGGCGCGGCCGGACGGCGGATCGCCGAGGTGATCATCACCTGGCTCGACTCCCGGACGCCCGTGACGCTTCCGAAAGAACCTGCTTCACAGGTGGTTTCCGGATGACCCCGGAGGGCTGGCGGGGCCGGGTGCTGCGAGGGCTGCGCACCCTGCCGGAACCGCGGGACGAGGCCGCGATCCGCGCGGCCCTCGCCGTCCGTGATCTGGTCACCGGTCGCCGGCCGCCCCCGCCGGTCAGGCCGGCGAAACCGGTGAAACCGGTCGAGCCGGTGGCGCCCCCGAAGCCCTTGCCCGGCGCGATGATTCGCAGGCCGACCGGTCTACCCGCCGTCACTTCTCTGCCGGAAGAAGCGGAATGGGCGATGCCGCAGGGCATCTCCGGTTCGGGGCGGCCGGTGCGCAGTCTCTACCAGACCGGTGCGGGCGCCGGGCAGAAGTACGACATCGACCTGCTGGAGCAGCTGAACGCCGAGTACCGGGACCGCCGGATCGTGCCGAACCCGCCGTCTTACAGCGACACCGCGCTGGCGGAGGCGGCCCGGCGGCGGGTGCGCTGGGTGAACGACATGGTCGGCCTGGCCGGTCTGCGCACGCTGGAGATCGGCTGCGGCAACGGTTTCGAGGTCTGGTCGCTGGCACACAACCTGGGCTGTGACGCGCACGGCGTGGACGTGACGCAGTACCGGCCGTGGGACCAGCTGGCGGGCGAGCGGGTGCACTTCGAGTGCGCCGACCTGGCCGAGGGCAGTCCGTACGAGCCGAACTCGTTCGACCGGGTGCTGTCGTTCACCGTGTGGGAGCACGTCACGCATCCGTACGCCATGCTGAAGGCCACCTACGACCTGCTGCGGCCGGGCGGTCTGGCCTGGATCCGGGCGAATCTGCACGCCGGCCCGCAGGCTTCGCACCGCTACCGCGACATCTGGTTCCCCTGGCCGCACCTGCTGTTCACCGATCAGGTGGTGCGTGAGTGGGACGTGGCGAACGGCCGTGAGCCGATCGGCCACGCCTGGGTGAACCGGCTGAGCTGGCTGCATTACGAGTACTACGCCGACCTGCTGGGCTTCGAGGTGGCGCACCGCGCGTTCACCGAGACGCCGATCGACGAGGACTTCTACTCCCGCTTCGAAGACGTGCTGGGCCGCTACCCCCGCACCGACCTGCGCCGCGACTACCTGCTGATGGTGTTGCGCAAACCTGCCTGACCGGCCGATCGTCCCCGCCCCCACCGGTCACCGGGCTCGGGTGGACGGGGGATGGTGATCAGTCGGCGGAATTACGTTGAGTGGTTGTCTCGAACCCACCGTGAATTCTGCTGTCTTGAGGTCTCTTCCCCATGCGAAAAGTATTTCGAAAAGCCGTTTTGCTCTCCGCGCTCCTGGCACTGGCCGCGCCGGCCCCCGCCCACGCGCTGGTTCCTCCCGACGAAACCGGTGGCGCCGTCACCGAACCCACCGCCGTCGCCCCGACGGTGACGAAGTTGGCTCTGGGGCAGGCAATCTCGACAGCCGGGGTAAAACCGGTCGTTCTCACGGCGAAGCGGCCGACCGGGAGGTTCCAGACCGTCGGGGTGACCTGGAAGGGCCGGGACCTGACGCCGGACCTGGAGATCTCGGTGCGCACCCGGCACGAGGGGACGTGGAGCGGGTGGGAGCACCTGGACGGCGACGCCGGTGACGACGTGGTGGCCACGAGGGACGTGCGCGGCGGCACCGACCCGGCCTGGGTCGGGCCGAGCGACGGCGTGCAGGCGAAGATCGTGGTCAGGTCCGGAAAGCTGCCGGACGACCTGAAACTCGAGCTGGTCGACCCGGGGAGCTCGGGCTACGACCAGGTGGCGGCCGGCATCCAGGGGGCGGCGGCGGGCACACCCACGGTGGTGACGCGCACCCAGTGGGGCGCCGACGAGTCCCGGGTGAACTGCTCGCCGGAGTACGGTTCCACGATCAGGGCCGCGGTGATGCACCACACCGCCGGCAAGAACGGGTACAGCGCGAGCCAGGTGCCCGCGATCATCCGCGGCGACTACGCCTACCACCTGTCCCGGGGCTGGTGCGACATCGGCTACAACGCCCTGGTCGACCGGTTCGGCCGGATCTGGGAGGGCCGTGCCGGAGGACTGGACCGGGCCGTGATCGGTGCCCACGCGGGCGGTTTCAACACCGGCACGTTCGGCGTGGCGGTGATCGGCAACTACGACACCGCGCGCCCGAGTGCCGCCGCGGTCAACGCCGTGGCCCGCATCTTCGCCTGGAAACTCGGTCGGTACCACCGTGATCCGAAGGGCAGCACACGGCTGACCTCGGCCGGCGGCGGCACCGCGCGCTACCCGGCCGGCCGCACCGTGACGCTGCCGGTGATCATGGGCCACCGCAACACCGGTTTCACCGCCTGCCCGGGCCGGTACCTCTACCCCTACCTGCCCTCGATCCGGTCCCGGGTGACGGCCCTGATGCAGGCCGCGCTGATCAACCCGACCGTGCCGAAGACCAATGTGCGGCAGGGCGATCCGCTCACCGTCACGGCCCGGGCCCTGCGCCGGCAGAGCTGGCGGCTCGACGTGGAGGCGCCCTGCAACGGCGGGCGGGTGGCCCGGGTCACCGGGTCCGTGGCCGCGGGGGAGGAGATCACGGCCACCTGGGACGGCAGGGTGGCCGGCGGCGCGACCGCCCGCCCGGGGCGGTACACGCTCACGCTCACGTCGTCCTCACACCAGGGCCAGGCCACGCCGGTGGTGAAGAACGTCCTGATCACGCCCGCGCCGCAACCCGCCCCGCCGGCCGCGACGCCCTCGGGCGGAGCCGGCGGTTACGTGCCGCTCACCCCGGCGAGGATCTACGACAGCCGCACCGGGAACGGGCTCGGGCCGGGCGGACACGCCCGCATCCCGGTGCTCGGGCAGGCCGGTGTGCCCGCCGCGGGCGTCACCGCGGTGGTGCTCGACCTGACCGCCTCGTGCTCCACCGAGGCCACCGCCCTCACCGTCTACCCGACCGGCCGCACCTCGGCCCGGCCGGTGGCGGGCGTGGCCGCGGGCGTCACCCGTTCCACCTTGGTGACCACGAGAGTCGGTGCGGACGGCTCGGTCTCGGTGGGCAACGCCCGCGGGGTGACCGAGCTGACGGCGGACGTGGTGGGCTACTACACGGAGTCCGGCACCCCGCTGACGGCGGTCGAGGGCACCCGGATTCTGCGGGAGCCGGTGACCGGAACCCGCACCGTGACGTTGCCCGCCACGCTCGGCGGCATCCCGGCCGGGCAGATCGGGGCCGTGCTGGTGGACGTCTCGGTGATCCAGCCGGGCGGTGCGGGCACCCTCACGGCCGGTCCGGGAGAACTGCCCACGCTGGTGTTCCGGAAGGGGGAGAGCGTGGACGACCTGGCCGTCGTCCCGGTGGTGAACGGGCAGCTGACGCTGAGCAACCCGGGCGCCGCGGTGGAGGCGGTGCTCGACGTGCGGGGCGTGGTGGCGGCGACGGCCACCGGCAGGTTCACGCCGGTGAAGCCCACCCTGCTCACCGACGCCACTCTCCAGCAGGGCAGGCCGAAGAAGCTGACCGTGCCGGAACCGGCCACGGCGGTGCTGCTCACGCTGACCGCCGACCGGCCCGGCTCCGACACCGCACTCGACGTGTACCCGTGGGGCGGCCTGCCCACCGGCACCGCGGCGCTGCGGGTGGGGCAGGGCGACACCCGGTCCAACCAGGTGCTCGTGCCGGTCGGCGAGGCCGGGGCCGTCACCCTGCTCAACAGCGTGGGCGCGACCGGGGTGCGGGTGGACGTGATCGGCTACGTGCGCTGAGAGTTCCGGCATCACCCGAACGCGGACGATCAAGTTCCCGACCGGTAGCTCCGAGACACCCCAGGAAGCGCCGGGAGAGTGGTGGACTGCTCTCTCCGGGCGACAGGGCTCGTGCTGCCGAACTCCGGTATCCACCGGTTCGCGGCCTCTGCCCACGCCCTGACGGGGTTACGCCGGACGACGGTCACCGGCGTGCCCCCCTCACCCGAGCACGGACGCGGCCGATGGATCCGGCGTGGCCGGCTGAGGCTTTCGAAGGCCGGCCACCCTTGTGTCCATAACTCGAGGGAGTCCTGCCCGATGCGCCGTCCCCGCTCGATCGCCTTGACCGTCCTGGGAACCGCACTCGCCGTGATGGCGGGAAGCACCACCGCCCACGCCGCCACTGTCCCGGTCGCGGCCCCGGTCGCGGCCCCGGTCGCGGCCCCGGTCGCGGCGGCGAGAAGCTGCCCGGCGCCCGGCGGCGCCGCGCTCACCCCGGCCACGCAGCCGAAGGGGGCCGTGAAGATCTACGGCCACGGCTGGGGGCACGGCATGGGCATGAGCCAGTACGGCGCCCAGGGGGCCGCCCGGCTGGGCTGCGGTTACAAGACCATCCTGAAGACGTACTACTACGACGCCTCGCTGGCGAAGCGGCAGCTCGACGCGCCGGTCGTGCTGAACCTCGCGACCGGGGCCTCGAAGTCGGTGCTCGACGCCGAGACCGGTTCGGTGCGCTGGGCCAGCAGCACCCGCTCGGTGGTGCAGCCGCAGGGCACCAGCTGGACGGTCGGGCGCAAGACCATCAACAGCCGCCCGGGCATCGCCCTGTTCGACCACACCGGGAAGCGGCGGATGTTCGTGCCGAACGCCGGGGTGATGTCGGCCGCGCACTCCGGCACCGTGGTGGCGCTGCACCCCTACGGCGGCAGCTCCGCACTCAGCACCCGTTACGACACAGCCCGTTTCGTGGGTTCCACGGCGGGCATCGCGGTCACCGAGACGATCCGGGCCTCCGGCGGCACCAGCGCCGTGCAGAAGTACCTGACGGGCCTGGGCGAGGTGCCGGTGTCCTGGCCGATCGAGGCGCTGAAGGCGCAGACCGTGGCCGCCCGCACCTTCCTCAGCCGGAAGTACAGTGCCGCGGCCCAGGCCTACGTGCTCACCGCCGGCACCTACGACCAGGTGTACAAGGGCTGGGCGGTGGAGTCGGTGGACGCGCAGTACGGCGGCAACTGGCGCAAGGCCGTCGCCGCCACGAACGGGCAGGTGATCGTGGACGCCGCGGGCAACACGATCGAGGCGCTGTACTCGTCGTCGATGGGCGGCTACACCGAGAACCGCGAATACGTCTGGGGTCGCTACCAGATCAGCTATCTGAAGGGCGTGGACGACAGCCGCTGGGACGCCGCGTCCACCAACCCGTACCGCAGCTGGAGCGTCGGGATGACGAAGAAGGCCTTCGCGAAGAAGTTCGGCTTCGACTCGGTCAGCTCGTGGAGCGTCGCCGACCGCGGCAGCCTCCAGCGCCTCCAGGGCGTGCGGGTCACCGGAAAGATCGACGGCGAGAAGGTGACCAGAACGTTCACCGGCGCCGACGCGCGCTATCGGCTCGGGCTGCGGTCGCCGGGGTTCACCTTCGGGTGAGCCGGTTCCCGCTCGCGTGCCGCTCCCGGCTCCCCGGGGGCGGCACGCGGTTTTGTTCGGGGACGACGTGAGCTCCGGCGTCCTACAGCGCCGGGCCCAGGTCCGTGGCCGTGATCTGTTCCTGGGCGATCAGGTGATCGCGCCGGTCCTGGGACAGACCGGTCAGGTCGTGGTGCAGCACCACCGAGCCGCCGGCCACCAGCGGAGCGAGATAGGCCTCGATCGCGCGGGACGGCCCGGCGCCGGTCAGCAGCCGGGTGCCCGGGTCGCCCGCGGCGGTGCGGGCCTGGGTGAGCAGGTCGCCGTACGACACCGTGAGCTCGCCGGTGGTCAGTGCCGGGAGGGTCGGGGCGGGCAGCGCGTAGGGCGTGAACACGTCCGGCTGGAGACGGATCTCGGCGGCGGCGTCGATGGCGCCGGGCGGCACGTCGCCGGTCCAGCGGGTGGCCAGTGAGGGCAGGGCCACCACCACCAGCTCGGCCTGCGCCCCGCCCTGCGGCGGCGCGGAGGGCCGGTCGGTGACCAGCACGTCGAACGCCAGATCGGTGCGGGCGGGCCCGAGGTCTTCGTCGAACACCACCGCGTGCACCCCCACCGACCAGGCGGCCAGCAGCCAGGCCACGCTGCGCCAGTGCACCGGCAGCGCGATCCCGACCACCGAGCCCGGCTCGCAGTCCAGCTCCTGCACCAGCAGGTTCGCGGTCTTGGACACCCAGTTGCCCAGCGTCTTCGCGGAGAACTCGACGCGCTCGGAATCCGGCCCGTACCAGGTCACCCGGGGCCGGCCCGGGTCCGTGGCGAGCAGGGACGACATCAGCGCGGCGACGTCCGCGGGGGCGTTTCCGGTCATGGCGGAACCCTATGCGGCACGGACGGGACCGGGTCGGGTGGCGGGGGTCCTGGGGAGATCTCGTAGGTTTGCGCATCGTGACCCCGCAGACCCACGACGTCCCCGACGAGCGTCCCCCCGGCAGCCGGGGGGAGCGGCTGTCCGGCGTGGTGCTGGCCCGCTCCGGGCCGCTCGCCGCCTGCTTCCTGGCGTTCACCGGGTTGCTGGCCGCGGTGCTGGTGCCGTTCGGCGGCTGGATCCCCTGGCTGGTCGTGCCGCTGCTGGTGATCGCCCTCGCCGCCTCGGTCCGGCTGGTGCGGTTCGTGCCCGCCACCGCGGCGCCGGCCTGGGTGGCGCCCGCGGTGGTGGCGATCGCCGCCGGGCACGGGGTGTGGGCCGCGCTGACCCACGCCGAGCACGTCGTGCTGCGCCGCGACGCCGGTTCGTACGCCCTGTACACGCAGTGGATCGCGACCCGGCACGGACTGCCGATCCCGTCCTGGCTGGAGGCGTTCGGCGGGAGCGCGGCGCTGACCGACCCGGCGTTCCGGCTCTCCAGCCCGGCCTACTACCAGGTGGTGCACGGCAGCGCCGGGGCCGCGGGCACCAGTGTCGACATCGTGCCGCAGTTCCTGCTCGGTGCCCCCTCGGTGTACTCGCTGGGCTGGTGGGCCGCGGGCTGGAACGGCGTGCTGGTGATGCCGGCGATCTGCTCGGCCCTGGCGATGCTGGGCTTCGCCGGGCTGGTGGCCCGGCTGCTCGGCCCGCGCTGGGCGGTGCTCGCCACCGCGGCGCTGGTGCTCAGCCAGCCGGTGCTGCACGCCGCCCGCTCCACCTACTCCGAGCCGATCGCCCTGCTCCTCGTCACCGTCGCCTGCGCGCTGCTGGCCGACGCCGTGACGGCCGGTAACCCGCTGCGGGTCAAGGGTTTCCTGATCCCCGGGGTGCACGGCACGGACGACCCGCGGCTGGCCCGGCGGATCGGCCTGGCCGCCGGCCTGGCCTTCGGCCTGGCCGGGCTGTTCCGCATCGACGGCCTGCGCGAGGTCTCGCTGCTGCTGCCGGTGGCGGCCGTGCTGGCGCTGCGCCGGCACCCGGCCACCCGCCCCCTGGTGCTGGGCGCGCTCGGCAGCACCGCGGTCGCGGCGATTCCCGCGGTCTGGCTGTCGCGGCCCTACCTGGGCACCATCTCGGCCAGCCTGATCCCGCTGATCGGCGGCGGCGTGGTGCTCGGGCTGGGCAGCCTGGCCGTGGTGCTCGTGGCCCGGCGCCTGGAGGGCCGTCCGGCCCCGGCGCTCGGTGCCCGGCTCACCTCGCCGGCCTGGCAGAACCGCTGGCCGTGGCTGCTGGCCGGGGCGACCGCCCTGGTCGGCGTGGTGCTGGCCGCCCGCCCGCTGTTCATGATCACCCGCCAGGACCCCGACGACCCCGGTTCCCGCGTGGTGGCCGGGCTCCAGCTGCTCCAGGGGCTGGCCGTGGACGGCGGCCGCACCTACGCCGAGCACAGCCTGAACTGGATCAGCTGGTACGCCGGGCCGGTGGTCGTGATCGCGGGCTGGCTGGTGTTCGCCGCGCTGGCGGCGGCCGTGGGCCGGTGGTGGCTGAACTCGGCGGCGCGGGGCTCCTCGTCGTCCATGCTCGAGGGCCGCACGGCGGGGGTGCCGTTCTGGCTCGGCCCCGCCGTGATCGCCTTCGGCAGCACCCTGCTCACGCTGTACCGGCCCGGCATCACCCCCGACCACCCGTGGGCCGACCGGCGCATGGTGACGATGGTGATCCCGGCCTTCGTGGTGGCCGCCACCGCCGCGGCCACCTGGGTGACGCGCCGGGTCCGGCGCAGCCGGCCCTGGGCGGGCACCGGTGCGGTGGCCGTGGCCGCCGTGGTCCTGCTGCTGCCGCCGTGGCTCGCCACCCAGCCGCTGGCCGGGCAGCGCACCGAGAAGGGTGAGGTGGCCGCGGTGCAGAAGGTCTGTGCGGAGCTCGGTGCGAACGACGTGGTTCTGGCCCTGGACAACCGGGCGGCCAACGAGTGGCCGCAGGTGGTGCGCGGGGTCTGCGACCGGCCCTCGGCCTCGGTGAAGATCACCGACATCAACGACACCGCCGCGGTGGCCGAGGTGGTGCGGCCGATCGTGGCGCGGATCGCCGCGGCCGGGAACCGCCCGGTGCTGCTGGCCGGCACCCCCGAGGGCGAGGCCGTGATCGAGGCGCTCGGGCTGACCTCGCGGCAGGTGGTCGACCTGGAGACGATCGAGGACCAGCGCCACCTGACCCGGGTGCCGGACGGTGAGGACGAACTCGACATCGACGTCTGGCTGGCCGACGCCACCGGCGTCTCCTGAGCCGGTCCACAGGAGATGGCGTCCCAACCGTTATCCACAGCTGACCGGACGGCGTCCGATACGTGCTCCGGCAGCGGGTAACCTCAGCGTCGATGAGTGCTTCGCCCGTGGCCCCGCAGACCCCGACGTCTTCCCAGCCGATCGGTCAGCCGGTCGCGCCCGAACCGGGCGGGGTGACGGCGACCATCGTGCTGCCCTGCTACAACGAGCAAGACCATGTCCTGGCCGAGCTGGAACGCATCACGGCCGCCATGGACGCGTCCGGGCTCAGCTACGAGGTCCTGGCGATCGACGACGCGAGCACCGACAACACCCTGGCCGTGCTGCGCGAGGCCGCCCCGCGCATGCCGCACGTCAAGGTGATGGCGTTCCGCCGTAACGGCGGTTCGGGCACGGTCCGGCGGATCGGCACCACGCGGGCCCGCGGCGAGATCGTGGTGTGGACCGACGCCGACATGAGCTACCCGAACGAGCGCATCCCCGAGCTGGTCAACCTGCTGCTCGCCGACCCGAGCTACGACCAGGTGGTCGGGGCCCGGCTCACCGAGGAGGGCACGCACAAGTGGCTGCGCATGCCCGCCAAGTGGCTGATCCGCAAGATCGCCGAGCGGCTGAGCAACCAGAAGATCCCCGACCTGAACTCCGGCCTGCGGGCGTTCCGGCGCTCGGTGTCGCTGCCCTACCTGCGGCTGCTGCCGGCCGGGTTCTCCTGCGTCACCACGATCACGCTGTCGTTCCTCCAGAACCAGCACGACGTGTACTACCTGCCGATCGACTACGCCAAGCGGGCCGGTAAGTCCAAGTTCCACTTCACCCGCGACGCCTACCGCTACATCCTCCAGGTGCTGCGGATGATCATGTACTTCGAGCCGCTGAAAGTGCTCATGCCGCTGGCCCTCTGGCTGCTCGGCATCGGGTTCGTCAAGGGCGTCGTCGACATGGTCCGGCACCCGTTCTACTTCCCGGCCAACACCCTGCTGCTGGTCATCGCCGGTCTGCTGATCGCCAGCATGGGCCTGCTGGCCGACCTGATCGTGCGCTCGCGTGGCGACAGCGCGCTCGACCCCGGCGTGCACGAGGGCTGAGGCATGGCGCCCCGTTCGGCACGATGCACGGCGCCCCGGCTCGCCGGCCCTCGTTCCACCCGTAACTCCCGCACCTGCCGCTACCTGGTGTTCCGGTCGGTGCGGCGGGGTTGCCGCGGGTGGCGTCGCTGATGCTCGCCTCCGGCCCGTTACGCATCGCGATCGTCGGCCCCTCGCACCCGTTCAAGGGCGGCGTGGCCGCGCACACCACGCAGACCGCGCACGCCCTGGCCGCGGCCGGGCACCAGGTCGAGCTGGTCTCCTGGTCCCGGCTCTACCCGCACGCCCTGTACCCGGGTGAGCAGGCGGTGCCCGACGGCGGTCCCGACCTGCCGCCGTTCCCCCGCACCACCCGGCCGCTGCGCTGGGACCGGCCCCACTCCTGGTGGAGCACCGGCAAGGCGCTGCGCGACGTCGACCTGGTGATCGTCGTGGTGGTGGTGCCGATCCAGGTGCCGTCGCTGCTCACCCTGGTCCGCTCGATCCGGGTCGGCTCCCGCGGCCGCCGGGTCGGTGCCTCCGCGCCGCGCATCGTCGCGATCGCCCACAACGTGGTGCCGCACGAGACGCATCCGGGCGGGGAGTTCCTGATCCGCCAGATGCTGCGCTCGGTCGACGGCATCGTCGTGCACTCCGCCGAGCAGGCCCGGCTGGCGCACGAACTCGGCCTCGACCGGCGTCCGGTGGTCACCGTGCCGCTGGCGCCGCACCTGCCCGGCGGGCTGCCCGAGCCGGCCGGCCGCGAGCTGGCCGCCACCCGGGAACCACGCTCGGCCGGCTCACCCCTGCGCGTGCTCACCCTCGGCATGGTGCGTGACTACAAGGGCTACGATCTGCTGCTGGAGGCCGCCAAGACGGTGCCCGGCGTCACCGTCACGGTGGCCGGCGAGCAGTGGGGCTCGGCCGGAGAGCGGGTGCGCGAGCTGGCCGCCGACCCCGCGCTGGCCGGTCGCGTGCAGGTCCGGCCCGGCTACATCGCCGGGGTCGACATCCCGCCGCTGATGGCCGAGCACGACGTGTTCGCCCTGCCCTACCGGCACGCCACCGCCTCGCAGAACGTCCAGCTCGGCCACGCCCACGGCCTGCCGGTGCTGGCCACCTCGGTCGGCACCTTCCCCGACGACGTGCACGACGGCGTCGACGGCCTGCTGGTCCCGCCCGGCGACGTGCCCGCCCTGGCCGCCGCGCTGCGCCGGCTGGCCGCCCCGGGTGAGCTGGCCCGGCTGCGCGCCGGTCTGCCCGACATCGACCTGACCGGCCCGTGGCAGCGCTACGTCGAGGCACTCACCGGTGTGGCGCCGGTGGAGTCGCACCGGTGAGCGGGGCCGTGGCCCGGGTCGGGGCCCTGGCCGGCCGGGCCAGTGAACTCAGCCGGGCCCGCTGGTTCCGGGTCTGCTTCGGCCTGCTGCTGGTCGGCCTGGCGGTCTGGGCCGTGCTCTCCCAGCGGCACCAGGTGGCCGACGCGCTGAGCCAGCTCAGCCCCGGCTGGGTGGTGGTGGCCGCGCTGGCCACAGTGGTCAACGTGGCGCTGGCCGGAATGGTCTGGCGCACCCTGCTCGCCGACCTCGGTTCCCGGCTGAGCCTCCAGGTGGCCGCCCGCATCTTCTTCGTCGGGCAGCTCGGCAAATACCTGCCCGGCAGCGTCTGGCCGGTGGTCATGCAGACCGAGCTCGGCCGCGACCATCAGGTCCCGCGCCGGCGCACGGCCACCGCCACGGTGGTCAGCATGCTGCTGTCGGTGCTCAGCGCCCTGCTCGTGGTGCTGATCGCGCTGCCCTTCGCGCCCGAGGCCCTGCCCAGCGGCTTCGGCTGGGCGGTGCTGCTGATCGTGCCGCTCGCCGTGGTGCTGCACCCGGCTGTGATGGGCCGCCTGGTCGACCGTGCCCTGAAGATCGTCAGCAAGGAGGGCCTGCCCGAGCGCACCTCCGGCCGGGGCACGCTCGCCGCCACGCTGTGGGCCGTCGGTTCCTGGGTCGGCGCCGGCCTCCAGGTCTGGGCGCTCAGCGTGCCGCTCGGCGCCGACGCGAACGTCTCCACCGCGCTTCTGCTGATCGGTGGCTACGCCCTGGCCTGGGCGGTCGGCTTCGTCGTCATCATCGCCCCGGCCGGTGCCGGTGCCCGCGAGGTGGCGCTGGCCGCGGTGCTGTCCACCGTGCTCGACAGCCATGGCGAGGTGGTCGTGGTGGTGCTGATCTCGCGGGTGCTGTTCACCGCCGTCGACCTGCTCGCGGCCGGGGCGGGCATCCTGACCGCGCGGCGTCACCGGATCAGCGCCTGAGGGCCGGTCCCCGGGGCAGGATGGCCCGGTGACCCCGAGCGGCGAGCGTGTGTACCGGCCGCCGGCCGCGATCTCGGTGCACCAGATCCTCTCCGGCCTGCGTCGTGGCGGCTCCGACCCGTGTTTCCGCACCACGCCGGGTGGCCCGGTGCGCCGCGCCACCCGCACCCCCGACGGCCCGGCGCTGCTGCTGGTGACGAGCCGGCCGAGCGCGGGCGAGGTGGAGGCCACGGCCTGGGGCCCGGGCGCGGATTGGGTGCTCGACGGGCTGCCCTTGCTGCTCGGCGACCACGACGAACCGGCCGCCTTCAAGCCCCGGCCCGAGCACCCCCGGCTGGTGGAGGCATGGCGCGCGCACCGCGGTTACCGGATTCCGCGCACCCGGGCGGTGTTCGAGGCCCTGGCCCCGGCCGTCCTGGAGCAGCGGGTCACCGGGCAGGAGGCCTGGCGGGCCTGGCGGGTGCTGGTGACCCGGTACGGCGAGCCGGCGCCCGGGCCGGAGGGCGACGGCATGTTCGTGCCGCCGGACCCGGCCGGCTGGCGGCAGATCCCGTCGTGGGTGTGGCTGAAGGCCGGGGTGGACGAGGCCCGGCGCCGCGCGCTGCTGTCGGCCGCCCGGGTGGCCGGGCGGCTGGAGCAGACCGTCGGGCTGCCGCACGACGAGGCCGAGCGCCGTCTGCGTTCCCTGCCGGGCATCGGGGTGTGGACGGCGGCCGAGGTGCGCCAGCGCGCCCACGGTGACCCGGACGCGTTCTCCTGGGCCGATTTCCACGTGTCGCGCAACGTGTCCTGGGCGCTGAGCGGTCAGGTGCTCGACGACGCCGGCTGCGCCGAGCTGATCGAGTGCTACCGCGGGCAGCGCTACCGGGTGCAGAAGCTGCTGGAGCTCGGCGGGAACATGCGTCCCCGCCGGGCGCCCAGGATGACGCTCCCCACGCACCTACCCCGCTGAGGGCAGCAGCCGCAGGCCCCGGGGCTCCAGGGTGATCGTCACGGTCAGGTCTTCCGACCAGGCCGCGGCGGCCAGCCGCTGGGCCAGGGCGCCGAGCGCGACCGGGTCGGCGGGCAGTTCGGGGACGACGAACACCCCCTGCTCCTCCACGTTGACCACGCATCCGGGAGCGGGCACCCCGGGCAGCGGCGACGGGGCGGCCAGCGCCACCTCCACCGCGCGCAGCAGCCGGTCCAGCACCGGCCCGGCGGGCACGGTGGGTGCCTCCACCGCGGCCGGGTCCAGACCGAGCGCCCAGCGCACCGCCTCGACCTGCCCGTAGCGGAACCAGTCGGTGGCCGCGGGCCGGAGCATGACGGCGGCGCCCGGACCGTCGTCGTCCACCGGCAGCACGAACCCGCCGGACCCGCGCACCAGAGCCGCCGGGATGCCGGTGAGCTTGCCCTTGACCAGGTCGGCCGCCGCGGCGAGCTCGTCGGCGACGGCCCGGATCGTGACCTCCATGCGCTGGCCGTGGGTGTCGTCGGAACCGCGCAGGTCTTCGGTGGGGGCCAGACCGGCGCAGCCCAGCGCGAAGTCGGTCTGCCCGTCGCGCCAGGCCCGTCCGGCGGTGTCCGAGACGATCACGCCCAGCCGCCGGCCGGTCAGCGCGAACAGGGCGGCCCGAAGGGTGCGGGCCGAGGCGTCCGGGTCGGCCGGCAGCAGCAGCACGGTGCCGGGCGCGACGTTGGAGTTGTCCACGCCGGCCGCCGCCATCACCGGGCCGGCCGCGGCCTCGACGATACGGGCCAGGCCACCGGGCGTACGCCGGGCGGCGACCAGCCGCCGGCTCTCGGCGGTGATCTGCTCGTCCCGGCCGGCGGCCGCGACCGTCCGCCCCTCGGCCTTCGAGACGATCTTGCTGGAGACGACGAGCACATCGTCGTCCATCAGGCCCTGACCGCTCGCGCTCAGGGCCGCGACGAGCACCGCGGCCACGTCGTCGCCGGGCCGCACCTCGCCGATCCCGCGGATCGGGAGCACCCGCAGCTCACCGGTCACGATCGGCTCATCCCCGCGCGGCGCGCACGTCGGCGGCCAGGTCGAGGGCCGCCCCGGCGATCGCCGCGGTGGCCTCGACATCGGTCATCAGCAGCGGAACGGCGCGCAGCGCAACGCCTTCGGGCATCGTGGCGGCCGCGTCGCCGGGGGCCACCAGCCAGCCGCCGAGGAAGTCCGCGTACAGGTCGGCCACCGCCGCGGCCGACGTCTCCACACCGATCGCGGTCAGGCAGGCGTCGGCCATGCCGCGCACCGGGGCGCCGCCGATGATCGGGGAGACGCCGACGACCGGCGCCCTGGTGGCCCGGATCGCGTCGCGCACACCGGGGACCGCCAGCACGGTGCCGATCGAGACCACCGGGTTGCTCGGCGGGAACAGCAGCACGTCGGCGTCGGCGATCGCGTCGAGCACGCCAGGTGCGGGCTTGGCCTGATCTATGCCGACGGCCAGGATCTGCCGGGCCGGGGTGGCGGCGTGCAGGCGTACCCACCACTCCTGGAAGTGCACCGCCTTGCGGGCCGGAGTGCCGTCGGGGGCCGGCTCGCCCTCCGGGTCGTCGATCACCACGTGGGTCTCGATCGGGTCGTCGCTCATCGGCAGCAGGCGCACACCGGGCTGCCACCGGGCGCACAGTGCCTCGGTGACGGCGGACAGCGGGTAGCCCAGGCCGAGCATGCGGGTGCGCACCAGGTGGGTGGCGATGTCGCGGTCGCCCAGCGTGAACCACTGCGGTTCGGCGCCGTAGGCGGCCAGTTCCGTGGCCACCTCGAAGGTCTCGCCGGCCCGGCCCCAGCCCTGTTCCGGGTGGATGCCACCGCCCAGGGTGTACATGACGGTGTCGAGGTCGGGACAGATCCGCAGGCCGTGCAGGGTGACGTCGTCGGCGGTGTTGCCGATGACGGTGACCTCGTGCGGGCCGTCGGTACGGGAGTCCAGGTGATGCAGGAGGCCGCGGAGGAATCGTGCGCCGCCGACTCCACCGGCCAAAGCCGTGATGCGCATGCCGTGATCCTTTCAGACGCGTTTGGCATCCCGGCGCGTGCACCCAACCGCATTCCGCCCCGGTGATCACAGTGCAGGGGCGCACCTGTTTGACTGGTGGTCACGAACCGGGCATTGGGTACGGCCGTGCACTACCGGTCATTTCGTCCGGAGAGCATCATTCCGGGCCCATCGGGTCTCATCACAGGGAACCGATGGACCACAACCGGTAGTTGGCACCTGCAACGGAGGATTTCACCCCGACGAACGGCGGAGGAACGCGTCACATGGCTGGATGACATTTTCCCGGCGTAATTCCGGCCGCTGTGGTCCGGAAGCCGTGACGGCCATCGCAACGGGCGCATCAACCCCAGGCGTCACCGAGCAAGATGTCCGTCTTCAACCGATCGATGCGGGTGAAATCCCGCTTATTACACGGGATGATGTACGTGTCAAACGGAAGTGGCTACCAGATTTCAGCTTGACGGGCCGCGTACGACACGCGTGTAATTCCATTGGTGTCGAGAGCAGGAAATCACCTAACGTATGCGCGCCATCACGCTTAGTGGGGGGAACGCCCTTTCATCGGGGCCCGGGTCGAGGGAGGCGCCAAGTGCACGAGCTCATGGCGGCGGGTGACATCATCATCAGCGAGAGCGCGAACGACGCAATGCAGTCAGAGAATGCGGCCGAGCTGGATGTACTCACCCTGGTTGCCACGAGTTCCGACGGACTGCCCCCGGAGCTCGCCTGGCAGGAACGGGCACTCTGCGCGCAGACCGATCCGGAGGCGTTCTTCCCGGAGAAGGGCGGCTCCACCCGGGAGGCCAAGCGGGTCTGCATGTCCTGCGAGGTACGGGCGGAGTGCCTGGAGTACGCACTGGCCAAGGACGAGCGGTTCGGTATCTGGGGCGGGCTCTCCGAGCGGGAGCGCCGTCGGGTGAAGAAGCAGGCGGTCTGATCCTCCCGGGTTCCTGACACCGGTCCCCGTTCAGTGAGACATCTGCTGTGAGCCTGCGTGCCGAGCCATCGCTGCCGTCCTCGGCAGCATCCGGGTCCGGCGCCGACATTCGGCGTCCGGACCTGCTTTTCGTCGACCCCGAGCCCGACGTCGACCCCTCGCCCGACGAGGTGGACTGGTCGGCCTGGCAACCCCCGGGCGAGCCGGGGCCGGTGGTCGCCGTCACCGCGGTGCTGGTCGCCCACGACGGCGCCGCCTTCCTGCCACGCACCCTCGATGCCGTCGAGGCGCAGTCCCGGCGGCCTGACCGGCTGATCGCCGTCGACGCCGGGTCGGCCGACGGCAGCGCCGACATGCTTGCGCTGGCCACGCCCGACCTGGTGCGGGTGGCTCCGCAGACCGGTTTCGGCGATGCCGTCCGGGCCGGTCTCGCGGCGGTCGGCAACCAACAGCGGACGACGGAAGAACCGGCTCCGGAACAGCTTTCCGTGGCCTCCGGGGGTTCGCCGGTGGAGTGGCTGTGGCTGCTGCACGACGACAGCGCCCCGGCGCCGGACGCCCTGCGCCGGCTGATCGAGGAGATCGACGCCGGGCCCTCGATCGGGATCGCCGGGTGCAAGCAGGTCAGCTGGTCCGACGACCACCGGCTGCTCGACGTCGGTTTCAGCACCTCGTTGTTCGGCGCGCTGGTCACCGGGGTCGACGTGGACGACATCGACCAGGGCCAGCTCGACCACCGCAGCGACGTGCTGGCCGTCGGCACGGCGGGAATGCTGGTGCGACGCGATCTCTGGGACCGGCTGGGCGGTCCCGACCCGGCCCTGCCGAACGCCCGCGCCGACCTCGACCTGTGCCGCCGGGCCCACCTGGCCGGCGAGCGGGTGGTGGTGGTGCCGTCGGCCGTGATGGCGCATGCGCGGGCGAGTTCGTCGGGCCTGCGCGGTGCTTCGGCCGGAAGTCCGGACGCCGCCGAGGCCGCGGCCACCACCTGGGCGCGGCGGGACCGGCAGGCCGCGATCCATCTGCGGCTGGCCTGGGCCCGGCTACCGATGCTGCCCCTGCTGCTGGTCTGGCTCGGTGCCGCCGCGGTGCTGCGGGCCCTGGCCCGGCTCACCCTGAAGCAGCCGGACCGGGCGCTGGCCGAGCCGGTGGCCTACCTGCTGGCGGCCGGTCGGCCCGCGGCCTGGATCCGGGCCCGCGGGCGAATCCGCCGCACCCGCCGGGCCTCTCGTATCTCCCGCCGCGAGTACCGCCGTCTGCTGGCCGGAACCCGCCCCACCCTGCGTCAGCGTCGCGACCGGTTGTCGTCGTACCTGCGGGCGCAGGAGGAGGCCTGGGCCGAGCAGCCCGGCGCCTGGCCGGAGGGGACGGGGCCCGGGCCGGACGAGCCCGGTTCCTGGCCGGACGAGGTGGGCCGGGCCGGCGCGGGAACCGGGGTTGGCGCGGTGGGCGTGGCCGGTGCGGGGAGCGGGGCCGGCGCTGGGAGTGAGGCCGGCACGGTGGGCGCGGCCGGGAGCGGTTTCCGGAGGCGCGGTGCGGGGGCGTCGTCGAGGCGTGGCTGGTCGGTGCGCCGACCGCGCGTCGACGAGATGGCCCAGACCCCGACCAGCACCATCGACGGCGACAGCGGCGGAGGTCATGGCGGTTCCGCGGCGAGCGGGGCCGGGGGGATGGTCGTCGACCTGCGCGGTCCTGGCGGCATCGACCTCACCGGTGCCGGTGACCTGCCGGGCACGATCGGCCCCGGCACCCGCAGCTGGTGGGGCGGGCGGGCGACCGGTTCGCACGACGGACCCGGACGCGCCGAGAACCCTCTCGACGCGGCCCGCCTCGGTGAGCCCCGACCGGACGGGTCGCAGATCGGTGAGTCCCGGGTCGGTGAGCCCCGGCGGGATGTCCGTCGGCGTGGTGAGTCCGGGCGTGCGGTGTCTCGGCCCGGTGGACTCCGCATCGGTCGAAACCGTTCCGGCGACCCTCGCCCTGCCGAAACCCCCACCATCGAAAGCCGTTCCGCCGAAACCCGTTCCGCCGAGACCCGCCCCGGCACGAGCGGTCCCGGCGCGAACCGTCCGGATGTCACCCGGTTCCGGGACCCCGACGAGATCCGGTTCGACGACGAGCGCGATCTGCCCCGCCGCCGGGCCTCCTCCCGGATCGGGCTGCTGGTGGCCCTGGTCACCGGCACGGCCGCGCTGGTGGCGCTGCGGGTGCTGCTGCGCGGCACCGGAACCCCGGTGGGTGACGCGCTGATCCCGGCACCCGCCCGGGCGTCCGAGCTGTGGGCGCTGGGGATGTCGGGCTGGCGCCCGGCCGGTCTCGGGCTGGCGGCGACGGCCGACCCGTTCGACCTGGTGCTCGCCCTGATCTCCTGGCCGTTCGCCGGTTCCACCTCGGCCGGGGTGCAGTTCCTGCTGATCGGCGCCCTGCCGCTGGCCTCGCTGGCCGCCTGGTGGGCCGCCGCGGCGCTGACCCGCTCCCGCGCGCTGCGGGCCTGGGCCGCGCTGGTCTGGGGGGTTTCGCCGTCCCTGATGGTTGCCGTCAGCGCCGGACGGCTGGGCGCGATCGTGGCGCACCTGATGCTCCCGCTGACCGCACTGGCGCTGACCCGCACCGTCGGACTGCGCCCGGCCGAACCGGCCCGGCCCGGTCTGGCCCGGCGCCGGAGGGCCTCGATGGCCGCCGCGTCCGGTGCCGGGCTGGCTCTGACCGTGCTGATCTCGGCCGCACCGGCCCTGGCCGGGCCTGCGCTGGTCGCCGTGCTCGGGCTGGCCGTGCTGGCCCGGGCGGGCCGGCGTCTGCTGATCTGGACCGTCGCCGTGCCGGCTGTGCTGCTGGCGCCCTGGTGGACGGCGGTGGCGGCGGACCCGCGTCTGCTGCTGGCCGAACCCGGCGGGGCGAGCGCCCTGACACCCGGGGCACCCGGCTGGGCGGCGCTGCTGTGGCCGTCCGACCCCGCGGTGATCGCTCACGGCCCGGTGCACCGGCTGGCCCGGCTCGTCGCCGAGCTGACCGGTGTCGGTGATGCCACCGGGTGGCTGCGGGCGATGGCCGTGCTCGTGGTGGTGCCGCCGCTCGTGCTGGCGGTGCGCGCGGTCACCGGTGGACGGCGCCGGCGGGTCACGCTCACCGCCGGTCTGCTCGCGCTGCTGGCGCTCGGGGTCGCGGTGGCGGTCCCGGTGGCCGACACCCGGCAGGGCGCCGACGGTCTGCTGCGCGGCTGGTCCGGGCCGGCGGTGTCGCTGCTCCTGCTGGCTCTGACGACTGCCACGCTGGCACATCTGGACGGCGCCGCCGGGCGCCTGCGCGCCCGCAGCATCGGGGCCGCGCACTGGGGCGCCGTGACCATGGGGGCGCTGGCCGTGCTGATGCCCCTGCTCACCCTCACCGCCTGGGCGGCCGACGGCTGGACCGCCGGCCCGAACCGCTGGGTGCACCGCACCGACCCGGAGGTGCTGCCCGCCGTGGCCGCCGCCGAGGCCGACGGCGACGCCGCCACCCGCACCCTCGCCGTGCAGCCCACCGCCGATGGCGTGCGCTGGACCCTGTACCGCACCGGCGGTCCGCGGATCGGGCAGGAGTCCGCCGCCACGCTCACCCCCTCGGCCGCCGCCGCGCGGGACGCCGCCGACGAGCCGGTGCTGCTGACGATCGGCGCCCTCCTGTCCGGCTCGGCGCACGACCAGCGGGACCGGTTCGCCGACCTGGACATCGGCTCGGTGCTGCTGCTCACCGGCCGGCCCGCCGACCCGGACGGCGTCCAGGCCGCGATCGCCGCCCTGGACGTCGCGCCCGGCCTGGTGCGGGTGAGCGAGACCGGAGACCAGGTGCTGTGGCGCGTGGAACCGGAGGCCGAGGCGGGTTCCACGCCGTCCCGGCCGGCCCGGGCACGGGTGGTGTCGGAGGACGGCGACGTGCTCACCACCGTCCCGGCGCGGGACACGGACTTCACCGCCGAGCTCGGCCAGGGCGAGGCGGGCCGGTTGCTGGTGCTGAGCGAGCGCGCCGATCCGGGCTGGACCGCGACGCTGGACGGGTCCGGCCTGGAGCCGGTCACCCGGGCGGGCTGGGCCCAGGCGTTCGAACTGCCCCGGCACGGCGGCACTCTGGTGGTGCGGCACGACGACCCGGCCGGCGAGGCCCTCGGCCTGGCCCGGCTCACGGTGCTCGGGCTGGCGCTGCTGGTGGCGGTGCCGTTGCCCCGGCGCCGGCCGCGCCTGCTGCCCCCGCCGAAGGCCTGGCGGCCGCAGCGGCAGCCGGTGCAGGTTGCGTCGGGCAGTACCGGGCGCCGGGTGCGGCGTCCGGAGCAGCCGGTCGCGGGGCAGGAACAGAATCAGGCGGGGGCCGACGGCCCGGTGAGCGCCTACGCCGAGCACCAGGCCCGGATGAACGAACTGGCCCGGCGCCTGGCCCTGGAGGCCGCGGACGCGGAGGACCCGATGACGGCCCGGCCCTCCCGCCGGCGTCGCCGGGCGGCCCGGCGGGCTGCGGAGGCGATGGCGGCTGAGGCGGCTGCGGAGGCTGCGGAGTCCGGGTCTGCGGCATCGGCTGCGAGATCTGGGACTGCGGAAGCTGAGTCTGTGGCTGTCGGGGCGGCGGCGGCCAGGGTGGCAGCGGCGGAAGACGCGAAAGCGGCTGCGACCGTAGAGGTGGCGGATGCGGGGACAGCGGACGCCTCTGCTGCCGAGCTGGGGGAGGAGGCACCGGCTACGGAGGCCACCCCGCTCCCGGTGGTGTCGCCGGCCGCCCCGGAACCGGCGCACCAGGCGCACCCTCTGCGTCCTGGGCGGGGCGAAACCACCCGGTCGCTGCCTCCGGGGCCGCGGGCGTCGGGTGAGAACCGGCTGGGGACGGGGGCGATTCCGGTGCCGGAAACCCCTGCCGAAGCGGGCGATTCACGACCGGCCGAAAGCGCGCCGAACCCGGCGGGTCCGGCCGATACCGCAGAGCATGAACCCCGAAATGGGGACACGGCAAGTCAGGTCCCGGCGGGAGAGACTGCGGGGGAAGCGGTTCCGCGGCGGGGCGGTGAGCCCGGGGAGGACGAGAGTTCGTGAATCAGCGCGTGCGTGGGGTGCTTTCGGTGACGGGAGTGCTGACGGTGGCGGGAGGTATCGCGGTCGGGGCCGCGATGCTGCCGGAGGAGATCGGGGTGCGCCCGGTGTCCACCACCCTGCCGAGCATGATCACGGCTCCGAGACTGGCCTGCACCGGGCCGGAGACGCTCGTGGTGCCGGACGGCGGCAAGGCCGTCAGCCCGGAGGCCGGGGTGCTGGTCAGCGCCCTGCTGTCCTCGGACGGCCCGGCCGGGGCGTCGGTGGCGGCCCGGGGTCAGGAGTCCGGCACGATCCGCCAGCTCAGCGAGGCCCTGCCGGAGAGCGACGTGGCGGTGCACCCGGGCCGTGAGCTGCTGCTGGACACAGGCCGCAAGGACACGGCCGTCGGCGCGCTCTCCACCTGGGCGCTCGGCCCGGTCGTGGTCACCGGCGACAGCGAGAAGCCGCAGACCGTGCCGGAACTCGCCGCCGTGCAGTCGACCGTCACGGGCAAGGGTGACCTGCGGGGACTCTCCGCCAGCCGTTGCGACCAGAGCTCTGCCGACGCCTGGCTGGTCGGTGGCGGCACGGTCACCGGCGAACGGCTGCGGCTGGTGCTGTCGAACCCGACGGCGGCCACCTCGGTGGTCGACGTGGTGGTGCTCGGCGAGGGCGGCCGGGTGGAGGCGCCCTCCGGGGTCGGCGTGGTGGTGCCGGCCGGCCGCCAGACCCCGCTGTTCGTGGACGCTCTCGCACCCGGCCAGGAACGGGTGGCCGTGCACGTGGTGGCCCGCAACGGTCAGGTGATCGCCCGCATGCACGACTCGGTCCTGCGTGGGCTGGTCGCCGGCGGCGTCGACGTGGTCTCACCTGCCGCCGCCCCGGCGAAACGGCAGATCGTGCCGGGCATCTCGCTGGTCAACGGCTACTCCAAGACGGCCGGCGACACCGCCGCGCCGGGATCCACGTCGATCCGGGTGGCGGTTCCGGGCAGTGAGGAGGCCGTGGTGCGGGTGCGGCTGCTCGGCTCGACCGGCGAGATCGACCTGCCCACCTCCGGCGTGGTCAATGTGCCCGGCGGTGGGGTGGCCGACGTGCCGGTGTCGGGCATCGCCTCGGGCACCTACACCGCCGTGGTGGACGCCGACGTGCCGGTGATCGCCGGCGCCCGGGTCGGCCGCCCGCCCGCGGCCGGACACCAGGCCACCGAGTTCGGCTGGGCCCCGGCCACTTCCGTGCTGGAAGACAGCGGCTACGCGGTGCTGCCGCCGGGCACCCGCTCGACGGTCTCGCTGGCCTCACCGGGCCGGGGCGGCAGCCTCACCCTGACCCCGCTGGACGCCGGGGGCGAGACCCTGGAACCGATCGACGTGCATCTGAAAGACGGCACCGCAGCGGCTTTCGCCCTGGACGAGAAGGCCGCGGCGTTCCGGGTCTCCCGGCTCGACGGCGGGCCGGTGGCGGCGTCGGTGGTCTCGACCGGCAGCGACGACTCCGGCACCACGATCACGGTGCTCGGCGTGGATCCGGCGCGGTCGGGTCAGGCCCCCTCGACGGCGATCGCCGACACCCGGGTCGGTCTGCGCTGACCGGGCCCAGCTGATCAGCTGTCGCGGTTGTAGCGCGGGTCGACCTCTTCGGGTGTCAGGTTGAGCAGGTGCGCCACCTGCTCGACCACCACGCTCTGCGCCAGCTCACCGATCTCCTGCGGCTCGGCGGCCCGGGTCTCGACCGGCCTGCGGTACACCACGATGCGCGGCGGCAGGGTGCCCTCGGCGGGGAAGAACCGGCCGAGCGGCACCTCGCCGTGCTCCCACGGAGCCGGGTCGCTCGGGGGCACGTCCTCGACCGCGAACTCCACGTCGTCGAGCTCACGCGACCAGCGGCCGGAGAGCCGGTCGACGGCGTCGAGCACCAGGTCGTCGAAGCGGTCGGCCCGGCTGCGCCAGGCCGGCACCGTGCGGGGGAGCAACTGCCCGCGGATGCCCCGGCCCCGCCGGTCACGTCGCCTCGGCCGCCGGTCGCCGGCGCCGGTCGGCCGGCCCGCCGCGCCAGAAGGCTTGTCTCCCGCACCAGAGGGTCGGTCTCCCGTGCCGGGGGAAGGCACCGGATCCGGGATCGCACGAGGTCCGGCCACCCGTCGAGCGTACTCCGCGCGCCCTTCCGCTGCCGCGTCGGTGTCGCGTCGGTGTCGTGCTCATGCATCCGGCCCGAGCCCGTGCGGAGCGGTGAACAGCACGTCGAACAGGCGTTCAGCGGGCGTCACCTGGCCAAGATCTTCAACGGCATCCGTGACGTCCGGGGACGGATCGGGCAAGATGAGGGTCGCCATCCCGTTCGCACCAGAGGTTCTCGGTGAACGTAACGGCTTGGCGACGACACGGATCGGGTGGCGTGCCGGTGCGACCGGTGCGTCTGATGAGGGAGTAACTTCTCAATCGTGAGTGGAGTGCGCCGTTGTTCCCGGACCGCTTGCCAGCGGGTAGCGGTTGCCACCCTCACCTATGTCTACTCCGACTCCACCGCTGTGCTGGGGCCGCTGGCCACGTACGCCGAACCGCACTGCTACGACCTGTGCGCGGTGCACGCGGAGCGGCTCACGGCCCCTCGCGGCTGGGAGATCGTGCGGCTGGCACCTGGTGAGTTCACCCCGCCCCCGCCGTCCCACGACGACCTGCTGGCGCTGGCCGACGCGGTGCGCGAGGCGGCCAGGCCACCGGCGGCCGAGCTGCCGCCCGACGCCGACGCCGAGCTCTCCACCGTCGAGGTGGGGCGCAGGGGGCACCTGCGGGTGCTGAAAGATCCCGTCCTGGGTGAGCCCCTGACCTGAGTTCCGGCAAAATTGAGGACGACGCTGAGCTCCGTACGAGCTCAGCGTCGTCCTCAATTTTGTGGTTTGCCAGGTGGAGCGCCGATTGCCGGGACACTCCGGTGGCTCAAGGTGCCGGTGTGACCCGCCGAATGACAGGGAGCATCGCAGCAGCCCGCGTCCGGGTGAAGGCCCGGCGACGTGGTCACCTCCCTGTCGTCCGACGAAGGATTGCCCCTCCATGTCTCCTCAGTCCCGGACCTCTTCGACCGCCGCGACCTCCACGGCGGACCCCGGCGGTGCATCGGGCAGTGGTTCGAGCGCGGCCACGCCGGCCCGCGGACGTCGCCGGGGGAGGGTGACCGGCCCGACCATCCCGCTCGGCTCCCTGACCCAGCGTGAGCACCGCAGCGAGATCCAGTGCCAGGCCTGCGGCAGCACCCGGGTGACCCGGCTGTCGATGAACCTGACCGACGGCACGCCGGTGGAGTTCACCTCGTGCCACCGCTGCGAGCACCGCACCTGGGAGCACGGCGGCGACGCCCTGACGGTGGCCTCGGTGCTCGACAAGGCGCGCCGGGTGTAGACGTGTCGGGCTGAGTCACGGCAAGGCCGGCTTTTGCCGTGACTCAGCACGAGCCGCCCGCCGGACGAGTCAAAAACGCGTTACGGACGTCTCGCTCAGGCCCGTTCCGGCCGCCCGGCCCGGATGCCTCAGCTAATCTGCCCCGGTGGCCCAGCTCACCGAAATCGTCAAAGCCAACGACATCCGCGGCCTGGTCGGCACCCAGCTGACCGAGCGGATCGCGCGCGCCCTCGGCTCGGCGTTCGCCCGGGCGGTGCTCACGTCGAACCCGGACGGGCCGCCCGGACGGGTCCTGATCGGCCAGGACATGCGCGACTCCGGCGAGTCGCTGGTGCAGGCCTTCGCCGAGGGGGTGACCGGGGAGGGCGCCGAGGTGGTGAAGATCGGGCTGTGCAGCACCGACGGCCTGTACTACGCCAGCGGCGCCTTCGACGCGCCCGGCGTGATGTTCACCGCCAGTCACAACCCGGCCAGCTACAACGGGATGAAGATGTGCCGCGCGGGTGCCCGGCCGATCGGTCTGGACAGCGGCCTGGCCGAGATCCGTGACCTGGCACAGGCCCTGCTCGACCACCCGACCTGGGGCACCCAGGAGCAGGCGGACACACCCGAGCCGGAACTGCGGGGTGCCGTCACCACGCAGGACACGCTGCGCGGATACGCCGAGCACCTGCGCGGCCTGGTGCCCCTCACCTCGCGGCGCAGGCTGAAGATCGTGGTGGACGCCGGTAACGGGATGGCCGGCCTGACCGTGCCGGCCGTGCTCGGCGCCGCGATCGGCCTGCCCGAGCTGCCGCTCGAGATCGTGCCGATGTACTTCGAGCTGGACGGCACGTTCCCCAACCACGAGGCCAACCCCCTCGACCCGGCCAACCTGCGCGACCTCCAGCAGGCCGTGCCCGCCCACGGCGCCGACCTGGGCCTGGCCTTCGACGGCGACGCGGACCGCTGCTTCGTCATCGACGAGCGCGGCGAGCCGATCAGCCCCAGCGCCATCACCGGCCTGGTCGCGGCCCGGGAGATCGCCAAGGAGCGTGCCGCCGGCCGCCAGGCCACGGTGATCCACAACCTGATCACCTCCCGGGCCGTGCCCGAGGTGATCGCGGAGAACGAGGCCAGGGCCGTGCGCACCCGGGTCGGGCACGCCTTCATCAAGGTCGAGATGGCCAAGTACGACGCGGTGTTCGGCGGCGAGCACTCGGCGCACTACTACTTCCGTGACTTCTGGTTCGCCGACACCGGCATGCTCGCCGCGCTGCACGTGCTGGCGGCGCTGGGTGAGCAGGACGGCCCGCTCTCGGCGCTGGTGGACCAGTACGAGCGCTACACGCCGAGCGGTGAGATCAACTCGGTGGTGTCCGACGTGGACCAGGCCACCGAGCGGGTGGCCGCCGCGTTCGAGGGCCGGCCCGGTGTGAGCGTGGACCGGCTCGACGGCCTGACCGTCAGCCACGAGGCCGACGCGCCGAGCGGTGACGGCAGCTATCCCGGCCTGTGGTGGTTCAACCTGCGGCCGAGCAACACCGAGCCGCTGCTGCGCCTGAACTCCGAGGCCGCCGACCCGGAGGTGATGGCGGCGCTGCGCGACGAGGTGCTGGGACTGGTCCGGGTCGCCGAGCCGGCCGTCGATGCGCGAGGATGATCCGGTGACCGCTATCGAACCGTGGCTGCGGGAGATCCTCCGCTGCCCGAGCTGCCGATCCGCCCTGACCGACGGTCAGGCACCCGACTCCGCACCGGAACTCCAGTGCACTGGCTGCTCGCTGGCCTACCGCATCGACGACGGCATCCCGGTGCTGCTGGTGGACGAGGCCCGCACCCGTTAGTTTTCGGGTCCTGCGTGTATCCAGCGACCTCGGCGGGGAGAGAAACAGCGTCATGGCACTCGACGAACAGCTGCTCGACGACCCGGACGGCCTGACCGCCGCCGACCCTTCCGGCAGCCTGCGGGCCCTGGCCATGGCCGGGGCCCAGGTCCGCATGGCCCTCTCGGCCACGGCCGAGGCCGGCATCGCCAAGGTCGTGGCGGACGGCCGGCCGCGCGCCGTGGTCGTCGCCAGCCTGGGCGGCTCGGCGGTGGTCGGCGACATCCTGATCCTGATGGCCGGCAGCGGTGCCCCGGTACCGGTGTCGGTGCGGCGGGGTCTTCCGCTGCCCGGCTGGGTCGGCCCGCTCGACCTGGTCGTCGCCGTGTCCATGTCGGGCCGTGCCCCGGGCCCCCTCGGCCTGGCCGCCGAGGCCGCCCGCCGGGGTTGCCGCCTGCTCACCGTCGGCGCCCCCCGTTCCCCGCTCGCGGAGGTGTCCGAGCGCACCGGTGGCGTACACGTCGCCGTCCCGCGCAGCGACACCCCGGCCGCCCGGGCGTCCCGCATGGGGCTGTGGTCGCTGGCCGTGCCGATGATCTCGGTGGCCCACGAGCTCGGTCTCACCGACGCCTCCCACGAGGTGCTGGAACGCGTCGCCGACCGGCTCGACGAGCAGGCCGACAAGTACCGGCCCTCGTCCGACGCCTTCGTCAACCCGGCCAAGTCGCTCGCCCTGGAACTGTCCGGCGTGATGCCGGTGGTGCTCGGCGACGGTGACGTCACCGGGGTGGCCGCGCTGCGTGCCGTGTCCATGCTGGCCCGCACCGCCCGGGTGCCCGCGATGCGTGGCGCCCTGCCCGACGACGCCGGTGACGTGGTCGCCACCTTCGACGGCCCGCTGGCCAAGCGGCCCGCGGCCGACATCTTCGCCGACCCGGAGTTCGACGACGTGCCCGCGGCCTCGCCGCAGATGCGCCTGCTGCTCCTGCGCGACGCCGCCCCGACCCTGGACCGGCCGGACGGCTCCTGGCTGGAGACCGCCCGCACCGCCGACGCCGTGCGGGCCACCGCGGAAGACGCCGGGGTGCGTGTCACCGAGGTGTCCGCCGATCCGGGGCACCCGCTGGAGCGGCTGGCCGACCTGGTCTCGCTGACCGACTTCGCCTCCGTCTACATGGCCCTGGCCAGCGGAATCGACCCACTGACCTCACCGCACGTGGCCGACCTGCGCGACCGCACGCACTAGGCCGGCCGGTCCCCGCCAGGGCTCGAAGGGCCGTTCGGCAGGGCAAGTAGTAGGTTTCTCCCGCTTGGGGGTCGTAGAGCGTGGGAGAGAACAGCACATGTCCACCGAAGGTGGTTCCAAGGCGATCATCGCGGCGCTCGGCGCCAACCTCGGTATCGCCGTCACCAAGTTCATCGCCTTCGGGCTGACCCAGTCCAGCTCGATGCTGGCCGAGGGCATCCACTCGCTGGCCGACTCGGGCAACCAGGTGCTGCTGCTGGTCGGTGGCAAGCGGGCCGAGCGCAAGGCCAACGCGGAGCACCCCTTCGGCTACGGGCGCTCGCGCTACCTGTACGCGTTCATCGTCTCGGTGATCCTGTTCAGCGTCGGTGGCCTGTTCGCCCTGTACGAGGCCTACCACAAGTGGGAGCACCCGGAGCCGATCGAGAACTGGCAGTGGGTGCCCGTCGTCGTGCTGCTCATCGCCATCTCGATGGAGGGCTTCAGCCTGAGGACGGCGATCAAGGAGGCCAGTCCACAGCGCGAGGGCCGCAACTGGTGGCGGTTCATCCGGGAGACCAAGTCGCCGGAGCTGCCCGTCGTCCTGCTCGAAGACACCGCGGCCGAGCTCGGCCTGGTGTTCGCGCTGTTCGGTGTCTCGCTGACGCTCGTCACCGGTGACGGGCGCTGGGACGCCGTGGGTACCGCGATGATCGGCCTGCTGCTGATCGTCGTGGCCGGCATCCTGGCCACGGAGACCTCGTCGCTGCTGGTCGGCGAGGGCGCCGACGCCGCTGACCTGGCCCGGATCAAGGCGGCGCTGGTCGGCGACGGGGTGAACGGCGTCATCCACATCCGCACCATGTACGTGGGCCCGGACGAGCTGATGGTCGCAGCCAAGATCGCGGTGGTCCCGACCGAGTCGGCCGTCGAGGTGGCCGACGCGATCAACGAGGCCGAGGTGCGGGTGCGGGCCGCCGTGCCGGAGGCGAAGCTGATCTTCCTGGAACCCGACATCGCCCGCTCGTAGCGGTATCAGATCCGGTGCGGCGTGTCTCACGATCGGTTGTGGGGCACGCCGCACGCTTCTTTGTTGCTCCGTAGCCACTGTCATAGGGGTGCTTTAACGCTGTGGACTGCGATAACGCTGACCTAGCAGGCATTTGACTGTGGATTCGGTTTCGGTGGGTAGCGTCTGACTGGTTCCACCCCGTACAGATCCGACCGAACCTGTTTCCTCATGCCCGGAGGCCGTCGTGCGCGCTGACCCCGCACCCCGCACGCTTCGACCTGTCCTGCCGCACCAGGCCCGGCACCCGGATCGCTGGTCCGCCCGCCCGCAGGACTTCAAACCCCAGCGCTTCGGCTGGTTCGGCCGCTGGTCACGGCGGTCGCGGCTGTTCGCCACCGCGATCATGATCGCCTCCCTGGCCCTGGTCGGGGCCCTGGTGATCAGCTCAGCCCAGGCCGTCAAGGCGGTCGCCGGCACCAACGACCAGTCGCGCTACGGCCGTTCCACCCAGCTCCAGCCGCTCTACGACCCCGAGGTCACCACCGAGCCCGGTTACCTGCCGGGTTACCAGCCCTGATCCGGGCGGTCGCGCCTGCATAGGATGACTGGTCCGGTCGATCGGCCGGTTCCGGCGCCGACCTCCCGGAGGGCAGCATGACCGCAGCACCCCGCACCGGTGGTGGCCGCCGTCCCCCGCAGCACGTGCACCCGCGTGACGTCAGCATCGAGACCGCGCTCGCCGCCCTGGCCGACCCGGTGCGGCTGTCGATCGTGCGGTGCGTGGCCCAGGCCGGTGACTGGGAGCTGCCCTGCGGGTCGTTCGCGGTCGGCGTGGGCAAGGCCACCCTCAGCCATCACTTCACCGTGCTGCGGGAGGCGGGCCTGGTGGAGCAGCGCGACGAGGGCGCCCGGCGCACCATCCGGCTGCGCCGTGCGGAGTTCGACGAGCGCTTCCCCGGTCTGCTCGGGCTGGTGCTGCTCCCGAGTGCGGAAACGGGTGACGTCGTTGCGGGCTGACGTCGTCATCAGGTGTGAAGGTTCTGAAACCAAGACCCGATTGCTATCGTGGTGAAGGTTCCGGCGTAGGTGATGCCGACGGCCCAGAGGGGCCGCGCCGGGTCTGGCAAGGCGCACGATCCGGCCGGGTGGTTTGTCATACCCGGAACCGTCTTCTGCGCTGCCATCGACCCGACCACCCACGACTGGTGACATCCATTTCTTCCAGTCGCATCCGACGATGCCGAAGGATTCACACATGACGTTCGACTACAAGGTCGCCGACATCTCCCTGGCCGAGGCCGGCCGCCACGAGCTGCGCCTGGCCGAGCACGAGATGCCCGGCCTGATGGCCCTGCGCGCCGAGTTCGGCGAGAGCAAGCCGCTGACCGGCGCCAAGATCACCGGCTCGCTGCACATGACCGTGCAGACCGCCGTGCTGATCGAGACGCTGACCGCGCTCGGCGCCGAGGTCCGCTGGGCCTCCTGCAACATCTTCTCCACCCAGGACGCCGCCGCCGCGGCTGTCGTCGTCGGCCCGAACGGCACCGTCGACAACCCGCAGGGCGTGCCGGTGTTCGCCTGGAAGGGCGAGACGCTGGAGGAGTACTGGTGGTGCACCGAGCAGATCGTGAACTGGCCCGGTGGGGAGGGCCCGAACATGATCCTCGACGACGGCGGCGACGTGACGCTGCTGGTGCACAAGGGCGTCGAGTTCGAGAAGGCCGGCGCCGTGCCCGCCACCTCCGCGGACGACTCGGAGGAGTACGGCGTCATCCTCGACGTGCTGCGCCGCTCGCTCGACGAGGACAAGGGCCGCTTCACCAAGATCGCCGCCGGCATCAAGGGCGTCACCGAGGAGACCACCACCGGCGTCCACCGCCTCTACGAGATGCAGCGCAACGGCACGCTGCTCTTCCCGGCGATCAACGTCAACGACTCGGTCACCAAGTCCAAGTTCGACAACAAGTACGGCATCCGGCACTCGCTGGTCGACGGCATCAACCGCGGCACCGACATCCTCATCGGTGGCAAGGTGGCCGTGGTCTGCGGTTACGGCGACGTCGGCAAGGGCGCGGCGGAGTCGCTGCGGGGCCAGGGCGCCCGCGTCATCGTCACCGAGGTCGACCCGATCTGCGCGCTCCAGGCCGCGATGGACGGCTACCAGGTCGCCACCGTCGAAGACGTGCTGGCCGTCGGTGACTTCTTCATCACCACCACCGGCAACTTCGACGTGATCACGGCCACCCACATGCAGGGCATGAAAGACAAGGCCGTGGTGGGCAACATCGGCCACTTCGACAACGAGATCGACATGGCCGGCCTGGCCAAGGTTCCGGGTGTCACGAAGACCGAGATCAAGCCCCAGGTGCACGAGTGGACGTTCCCCGACGGCCGCTCGATCATCGTGCTGTCCGAGGGCCGTCTGCTGAACCTGGGCAACGCCACCGGTCACCCGAGCTTCGTCATGTCGAACTCGTTCTCCAACCAGGTGATCGCGCAGATCGAGATCTTCACCAAGCGCGAGGAGTACGACACCCAGGTGTACGTGCTGCCCAAGCACCTGGACGAGAAGGTGGCCCGGCTGCACCTGGACGCGCTCGGCGTGAAGCTGACCACGCTGTCCAAGGCGCAGGCCGAGTACATCGGCGTGCACGTGGAGGGCCCGTTCAAGCCGGAGCACTACCGCTACTGAGCCTTTCGGCTGCCGACGCGCCCTCTCCCCGTCGTGGGGGAGGGCGCGTTTCCGCGTTCCGGCCGGCTCGTCGGGTCGGGTTGTGGTCGGGTTGTGGTCGGGTTGCGGTCGGGTGGCAGTCGGGTGGCAGTCGGGTCGTCGTCGGGTCAGTCGTGGTCGGGCAGCCCGAAACCCGTTGCCGACAGCGGACTCGCGGCCGCGCGGCTGTTGCGCAGCGCCGCCCGCTGCTGTGACTCCCGCCAGAGCCGGGCGTAGTCGCGGTCGCGCCGCTCGGCCAGCACGGCGGCCAGGAAGTCTTCCGGGTGGGTGCCCGGCGGGGGCGGCGGTGCGACCAGTTCGCCCAGCTGACCGGCCAGTGACCAGCCCAGGCGCTGCCGGGCCTCGGGTGCCAGACGGCTCGCCCGGGCGAGGAACTGACGGCAGGCGCGGGCCAGCGGGTCGGGCAGCCGACCCAGATCGGCGTTGCGCACCCACGGGGCCAGGTGCGGCGGCATGATGATGAGCGGGGGCGACTGCCGGGGCTGCCGCTCACGGATCACGTAGGTGCCGGCCACCAGGTCGCCCAGGCGTTTGCCGCGGCGGTTCAGCAGTGAGGCGACCAGCGCGATGGCGCCCAGCGACCAGTAGATCTCGAGCACCGCGAGCAGCCCGCGGATCAGCGCGTGCCGGGCCCGGATCGGACCGCCGTCGTCACGCACCACCCGCAGCCCGGCCAGCCACTTGCCCAGTGACTTGCCCCGGGTCAGCGTCTCGACCAGGATCGGGATGCCGATGAGTACGGCCAGGGTGGCCACCAGCCCCAGCGCGCTGCCCGCGGCCGGGTCGATGTTGCCGGTGGTGGCGTAGAACAGCCAGCTGATCAGCAGAATGCCGACGACGGTGACGATCACGTCGGCGCTGACGGCCAGGGCCCGGGTGATGAACGACGCGGGCCGCAGCTCCAGCACCACAGCCTCGCCGGTGACGAGCTCGTCGGAGAAGTCCAGCTCGTCGACCCCGACCAGGCCGGCGACACCGGCCTGCCGGTTCTGGCCGGGCGGCATGGGGGCGAGCGGATCTGTGATCACAACCGTCAGGCTACGTCGTGGCACCGACAGTTCTGAAGGTTAGGCTCGGGTCGTGGATCTGGATGCCTTCGTCGCCGTGCACTCGGCGGACTGGGACCGCCTCGACCGGCTCACCCGACGGCGCAGGCTGACCGGTGCCGAGGTGGACGAGCTGGTGCTGCTGTACCAGCGCGCGGCCACGCACCTGTCCGTCGTCCGTTCGTTCTCGCCCGATCCCGCCCTGGTGGCCAGGCTGTCCGGCACGGTGGCCCGGGCCCGCACCGCGGTCTCCGGCGGCAACGAGCCGCTGACCCGCGAGTTCGTCCGCATGGTCACCGTCTCGTTCCCGGCGGCGGTGTACCGGTCCCGGTGGTGGGCCTTCGGGTCGGCCGCCGGGTCGGCCCTGGTGGCCCTGGCCCTGGGCTGGTGGGTGGCCACCAGCCCGCGGGTGCAGGCCACGGTCGGCACCGAGCAGCAGATCCGGCAGCTGGTGAACAACGACTTCGAGAGCTACTACTCGGAGAACGCCGCCTCCGGCTTCGCCGCGCAGGTCTGGACCAACAACGCCTGGGTGGCCGCGCTCTGCTTCGTGCTCGGCATCACCGGCGTCGGCGTGGTCTTCGTGCTCGCCCAGAACGCCCTCAACCTCGGCCTGGTGGGCGGGCTGATGGCCGCGAACGACCGGCTCGGCCTGTTCTTCGGCCTGATCACCCCGCACGGTCTGCTCGAGCTCACGGCCGTTTTCGTGGCCGCCGGCGCCGGGCTCAAGGTGTTCTGGGCCTGGGTCGATCCCGGCCCGCGCAGCCGGGTGCGGGCGGTCGGCGAGGAGGGGCGCGCCATGGTGACGATCGCGATCGGGCTGGTGGCCGTGCTGCTGGTGTCCGGGGTGGTGGAGGCGTTCGTGACGCCGTCGCCGCTGCCCACCTGGGCGCGCATCACCATCGGTGCCACGGTCTGGCTCGGCTTCCTGGGATATGTCCGGTACTTCGGGCGCCCGGCGGCACTGGCCGGTGAAACCGGTGATCTGGCTGCGGAACTGGCGGGGGACGTGCGGCCTGTGGCAGGCTGAGTCCTGGTTCGTACAGGTGTTCGGGGGAGCGAATGATGGCCGAGATTCTTCTGTTCCACCACGCCCAGGGGCTGACCGCCGGGGTGCTGGAGTTCGCCGAGGTGCTGAGGGGTGCCGGGCACACCGTGCACACTCCAGATCTCTATCAGGGCAAGACGTTCCAGACGCTCGACGAGGGCATGGTGCATCTGCGTTCGCTCTCGTTCGATGTGGTCGTGGAGCGCGGCGTCCAGGCCGCCCAGGGGCTGCCCGGGGAGTTGGTGTATGCCGGGTTCTCTCTCGGTGTGGTGCCGGCCGCGCAGCTCGCCACCGCCCGGCCGGGGGCGAAAGGTGCGCTGTTCCTCAGTGGTTTCGTGCCGCCGTCCGAATTCGGTTCCTGGCCGGGCATTCCGGCGCAGGTGCACGGTATGCAGGGTGATCCCGAGTTCGCCGATTCCGGTGATCTCGACGCCGCGCGCCAGTTCGCAGAACTGGTGGACGACGTTGAGCTGTTCGTATACCCCGGCTCCGCGCACCTTTTCGCCGACGGCAGTCTCCAGGAGTACGACGAGCAGGCCGCCGCGCTGCTGACCGAACGGGTGCTGGAGTTCGCCGCCCGGGTGGCCTGAGAGCGGCCGGCTGGCCTGGAGTGCTCGGCCACCTGAGGGTGGCCAGGTGGCCTGAAAGTGGCCGGGGGCCAACCTAGAGCAGGCCCGCCGCCTTCAGCGCCAGGTAGCGATCAGCCAGTTGCGGGGGCAGTTCCTCGGGGGAGGCGTCCACCACGTCCACGCCCAGCCGCCGCAGCTCGGCGGTGGTCGCGGCGCGGTCCAGGTCGGCGCGTCCGGCGGCCGCGGCGCCGTACACCGAGTACGCGTCACCGCGCCCGTCGGCCATGGCGGCCGCACGGGGGTCCGCGACCGAGGCCACCACCACCCGGTGCCGGGCGCAGAGCCGCCCGATCACCGGCATCAGGCCCTCCTCGATCGCGGCGCCCTCCAGCGGGGTGAGCAGCACGACCAGCGCCCGCTGCGACATCCGGGTGAGCACCGTCGAGGCGATCGCGGCCCAGTCGGCCTCCACCAGGTCGGCCTCCACCGGGGCCATCGCCGTCACCAGGCGGGGCAGCAGGTCGCTGCGGCCGGCGCCCTCCACCCGGGCGCGCACCCGGCGGTCCATCGCCAGCAGATCCACCCGGTCACCGGCCCGGGAGGCCAGGGCGGCCAGCAGCAGCGCGGCGTCCATAGCGGCGTCGAGCCGGGGTTCGTCGCCCACCCGGGCGGCTGAGGTACGGGAGGTGTCCAGCACCAGCAGCACCCGGCGGTCCCGCTCGGGGCGCCAGGTACGCACCACCACCTGGCTGCGCCGCGCGGTGGCGCGCCAGTCGATGGAGCGCACGTCGTCCCCACCCACGTAGTCCCGCAGCGAGTCGAACTCGGTGCCCTGGCCGCGCACCCGCAGTGAGGTCCGGCCGTCCAGCTCGCGCAGCCGGGCCAGCTTGCTGGGCAGGTGTTTTCGCGAGGTGAACGGGGGCAGCACGCGCACGCTGCCCGGCGCCGGCAGGGAGAACTGGCGGGCCGCCACGCCCAGAGGCCCGAAGCTGCGCACCGTCACGTCCCCGGCCCGGCGGTCACCCCGGCGGGTCGGGCCGAGAGTCGTGACCAGACGGCGACTCTGGCCGGCGGGTAGCTCCAGCGGGTGCCGGTCGGCACCGGCACCGGCCGAGGGCTGCCAGGCGTCCCGCAGCGAGCCCCGCACGGTGCGGCGCCCCGTGTTGGTCAGCACGAACGGCGCCGGGGCCGAGGTGCCCAGCCGCACCGTGGCGACCGGCTCACGCCGCACCCGCAGGGCCCGGGGCGAGCCGGCCATCAGCAGGTCGGCCGCGACCACCACCACGAAAACCCCGGCCCAGCCCAGCAACGAGCCCCAGCCCGGCCAGAACACCACCGGCACCAGGCCGATCGCGGCCAGGGGAACGGCGCGCCCGCTGACGGTCACGGTCAGCGCGGAACGGGGACGGCCGCGAGCACGCTGTCCAGCACGCCGTCGGTGGTGACGCCCTCCAGCTCGGCCTCCGGGCGCAGCTGCATGCGGTGCCGCAGTGTGGCCGGGGCCAGGGCCTTCACGTCGTCGGGCGTGACGTAGGTGCGACCCTGGAGCCAGGCCCAGGCCCGCGAGGTGCTGAGCAGACCGGTGGCGCCACGCGGCGAGACCCCCAGGGCCAGCGACGGCGACGACCGGGTGGCCTGCACCACGTCGACGATGTAGCCCATCACCTCACGGCTCACGTCCACGGTGCGCACGGCGCGGAAGGCGGCGGCCAGGTCGTCCGGCCCGGCGACCGCCTGCACACCGGCGGCAGCCAGGTCGCGCGGGTCGAAACCGGCCGCGTGCCGGGCGAGTACCTCCAGCTCGGTCTCGCGGTTCGGCAGGTGCATGCGGATCTTCAGCAGGAACCGGTCCAGCTGGGCCTCGGGCAGCGGGTAGGTGCCCTCGTACTCCACCGGGTTCTGGGTGGCGGCGACCACGAACGGGTCGGGCAGCGGGCGTGGCCGCCCGTCCACGGTGACCTGCCGCTCCTCCATCGCCTCCAGCAGCGCGGCCTGGGTCTTCGGCGGGGTGCGGTTGATCTCGTCGGCCAGCAGCAGGTTGGTGAACACCGGGCCGTCGCGGAACGAGAACTCGCCGCTGCGGTTGTCGTAGACCAGCGATCCGGTGACGTCGCCCGGCATCAGGTCGGGCGTGAACTGCACCCGGCTGGTCTGGAGCCGCAGCGCGGCCGAGAGCGACCGCACCAGAAGGGTCTTCGCCACCCCGGGCACACCCTCCAGCAGCACATGGCCGCGGCAGAGCAGCGCGATGACCAGTCCGGTGACCGCCTCGTCCTGGCCGACCACGGCCTTGGACACCTCGGTGCGCACCCGGACCAGCGCCTGTCGGGCGGTCTCGGCATCACCCACCGGCGCCTGGGGCGGGTGGGTGGTCGGGAAGTCGGTCACGAGGCGAGCCTCTCAGATGATGGACGTCGGTGGTCACGGGGCCGTCGAAGGGTCACGTGGCGGCTCGCCCGCCGGAGCGGGCCCGGGACACCCCGGCCGCCCGCTCGAGCTCGTCGAGCCGGTCGGCCAGCTCGACCAGGGCCGCGTCGGAATCCGGTGCGGGGCCGAGCAGAACGCGGCCGACCTCGTCGGGATGCCGGCCGGTGGCGGCGGCCACCTGCACCACGACCTGCTGCGGGGTGGTGCCGGCCGGCACGGCGAGGCGGGTGGCCAGGCGGCGCAGGGCCGAGGTGCGCAGGGTGGACGCGGCCCGCCCGCGCGCCCGGAACTGCCGGTACAGCCGGGCCCGGCCCTCCAGCGTCTCGGCCGCCCGGACCACGACCGGCAGCGGCTCGCCGACCAGACGGCCGAACCGGCGTGCCCGCCAGGCCATCGCCACCAGCACCACCAGGGTGAGCTGGATCAGGGACCAGATCACCCAGTCCGGCATCAGCTCGCCGAGGGTCGCCCGCTCCCCGGCGCCGACCTGCTCCAGCGGGTCGGGCAGATACCAGACCAGGCTGGACTGCGCGCCGAAGGTGTTCAGAGCCAGTGCGGCGTTACCGTTCTCGCCCAGGTGCCCGTTGGTGAGCAGGTCGGACTGGCCGACCACCACGACCTGCCGGTTGTTCGCCACGGTGACCAGGTAGCTGCCGCGCTCGGTGCCGGTGTCGACGTCGGAGTTGTCGTCGGAGTCGGACTGCGGGTAACAGATCGACACCCCGCCCGAGACCGCGCCGCCGGAGCGGGCGTACAGGTGACCGCCGCCCCGCACGTCGCCGGCCGTGACGGCGGCCTCGACCGAACAGCCGGGGCTGCGGGACGCCACCCGGTTGCTGTACCCGGCCGTGCGCACCTGCGGGGCCAGCGCACTCAGCGTCAGTTCGTCCGGCTCGACCAGGATCAGCCGTGAGGCGTCGTCGGCGGCCAGCCGGTTCAGCTGCTCCGGCGCCAGCAGCGAGGTGTCGGTGACGACGAGGGTGCTGCCCGGTGTGGTGGCTGCGGTGGCCTCGTCGGACCGGTCGGCCGTGACCACCTCGACGCCCTGACCCCGCAGCACCTGGGCCAGCGCCCGGCTGCCGTCCGGCGCGGGGTTGCCCGGGCTGAGCCGCCGGGCGTCACTGGCGGCCGGCACCACGAGCGCGACCAGGGCCACCGCGATCACGATGATCGCGGCCACCGACAGCGGCCAGCGCCAGCGGCGGATCAGGTCGCCCGCCCGGCCGGCGCCGGGCGGAGCCGGTGCGGCGGGAGCCTCGGCCGGGGATCCGGCCAGGGGGCTGCTCTCCTGTGTGAGGCTCACGGCCGGCCCACCGTCACCGGCAGCACCGGGGTGGTCCGGGCGGTGCGCACCTGCTCGTCGAGCCGGCGCAGGAAGGCGTCCGTCTCCCGCCCGGCCTCGTCGGCCAGGTTCAGGTGCCCGTAGCAGACATCGTCGAAATGCCGTGCCGCCGTGTGCAGTTCGTCGGCGAGCTGGGGCAGGGCCCGGCCGCCGGAACCGGCCACCTCGCTGGCGGTGGCCCCCGGGGATGCCGCCACCAGCGCACGTTCGTCCAGCTCACGAGCCACGGCGCGGAAACGTTCCAGCACCGCCTCGTCCCACCGTCCGGCCGCGGCGTGCCGGTCGGCGGCCTCGCGGTGGTCGGCGGCCGTGGTGACCCGGCCGGGCAGCACCGCGGCGGCCCGGCGGCGGTACTGACGGCGCACGCCGCCGGAACGCCAGACGGCGAAGGCGATCACGGCCACCAGTACCGCGGCCAGGATCGCCACGGTGATCTGCACCGGGGAGTCGAAGTCCGGCCGGATGTCGCCGAACCGGTCCTGGATCCACTGGAGCGCGCGCTCGATCAGGCTGGGGCGGGCGTCCTGGTACTCCTTGCGGGACAGTTCGTCGAGCGCCCACCGCCGGGCCTGCTGCCGGTCCGGGTCGACCGGAACCGAGGCAGGCACCTGGAACAGGGCGATCACCGGGGCTGCTCCGAGCGCAGCACGTCGACGTCCAGGCCCTCCCTGCGCATGCGCAGGTCGAGGTAGAGCAGCGCGACGGCCCCGGCGCTGAACGGATACACCACGGCTCCGGCCAGGATCGTGCCGATGTCGGAGATCAGCAGCTGCACGACCGCCCCGGAAAGACCGGTGAAGTCGGCGACCTCGGCCAGCAGCGTGCCGATCAGGCTGAACGGCACCGAGAAGATCTGCCGCACCACGTAGGCGATCACGGCGGTCAGCACACTGATCCCGAGCACCCGCCAGAACGAGCCGCGCACCAGCTGGGCCGAGCGGCGCAGCGCGCCGAGCACCCCGAGGTTCTCGAGCAGCAGAGCGGGTGCGCCCAGCGTCCAGAAACCCAGGTACAGCGCCATGTAGACGAGCGTTCCCAGGAGCGTGCCGACGATCAGCACGATCACCCCGGCCACCGGGTTGTCGGGCAGCAGCCACAGCATCAGCCCGCCCGGAACCATGCCCAGCAGCACGATCAGCGGGGCCAGCACGAGCAGCAGCAGGGCCAGACCCAGCACCGCCCACATCCGGCCGCGGGCCCGGCGCCAGAGTTCACCGGGGGCCAGCGCCTCGCCGCGCACGGCCGCGCCGACCGCCACGATCAGCAGGCCGGTGATGATGGTGGTGGACAGCAGCGACTGCACCAGGCCGACCAGCACCGACAGGCCGCCCGCGCTGATCAGCTCGGCCAGGTCGGCGGTGTCGAAGGTCTCGACCGTCTCGCCGGTGCCCAGCGGGCTGTTCGCGAAGGTGTTCAGCGCGATCGCCTGGGGCACTGTGCCGAGCAGCGTGATCACGGCGCCGACCAGGGCGGAGAACCCCACCATGGTGCGGGGGTTCGAGCGGATGGCGCGGATCGAGCCGTCGAAGATCTCACCGATGCTCAGCGGGCGCAGCGGGATGATGCCCGCGCCGCGGCCCATGCCGCGCTGCCAGCCGGGCTGACCGGGAGTGGGGCTGCCCCAGCCGCCGGACGGTGGGGGCGCGCCCCAGCCACCCTGGTGCGGAGCCTGCCCCCAGCCACCGCCCCAGCCGTTCTGCTGCGGTGCGTTCCAGCCACCGGGTTGCTGCTGCCCGCCGGGTGCCGGGGGCTGTTGCGGGGAACCCCAGGCCCAGGGCTGCTGGGTGTTCCCGCCCGGCCCGCCGCCTGACCAGTCGGGAGCGCCGGGCGGGGGCGCGTACCCGGGCTGACCCTGGCCCTGCCCGTTCCATCCTGGCTGCTGACCCCACCCGGCCGGGGGCTGCTGGCCCGAGGGGGAGCCGGGACTGTTCGTCGTCCCCTGTTGTGGTTCTGCCGGGGAACCCTCGGGAGGTGGGCCGGGACGCCTGTCCGGGTCGCCGCCGGGAACCGCCCACCCACCTGGTTGCTCGGACACCCGACAACCCCTCCCAGTCGCTTCTCCGCACCACACAAGCGCCACACACGCACCATGCCGAAGGTGACAACGACGACCTTCGCTCAGAGGTTCATCCTGTCATCTTGAGCCCGTTTCGGTGTTTGACCGGAGTGTTTGACACCATGTCCAGCATGAGAGGCCGGGTTCTCGTCGTCGATGACGACAATGCACTGTCGGAGATGCTCGGGATCGTCCTTCGGGGCGAGGGATTCGAGCCGGTTTTCTGCGCCGACGGAGCGGGTGCGCTGGAGGCTTTCCGCGCCACCCGTCCCGATCTGGTGCTGCTCGACCTGATGCTGCCGGGGAAAGACGGCATCGAGGTCTGTCGCCTGATCCGCGCCGAGTCGGGCGTCCCCATCGTCATGCTCACGGCCAAGACCGACACGGTCGACGTGGTGCTCGGGCTGGAGTCCGGCGCCGACGACTACATGGTCAAGCCGTTCAAGCCGAAAGAGCTGGTCGCCCGCGTGCGGGCCCGGCTGCGGCGCACCGAGGAGCCCGCTCCCGAGGCCCTGGAGATCGGCGAGGTGTCGATCGACGTCGCCGGTCACGTGGTGCGCCGGGCGGGCGAGGTGATCTCGCTGACCCCGCTGGAGTTCGACCTGCTGGTCGCGCTCGCCCGCAAGCCCTGGCAGGTGTTCACCCGTGAGGTGCTGCTGGAGCAGGTCTGGGGCTACCGGCACGCGGCCGACACCCGACTGGTCAACGTCCACGTGCAGCGGCTGCGCTCCAAGATCGAGAAGGACCCGGAGCGCCCGGAGATCGTGGTGACCGTGCGCGGGGTCGGTTACAAGGCCGGGCCGGCCTAGCCGATGCCTGGGGGGCCGTCGTCCACCGAGCCGTCCGGCAGGCCGAAGCCTCCCGGGAAACCGAAGCCGGCCGGAAAACCCGGGCAGGCCGGAAAGCCGAAGCCGGCCGGAAAGGCCGGGCCGGCGTCCAGGGGCGCCCCGGGGCGCAAGCGTCCTCCCGCGAAGAAGGCCGTGCCCAAGAAGGCCCCGCAGAAACCGAGGGGACCGGTCCGGCGGTTCGTCGCCAAGGTCCGGCACGGGATCATGTGGCGTGTCCGCAAGCTGTTCCGCACGCTCCGGCGCCGCTGGAGCCGCTCGATGCGGCTGCGGGTGGTCGCCACCACGATGCTGCTCGGCCTCGGTGTGGTGCTGGTGGTCGGCAACTTCCTGCTGATGCGGATCCGCGACGGCCTGGTCGATTCCCGCACCCGCACCGCGACGGCCGAGGCGGCGAGCCTGACCGAAGAGGCCAACACGGTGCTCGCGGCCACGGACTACCCGGACAGCACGCGCCAGGAGAGCGACATCAACGACCTCCTGGCCCAGTTGCAGGGGCCGGAGGGCACCGACAGCCGTGAGGTGATCCTGCGCCGGGCGCAGCGTTCCACCCAGCCGACCGAGCTGAAGGACCGGGCCACGCCGGGTGTCCCGCTGAGCGTGATCCCGCAGACACTGCGCGACGCGGTGAACTCGCGGGGCCGGCAGCAGTCGCAGATCACCACCGTGCCGATGAACGGCGAGGAGGTGCCGGCGCTGGCCGTGGGCACGATCATCGACGTACCGCTGTCCGGCGACTACGAGCTCTACTTCGTGTTCCCGCTGCAACGCGAGACCCAGATCCTCGATCTGGTGCGGCGCACCCTGCTGCCCTCCGGCCTGGGCCTGGTGCTGCTGGTCGGCGGCGTGGCCTATGTGATCACCCGGCAGGTGGTGACGCCGATCCGGCACGCCGCCAAGACCGCCGAGCAACTTGCCTCGGGCCGCCTGGACCGCCGGATGAAGGTTCGCGGGCAAGACGACATCGCCCGGCTGGGAAGGGCTTTCAACGGCATGGCGGCCGGCCTGGAACGGCAGATCCACCAGCTCGAAGAGCTCTCCCGGGTGCAGCGCCGATTCGTCTCGGACGTCTCGCACGAGCTGCGCACCCCGCTCACCACCATCCGGATGGCCAGCGAGGTGATCCACGAGAGCCGTGACGAGCTGGGCGATCCGGTGCTGCGGCGCAGCGCCGAGCTGTTGCAGACGCAGCTCGACCGGTTCGAGTCACTGCTCGGCGACCTGCTGGAGATCAGCCGCTTCGACGCCGGGGCTGCGGTGCTCGACGTCGAGTCCGTCGACGTCCGGGAACTGGCCGAGCGGGTGGTCGACAACCTGGTGCCGCTGGCCGAGCGCAAGGGCAGCACGATCGTGCTCCAGCTGTCGTTGCAGCCGTGCGTGGCGCAGGTCGACTCGCGCCGGGTCGAGCGGGTGCTGCGCAACCTGGTCGGCAACGCGATCGAGCACGGCGAGGGCCGGCCGATCGAGGTGCAGGTGGCGGAGTCCAGCGACGCGGTGGCGATCGCGGTGCGCGACCACGGTGTGGGCCTGAGCTCCGAGGAGCTCAGCATGGTGTTCAACCGGTTCTGGCGGGCCGACCCGGCCCGGGCCCGCACCACCGGCGGAACCGGCCTGGGCCTGTCGATCTCGCAGGAAGACGCGCACCTGCACGGCGGCTGGCTCCAGGTCTGGGGCGAGCCGGGGGTCGGCGCGGTGTTCCGCCTGACCCTGCCGAAACAGGTGGGGGCCCTGCTGGTCGGCTCGCCGCTGCCGCTGGTGCCGCACCTGGGCACCGACTCCGGGGGGCTGCCGATGCTCACGGCGGCCCCGGAGGACCAGGAGCAGCTGGAGGAACTGGACGACGATCAGCTGGAGGAACCCGGAGTGGGATCGGGGCAGTCGTGAGGGCGGGTGGACGACGCACACCGGCTCTGATCCTGGCCCTGGTCACGGTGCTCGGGCTGACGTCCTGCGCGACCATTCCCGATCACGGGCCGGTCATCAGTGGCAACGTCGTCAACGACGACCCGCTGGAGGGCGTCTTCCAGCTAGCGCCGGAGGGCCCGAAGAACGGGCAGAGCCCGATCGAGGTGGTGCGCGGATTCCTCGCCGCGAGTGCCGGTTACAGCGACGACCACGCCGTGGCCCGCAGCTTCCTCAGCCCGGAACGCCGTCTGGAGTGGCGGCCCGACGCCTCCGCCACGGTCTTCCGTTCGCTCGACACCCTGAGCACGCGGCAGCTGGCCAAGGGTGAGGAGATCCCCGCGACCGCCGGCCCGACACCCACGAGCACGGCCGCGCCGGGTGCCGAGGCGGCGGCCGGTGGGGTCACCGCCACGGCCGCCCCGGGCCCGTCGACCAGGGCCGACGCCGAGGCCGGCGCGGCCGGTGCGGACGGCAGCGACACCAACCAGGACGTCGCCGAGGTGGTCGTGCGCGCCCCGGCGATCGCCACGGTCGACGGCGACGGCCGCTACGGCGTGGTCGCGCCGGAGACGAAGACCGAGCCGCACTACTTCGGCCTGGTGCTGATCGACGGCGACTGGCGGATCAACTCGCTCGACGACGGAATCCTGATCACCCGCAACGACTTCAACGTCACCTTCAAGCCGTACTCGGTCTACTTCCCGGACGCCGCCGGCGAGCACCTGGTGCCCGACACGCACTGGTTCCCGAGTGCGCCCGGCTCGCCCGAGCTGCCCACCGCGCTGACCCGCGCGCTGCTGGAGGGCCCGCCGGCCTGGCTGGCCGACGCGGTGGCGACGAGCGTGCCGGTGGGCACCGAGATGGCGGTGTCGGCGGTGGTGGTCGAGAACGGGGTCGCCACCGTCGACCTGACCAGCCCGGCCCGGCTGGCCAACGACCGCGAGAGACAGCTCCTGCTGGCTCAGCTGGAGACCACGCTGCGTCAGCTGCGCACGATCTCGTCGGTCCGGGTCACCGTGGACCGGGTCACCTACAACATCCCGGAGGAGTCCGCGCCGGACCCCGTGGTCAACCCGTCGGTGAGCGGGTCCGCGGTGGGCATCGACTCCAAGGGCCGGGTGGTCCGCATCGGGGTGGACGGCGACGAGGTGGTGAAGGGCCTGGACGCCTTCGACCAGCTCGACCGGACCTACGGCCTGATCTCCCCGGCCGTCTCCTACGACGGCACCTGGTTCGCCGCGATCTCCGCCGACGCGTCGCGGCTCTTCGTGGCCGAGGCGGAGGGAGACGACCCGGTGCAGCTGACCGGCACGGACCTCACCGCGCCGTCGTTCGACCCGACCGGCTGGGTCTGGGTCGCGGGCGCCTCCGGCGTGCAGGCGGTCGAGGTGTCGCAGGTGGCCTCGTCGGGCATCGAGGAGGCGCAGGCCGAGGTGGAGGCCGACTGGCTGGACGGGTACGTCGTGCAGGCCATGCGGGTCTCCCGCGACGGCACCCGGGCGGTCCTGGCCATCACCGACGGCGGTGAGCCGCACATCTTCCTCACCGGCATCGTGCGGGACGAGAACGGCCGGCCGGTGCGGCTGACCCAGCCCACCGGCCTGGTGCCCGACCTGGTCTCGGTGCGTGACGTGGCCTGGGTGGACGACGACCACGTGGCGGTGCTCGGGCGGCGGGCGGCCGGTGCGGCGAACGCCGGCGACGAGGCCATCTCCTCCAGCGTGGACCGGCCCTGGGTGGTCCAGATCGGGGGCACGATCCAGCCCATCGTGGCGGTCGCGGGAGCGAAGACGATCGCTGTGGGTAACGGATCCTCCACCATGGTGGCGGGCACGTCGAAGGGGACGCAGGGCCGGTCCGGCCCGTCCTGGGCCGGCATCTCCACGGCCCGGTGGCCCGCCTTCCCCGGGTGACCCGAAACAATGGTGGACGACGTGAGTCCGGACGGCGTTGCCGCGGTACGGATTTCCGCAGGCCGATCCGGTCGCGGGAGGGCGACGCTGCGTTATCGGTTCGTGATTGCGTCCTCAATTGCCTGGCGGCCGGGTCCGTGGCCGGTTATTGATCTGTTCGTGATCGCAGCGGCCGGGCCCAATTTCGGAGGCCGCTCCGCATTACTGGGCCGATCGGGTGACCCGTCGGCGGGGGCGGGCCGGAAGGCTGTTCACTTTCCTGTCCTTGGGCCCGGGTGCGCCCGATCTTCCCGGCATAGATTCCACAGGTAAGCACAATGAAGTTCTTATCCACAGAACGGCCGGGCCGATGGTCCGGGCGGGCTGTGAGCGGCAGGGTGGAATCATGGTTTTCGCAACGAAAGCGCTGAATTCCTCCGGGGCGCCGGTGGAATCGCCGGAGACCGGGCCGGCTGCCCTGTGGCGGCTGGGCCGGGGGCTGGTCTGGCCGGTCGCCTGTGCCGGGTGCGGGCTGCCCGACGTGCCGCTGTGCGCCACCTGCCGGCGTGCCGTCACCGGCCCGGCCTTCTTCCAGCCGATGGTGGGCTGGCCCCCGGGTTGGGGCGTCTGGAGTGCCACCACCTACACCGGCCCGGCCGCCCGGCTGGTGCCGGCCTGGAAAGAGCGCGGGCGGCACGATCTCACCGGCCCGTTCGGCATCGGGCTGGCGGCGGCGCTGACCGCCTGCCGGGCCTCCGCCTCGCGGTCCGTCGCCCGGTCGGGTCGCCCCCGGCCTGCCGAACCCTGGCTCGTGGTGCCGGTTCCCTCGGTGCGCGGGGCCAGCCGCCGGCGGGGCGGAGACCTGGTGGCGGCGCTCGCCCGGTCCGCCGCCGGGGAGGTCGCCCGGCACGACCGGCGACACGCCCGGGCGGACGAAGCCTCTCCCGCCGGGCTGCGGGTGGCCCAGGTGCTCACCCATCGGCGGGATGTCCGGGATCAGGGTGAACTGTCCGCGAGGGCGCGCCGAAAGAATCTCTCCGGTGCACTTGCCGTCCGGCCGAGCCTGCGCTTTGCTCTCCTGCAACGCGGATGCGTCGTCCTCGATGACGTGGTCACGACCGGCGCCACCGCGGCCGAAGCTGCCCGCGCCCTCACCGGCGCGGGTGCACGTGTCATCGGGGTTTGCAGTCTCTCGGTGACATTACGCCGAGAGGGGGTATCCACATCGGAATACCTGCTCTAGCCTCGTCAGACGGCGATCTCCGGGTCGCCGCTTCCGCCCTCCGCGCCGAATTCCGCGCGGAATGCAGGAAGGAGGATGTCAAGAAGTAGCTGGCTCCCCGTCAGCGATTCCCCACCAATGCTCTGGCGCCCGTGCCATTTCCCGGCCGAACCGGAACCTATCGAGACCGCCCTCCGTTCGGTCTGGCACATGAGGCGTAGCAACAGCTACAGGAGGATTCTTCGTGGACATCGTGATTACTGGTCGGCACGTTGGGGTTACGGACCGTTTCCGGCGCATCGCCGAGGAGAAGCTGGGCAAGGTTTCCCAGCTGAGTCCCACCGCCTTTCGCATCGACGTCGAGCTGTCCCACGAGCGGAATCCGCGTCAGTCCAGTCAATGTGAGCGTGTCGAGATAACTGTGCGTGACCGCGGGCCGGTGATCCGTGCCGAGGCCTGCGGTCAGGACGAGCTGTCCGCGCTCGACATCGCGTTCGGCAAGCTGCTCGAGCGGTTGCGCCGGAACGCCGACCGCAAAAAGGTGCACCACGGCCGGCACGCCCCCGCCTCGGTGCGGGGCGTGGGTGCCGGCGACGCCGGGCGGGCCGGTTCGGCCATCGCCCACACCGGCATCGCGCTGGCCGAGCGCCCGGTCGAGGCGCCGCTCAACGGCCAGGCGCTGAACGGCACCGCCACGAAGACCCGCTCGCCGCTCGACGACGCGGCGGAGGAGATCGACGGCTTCGCCGACTCGATGGACTGGGCCAACCTGCCCGAGGGCGCCGAGACGCTGGCCGACAGCCCGGTGGTCATCCGCACGAAAGACCATCCGGCGCACCCGATGACCATCGACCAGGCGCTCTACGAGATGGAACTCGTCGGTCACGATTTCTACCTGTTCGTCGATGCCGCGTGCGGCAAGCCCTCGGTGGTCTATCGTCGGCGCGGGTGGAACTACGGCGTGATCCGACTGGCGGTCGACGCGGAGGCCCAGGCCGCCGCCCCGGCCTGACCTCTCCTGTCCCCACCACCCAGGCCATCGGCTCGCGTGCGGGCGGCCCCGGCGAGTCCGGGGCCGCGCCGCGGCGGCCGGCGCGCGAGCGACTGAGCCTGGCCCAGGCCCGTCGCATCGCGCTGGCGGCCCAGGGCTTCGGCGTCGCGCGGCCGTCCGGGCCGATCACCGCACGGCATCTCCAGCGGGTCGTCGACACCGTGGGCGTCCTCCAGATCGACTCGGTCAACGTGCTCTCGCGCAGCCACTACCTGCCGGTCTTCAGCAGGCTCGGTGACTACCCGCGTCCGCTGCTCGACAAGGCTTCCGGCAACGCACCCCGCAGGCTGGTCGAGTACTGGGCCCACGAGGCGTCTTTCATCGCCCCGCAGACCCATCGCCTGCTGCGCTGGCGCATGGACCGCGCCGCCCACGAGGCCTGGGGCGGCATGCAGCGCATCGCCCGCGACCGCGCCGATCTGCTCGACCAGGTGCTCGAGGTGGTCGACCGGCACGGCCCGCTGACCGCCGCCGCCGTCGAGCGGCACATCGGCGACACCCGGCCCCGCGAGCGCACCGGCGAGTGGGGCTGGAACTGGAGCGACGTGAAACGCGCCGTGGAGTTCCAGTTCTGGGCCGGTCAGCTGTCCTCGGCCGGCCGCACCCAGCAGTTCGAGCGCCGCTACGCGCTGCCCGGCCGGGTGCTGCCGTCGGTGGTGTCAGCGGCGCCCGACCCCGACCCGGAAGACGCCCGCCGCGAACTGGTGCGTATCGCGGCCCGGGCCATGGGTGTGGCCACCGAACGCTGCCTGCGTGACTACTTCCGGCTGAAACCGGCCGAGTCCCAGGCCGCCGTCCGGGATCTGGTCGACGCCGGCGAACTGCTGCCGGTGACGGTCGACGGCTGGGGGCGGCAGGCCTACCTGCACCCGGACGCCCGCATCCCGCGCCGGATCACGGCCCGGGCCCTGCTCAGCCCGTTCGACTCGCTGGTCTGGGAACGCCCGCGCACCGAGGTGCTCTGGGACTTCCGCCTGCGTCTGGAGATCTACACCCCGGCCGCCAAGCGCGAGTTCGGTTACTACGTGCTGCCTTTCCTGCTCGGTGAGCAGCTGGTGGGGCGCGTCGACCTGAAGGCCGACCGGGCGCCCGGCGGGGGCGGGCGGCTGCTGGTGCGGGCCGCCTACGCCGAGCCCGGGGTGCCCGCCGAGGCCGTCATCGGTGAACTGGCCGACGAGCTGCGGCTGATGGCGGGCTGGCTGGAGCTGGACGGTGTCACGGCGGAGCCGAAGGGGGAGCTCGGCCCGGCGCTGGCCGAACTGTTCCGGGGGTAGGTGGGGTCCGGGTGTTCCGTCGTCCTCAATCGGGGTCGGAGGCCAGCCGGGCGTGCAGGTGCTCGTCGGAACGCCGCTCGTCGTCCGGGTAGAGCATGGCCTCGCGCATCACGCCCTCCAGCGGGTAGCCGGCCCGGCGGGCCACGGCGCAGGAACGGTCGTTCTCCACGGCGTGGTAGAGCTCTATCCGGTGCCAGCCGAGGCGGTTGAACACCACGGTGCTCGCCCGGGCCACGGCCTGTGAGGCCAGCCCCCGGCCCCGGGCCTCGGGCACCAGCCAGTAGCCCACCGAGCCGGTGCCCAGGCCCTCGTCGACCAGCCCGAAGCGGATCTGGCCCAGCACCGCGCGGTCCGGCCCGATCAGGGCCCAGGCGGCACCGGTGCCCTCGGGCCACTGGCCGTTCCAGGTGTGGATGGCGCCGAGCGCCACGTCGCGGTCGTCGAGCAGGTGCGAGGCGTATCGCCGGACCAGCGGGTCCCGCATCGCCAGCGTGATCGCCGGGGCGTCGGCGGTGGCCCAGGGACGCAGCCGGTGACCGTCCGCCAGCGACGGTTCCGGCTGACGCCGGCGGCTCATCGGCGCCCGGGGATGTCGAGGCCGGCCAGGTCGCCGGGGATCATGTCGTACCGCGCCAGGTCGACACGGGGGCTGTCGTCCGGCGGCCGGCGGATGCCGCGCTCGGTCCCGGCCGGCCGGAACCCGGCCTTCTCCGCCACCCGGCGCGAGGCCACGTTGTCCACGCTCGCCCGCAGGCCCACGTTGGCCCAGCCCAGGCCGCCCTCGTCGAGGGGGAGCAGGGCGTGCCGGGCGGCCAGGAAGGCGGCCTCGGTGGCCAGGCCCCGTCCGCGTCCCTCAGGATGCATCCAGTAGCCGACCTCGCCCTGCCCGTCGCGCTGGCTGTGGATGAACACCACCACCTCGCCGAGCATCACGTCCCGGTCGGCGTCGGTGACCACCCAGCTCAGGGACTTCCCGGTGGCCTCGTTCTCACGGTTGCGGCGCAGCTGCGCCCGGGCCTCCTCGTCGGTGAACGCCTTGTCCCGCATGCCCGGCAGCCACCAGCGGCACTCCGGGTCGGACAGCCCCTGCACGAAGCGCGGCACGTCACTGTCGCGCGCCGCGCGCAACCGCACCGCGTGCCCGGTGACGGTGACCGGGTCGAACCAGGGGTGGGCGGGCAGTAACGGGGCGCCGGGGGTCAGCCGCATCGAGGCCAGCCAGCCGTCCACGATCGTGCCGCGGTGCTCCAGCAGACCGGGCAGCGTGCCCTGCACGGTGAAACCGACCGACCAGGCGGCACGTCGGCTGGCCCAGTTGCCGGCGTTGGCGCGCCACTGCACCACCTCGATGCCCTGCCGGGCGCCCCAGGGCAGCACCAGCCGCAGGGCGCGGGCCATCAGCCCGCGCCCGCGGGCCTGAGGAGCCAGCGCGAAACCGATCTCGGCCAGGGCGGGCAGCACCGGTCGGCGCAGATCGACGGCGCCGACCAGCCGGCCCTCGTACTCGATGCCGAAGTCGAACCGGGACCCCTCAGCCCAGGAACGGCGGCCGGCGACCACGTACTCCACGGCGTGCTCGCGGCGGTACGGCCAGGGCACCGTGGTCCAGCGCTCCATGGCCGGGTCGTTGCAATAGGCCACGATCGTGTCCACATCGTCGTCACGCAGTTCGCGCAGAGTCACCAAACCGTCGGTGAGCTGGGGGACAAGACTGCTGGACGACGACGACAGACCGGGCACACCAGCGAGCCTGACCGATGAACCTGGGTACAGCAAACACGTTTGGCTCCCAAGCCTGTCTACGATGGTGGGCACGGCGCGGTACCGCCGTTCGTCATGCCCTAGAAGCGGCAGCGAACGCTGCCGCACAAAGCACGGTTGAAGGACTTGGGAGAGCGCCCCGTGGTGAAGATCGTCGAGAAGCTGCTGCGAGCCGGTGAGGGCCGCACCCTGAAGCGGCTTCAGAACCAGGCCGCGCAGGTCAACGCGCTCGAGGATGACTTCGTCCGGCTGAGCGACACGGAGCTGCGGGAAGAGACCGAGCGTTTCAAGGCGCGGTTCGCCGACGGCGAGAGCCTCGACGCGCTGCTGCCCGAGGCGTTCGCCACCGTGCGCGAGGCGGCGAAGCGGACCCTCGGCCAGCGGCACTTCGACGTGCAGCTCGTCGGTGGCGCGGCACTGCACTCCGGCAACATCGCCGAGATGAAGACCGGTGAGGGCAAGACCCTGGTCGCCACCGCACCGGCCTACCTGAACGCTCTGGCCGGCGGGGGCGTGCACGTCATCACGGTCAACGACTACCTGGCCGAGTACCAGTCCGACCTGATGGGCCGCGTCCACCGGTTCCTCGGGCTGTCGGTCGGCAACATCCTGTCGCAGATGACGCCCGCGCAGCGCCGTGAGGCGTACGCCTGCGACATCACCTACGGCACCAACAACGAGTTCGGCTTCGACTTCCTGCGCGACAACATGGCGTGGAGCGGAGACGACCTGGTGCAGCGCGGTCACGCCTTCGCGATCGTCGACGAGGTGGACTCGATCCTCATCGACGAGGCCCGCACCCCGCTGATCATCTCCGGCCCGGCCGACCAGCCCACCAAGTGGTACGTCGAGTTCGCCAAGCTCGCGCGCATCCTTCAGCGCGACGAGGACTACGAGGTCGACGAAAAGAAGCGCACCGTGGGTGTGCTGGAGACCGGTATCGAGAAGGTCGAGGACCACCTCGGTATCGACAACCTCTACGAGAGCGTCAACACGCCGCTGATCGGTTTCCTGAACAACGCCGTCAAGGTGAAGGAACTGTTCAAGCGCGACAAGGAGTACGTGGTCACGAACGGTGAGGTGCTCATCGTCGACGAGCACACCGGTCGTATCCTCGCCGGCCGCCGCTACAACGAGGGCCTGCACCAGGCCATCGAGGCCAAGGAGGGCGTGGAGATCAAGAGCGAGAACCAGACGCTCGCCACGATCACCCTCCAGAACTACTTCCGGATGTACGACAAGCTCTCCGGCATGACCGGTACCGCCCAGACCGAGGCGGCCGAGTTGATGTCGATCTACAAGCTCGGCGTGGTCAGCATCCCGACCAACCGGCCGATGCAGCGGAAAGACCAGTCCGACCTGATCTACAAGACCGAAGAGGCCAAGTTCGACGCGGTGGTCGAAGACATCGCCGAGAAGCACGCCACCGGTCAGCCCGTCCTCGTCGGCACCACCAGCGTCGAGAAGAGCGAGCACCTCTCCGAGCTGCTGCGCAAGGCCGAGGTTCCGCACGAGGTGCTGAACGCCAAGCAGCACGAGCGTGAGGCCGCCATCGTGGCCCAGGCCGGCCGCAAGAACGCCGTCACCGTCGCCACCAACATGGCCGGCCGTGGCACCGACATCATGCTCGGTGGCAACGCCGAGTTCACCGCCGTCGCTCAGCTCAAGCAGCGTGGCCTCGACCCGGTCGAGACCGCCGAGGAGTACGAGGCGGCCTGGCCGGAGGCGCTGGAGGCGGCCAAGCAGTCCACGAAGGACGAGCACGAGGAGGTCGTCGAGCTCGGCGGTCTGTACGTGCTCGGCACCGAGCGGCACGAGTCCCGGCGTATCGACAACCAGCTGCGCGGTCGTTCCGGCCGTCAGGGCGACCCGGGCGAGAGCCGTTTCTACCTCTCGCTGCAAGACGACCTGATGCGCATGTTCAACTCGGGCATGGTCGAGTCGTTCCTGACCGCGGCCAAGGTGCCCGACGAGATCCCGATCGAGTCGCGCATGGTGACCCGGGCCATCCAGAGCGCTCAGAGCCAGGTCGAGTCCCGCAACTTCGAGATCCGCAAGAACGTGCTCAAGTACGACGACGTGCTCAACCGCCAGCGCGAGGTGATCTACGGCGAGCGCCGCCGGGTTCTCGAGGGCGCCGAACTGGACGAGCAGATCGGCCATTTCATCGACGACGTGCTGAAGAGCTACATCACCGCCGCCACCGCCGAGGGCTTCGCCGACGACTGGGACCTCGAGCAGCTGTGGACGGAGATGAAGCGGCTGTACCCGGCCACCATCACCCTCGAAGACGTCATCGAGGAGGTCGGCGAGCGCGGTTCCATCACGCAGGACATCCTGGTGCGGGAGCTCACCGCGGACGCCCGGCTGGCGTACCAGAAGCGTGAGGAAGAGCTGGGCGAGGCCACGCTGCGCGAGCTGGAGCGGCGTGTCGTGCTCTCGGTGCTGGACCGTAAGTGGCGTGAGCACCTGTACGAGATGGACTATCTCCAGGAAGGTATCCACCTGCGGGCCATGGCCCAGCGCGATCCGCTGGTCGAGTACCAGCGCGAGGGCTACCAGCTCTTCCAGGCGATGACGGAGGCGATCAAGGAGGAGTCGATCGCCTACCTGTTCCACGTCGAGGTCGAGGTGCAGCAGCCGGCGGAGGAAGAAGGGCTCAGCAAGGACGCCCCCGTTCTCGTGGCCAAGGGCCTGGTCGCCGGGCAGCAGCGGCCCGCCCAGCTCCAGTACAGCGCTCCCAGCGAGGACGTCGGTGGTGGGGTCGAGGTGCACCAGGAGAACAACCAGGGCCAGGTGTCCGCGGCTCCGGTCGATGAAGAGGGCAACCCCGCCAACCGGGCCAGCCGCCGCGCGTCCCGGCGCAAGGGACGTCGCTGATTCGCCGAACCCCGCGAATAGCCGCGTCTGCTCTGGCATTTCGCTTGAGCTGACGCGGCCACGTCGCTGAACGCATGCGTGCGGCCCGCCACCGTGTTGTCCGGTGGCGGGCCGCGGCCGTTCTGCCGGCCGTTCTGTGCGCCGTTCTCCGCGATGGTGGGCTCGCACCGCTGCCCGGGTTTTGGCCGGGTTCCTGCACCGCCGGTCATTCCCGGCCGCGGGCCCGGCAGGGCGGTGTCGATACCGCGGCTCCGATACCGCGGCTCCGATACCGCGGCTCCGATACCGCGGCTCGGACACCGCGGTCCCGATCCGCGGCCCGGCGCGCGGCCTTGACCCCGCCGCGCCGTTTCCGGGTCAGCCCACCGCGTGCCACGACGACCTCTTCCGGGCTCGGGCCCGGGTGTGTGGCGTCGTGGGGCGCTGTTCTGGTCGCGTTGCCCGG